>NZ_BTHG01000002.1:0-327736 GCF_045862875.1 Francisella sciaenopsi
ATATACATCATAATTTTTAAAACTATTACTGCTATATTAAATAGCAAATTTAATCTATAATCTCCTGATATTTATATTTATCACTTATATAACTATGTCTCTATCAAAAATATTTGAGCAACAAAGAATTCCTACTATGGAGTTATCTAAAGAACAAAAAAAGAAAATTTGGCTAAATAAATTCATTAAATCATATTTAGTTGTATTTATCGGCTATCTTAGTATGTATATGATTCGTAAGAATTTTAATATAGCTCAGAATGACATGATTCAAGATTATGGTCTCTCTTTTACTGATTTAGGATTGATTGGTTTAGGTTTTTCGATTACTTATGGTCTTGGTAAGACTGTGACAACTTATTACTTTGATGGTAAGAATACTAAACAGGTACTACCGTTTATGCTGATATTATCTGCGATATGTATGATAGGCTTTGGTCTAAGCTTAGGAAGTAGTACATATAGTATATTTCTTATGGTTGCTTTTTATGCTATGAGTGGTTTTTTTCAAAGTCCAGGAGGCTCATGCAGTTATTCTACTATTACTAAATGGACACCTAGAAATAGAAGAGGATTCTTTTTGGGACTGTGGAATATGTCTCATAATATTGGTGGAGCATTAGCTGCGGCCATAGCACTTTTTGGAGCACATGTAGTCTTTGATGGTAATGTAGTTGGTATGTTTATATTTCCATCGGTTCTTTGCTTAATTATTGGTTTTATTGGACTGAGGATTGGTAATGACTCTCCTGAATCATATGGTCTTGGACCTGTTGAGGAAATATTTGATGAACCTATTAGTGAAGAAGATGCTTATGTTAAAAAAGTACAAATATCAAAATGGGAAATTTTTAAGAAATATGTAGTTTTCAATAAGATAATCTGGATCTTGTGTTTTGCAAATGTCTTTCTATATGTCGTTAGAATAGGTGTGGATCAATGGTCACCAGTTTACGCTCATGAAGTTTTAGGTTTTACAAAAGAAACTTCTGCATGGAGTTATGCATTATTTGAATCAGGAGCTTTAACTGGAACATTATTATGGGGGCTATTGTCAGATCTTATTAATGGTAGACGTGGATTAACAGCTATTATTTGTCTTATAGTTACTATCATTTTAATTTTCCTATATCAATCCGCGACTAATCAATATGTATATTTAACTGTAATGTTTCTTTTAGGATTCTGTGTATTTGGACCACAACTTCTTATAGGCGTAGCTGCTGTGGGATTTGTTCCAAAACAGGGGATTGCAGTAGCAGATGGTATAAAAGGTACTTTTGCTTACTTGCTAGGCGATAGTTTTGCTAAACTTGGCTTGGGTATGATTGCTGATAAAAAAATTAGTTTATTTGGCTTCGATGGCTGGTATGGAACTTTTATAGCATTATATTTAGCTGCGATTGTATGCTTCGTGCTAATGATGTTTGTGGCTATTGCAGAAGAGAAAAAAATTAAAAGAAATAAAGAGTATTATTCTAAGGCATAACTAAATAGAGATCTAGAATATACCATTATTATTTTTAGTTTCTTTTGGAATAGGTTCCATAAGCTCCCAATGTTCAATAATCTTTCCATCTTTTACTCTAAATGTGTTAATTGCAGCTGTTCCTAAATCATTTTTTGATGAGTAAAAAATATTTTCTAATATTACATAATCATTACAAGCAAATATTTTTTTTGTCTCAACCCGTGTAAATACTTTTTTATCACCAAGTCCTTTAAGATAGGTAATCAAACCATCTGGTCCATCCTCTGCTGAAGGGTAATGTTGAATGTATGTTTTTCCTAAATATTTAGAGACCTCATCTACATTACCTTTATTAAATATTACATTTAATACAGCATTCTCAAAATCAATTACAGTGTTAACATTTTTTTCATTATATTTACATTTGATAATATTAGATTTAGGTATTATTTCTGGTACGGGATTATCTTGTTTATTTGCTAGTAATATCGTAGGTATTAGAGTGGCTAAAATTCCTAATGATATATATTTCCTCATACAACTCTCCATATTCATTAAAGGGTTAAATCTTTTATTTGTTGCTCAACTTGTTTTAGAGATTTTTCTCGTATTTCAGCACTTAAATCAACTCCTTCAGCACAGATCACAGTTATGTCATTTATACCAATAAAATTAAGAATTGTTCGTAAATAATTTTCTTGAAAATCTAAAGGTTTCGTAGCTCCTTTACTATAGATATTTCCTTTACTAAGAACAAGGATAGCTTTTTTATTTTTTACTAAGCCTTCAGGCCCATTCGCTGTATATAAGAATGTTTTTCTTGCGATCATTATATTATCAATCCAAGATTTTAGTGTTGAAGGGATACTAAAATTATACATCGGCGACTCGATAATAATAATATCATTTTCAAAAAGCTCTTCTATAAGCTTGTTTGAGGTAGTAAGTTTATCTTGATTATTATTTGCCATGGCATTAATAAAGTCTGGATTTATATGTTCTACAGAGTTATCTACAAGATCTCTCTCTGAAACTTTCACCTTGTCAGTGCTTTTTAAATGACTAATTAAATCATCACCAATTTTTCTTGAAACTGAATTTTCTTCTTTAATACTTGATCTAATATGTAGTAGTTTTTTCATTTTATTCCCATGCCTGAGGTTAAAAAATATATACTTATAATTATCACTGTATTTACCAAATAAAACAAGAATGCACAACTATGATAGGTACTAACAAAAATGTAACTGAAGATGGGTACTCTAAAGATTCTTGTAAACCTTTTAGAGAGATCTTAGGTCTAATAGGCGATAAATGGAGTATTATATTGATATCAATACTTGAAGATGGCACTAAAAGATATAGTCAGATTCAGAAAGATCTTAGAGAAATATCCCCAAGAATACTATCACTAAAGCTTAGAGAATTAGAAAGATGTGGATTAGTATTTCGCGAGGTTGAACCTACGGTTCCACCTAGTGTCTTTTATTCTCTTACGGATCTTGGAAAGTCTTTACTGATTCATACGAAAAACATAATACGTTGGGTAGAAGAAAATCAATATAAGATTGAACAAGCTAATGTAGATTTCAATAAATTAAATTCAAAGTAATATAAGTAAAGGAACTAATTTTTATAAAAATTTTATATCTTTGCTAAAGTTCATAATAGAATTTTTATATCACTTGAAATTATAATCTATCTCCTAAAAATTTAGGTTTAAAGAGGTTGATATGATTATTGTTTCAGCAATTACAATGATAAGTTTGGCGATATATATGACAGCTACGCTTATATATCCAGAGAAATTTTAGCTTATAGGAGAGTATAGCTATGAGTTATAATTTTATTCTGTTTGTGGTTTTTATATTTACATTAGTGATTATTACTAAACCACTAGGAACTTATATATTTAAAGTATTTAATAATGAGAAAACATGGTTTGATTGGTTTGCAAAGCCTTTTCAAAGAGTATATCTATTAATACTTGGAGAGAGTTCAAAAAAAGAACAATCAGCGAAAAGTTATTTTTTTAGTTTACTAAGCTTTTCGATTATGGCCTTTATCTTTGTTTTTGTAGTATTACTTTTGCAAGGCCTACTACCTTTTAATCCACAAGAAATTAAGGGAATGGGGTTTTCTCAAGCATTTAATACCGCAGTAAGTTTTGTTACCAACACTAATTGGCAGAGCTATAGTGGTGAGACAGGTGTTAGCTATTTCTCACAGATGCTTGTTCTTACTGTCCAAAACTTTGTTTCAGCCGCAGTTGGGTTATGTGTTGCAATAGTGTTGATAAGATCTGTAGCAAGGCATGAGGCTGCTAAAGTTGGCAACTTTTGGAATGATCTAGGCAAAGCTATATTTTGGGTTTTACTACCAATATCTATCATAATCGCTATTGTATATATATTCCAAGGCGTGCCACAAAACATTATAGCATATTTACATGTACATACTTTAGCTGGTAGTGATCAAATCATTGCTCAGGGACCTATAGCATCACAAGAAGCTATTAAGTCTTTGGGTACAAATGGCGGAGGTTTCTTTAATGCAAACTCTGCACATCCTTATGAAAACCCTACGATAATTACAAACTATATTCAGATGGTTTCAATATTTGCTATAGCTGCGGCATTAACTTATACCTTTGGTAAGTGGGTTGGCAATACCAAGCAAGGTTGGATGATATTTGCAGTAATGTTAGTGCTATTTGTGATATCTCTAATGGTTATGACAATATCAGAGCTTCATGGTTTAGATTTTTTACATAATAATAATATCCAAGATATCTATGGTCAGGTTGGTCATTTATCAAATATGGAAGGTAAAGAGACTCGCTTTGGGATATTTAACTCGACTTTATATAATACTGTTTCAACATCTGCCTCAGATGGTGGTGTAAATAGTGTCATGGATAGTTATTCTGCTATAGGTGGAATGATGGCTATGTTAAATATGGCTATAGGAGAGGTTATATTTGGAGGTATTGGTGCTGGATTTTATGGCTTCTTTATGTTCTTGATGTTAGCTGTATTTATCGGATCATTGATGATAGGTAGAGCACCAAGCTTTTTGGGTAAGCGTATCGAAGCTAATGATATGAAATGGACAATGTTTGCTCTGCTTGTATCACCATGTTGTGTATTAGTGTTCACAGGTTTGGCAGCAGTTATTCCAAGTGTACATCAAGCATTAACTAATAGTGGTGCGCATGGTTTTTCAGAGATACTTTATGCTTATATCTCAGGATCTAATAATAATGGTAGTGCTTTTGCAGGTTTATCAGCAAATACTAGCTATCTAAATATAACTATAGCTTTAAGTATGCTTATCGGACGTTTTGGAGTTATATTTGCGGTAATAATGCTAGCAGGGTCATTAGTTAAGAAAAAACGTAGTTCACAAATGAGTGAAATAAGCTCACTTGATACAACTAGTTTTATTTTCTCGATCTTAGTGTTTTTCACAATAGTACTAATTGGTGGTCTAACTATATTCCCAGCTTTGAGTTTAGGACCAATATTAGATCAACTAAATTTAAATTTTTGATAGGTGATAGCTATGAGTACAAAAAAATCTCCTAATTTATTGTCAAAAGAACTTGTAGTTCCAGCTATAAAGAAGTCTTTTACAAAATGTGATCCTCGTCAGATGATCAAAAACCCAGTAATGTTCTGTGTCGAAGTTGTGACTATTTTGTGTACACTATATCTAGTTTCAGAAATTGTACATAAACAAGATATTGGCTTTACATTACAAGTTGTAATTTGGTTATGGTTTACAATATTATTTGCAAACTTTGCTGAAGGTATCGCTGAAGGAAGAGGTAAAGCTCAAGCTGATACTCTAAAAGCTGCAAAATCTAAGCTTTTTGCATTAAGAGTTGAAAGTGATGGTAATGTCACAAAAGTAGATGCAGAGAGTTTAAAGATTGGCGATACTGTTATTGTTGAAGCAAATACTCTAATTCCTTGTGATGGTGATGTTATTGAAGGTATGGCAACAATTGATGAATCTGCTATTACTGGTGAATCTGAACCTGTTGTTAAAGAAGCAGGTTCTGATAACTCTGCTGTGACTACAGGCACAAAAGTTCTTTCAGATGCTATCAAAGTTAAAGTTACATCTAATCCAGGTGAGAGCTTCTTAGATAAAATGATAGAACTTGTTGAGGGGGCAAAGCGTCTTAAATCTCCAAATGAGATTGCTTTAACTATTTTATTGTCAGGATTAACACTAATCTTTATATTTGCGATTTGCTCTTTATATGGCATGGCAATGTATAGTAATACAGTTTTATCAGCAGTTGTTTTGATTGCTCTTTTTGTGACATTGATACCAACTACAATAGCAGGTCTACTATCAGCTATTGGTATATCTGGTATGGATAGACTTCTAAAGTTTAATGTTGTGGCGTTATCTGGGAGAGCTGTCGAGTCTTCAGGGAATATTGATTTATTACTTTTAGATAAAACAGGTACGATAACTCTGGGCAATCGATTTGCTACGGATTTTATTGCTTTAGGAGCAACATCTCCAGATGAGTTAGCACATGCTGCTTGGATAAGTTCACTTGTTGATGAAACACCAGAAGGTAAATCTATAGTTAAGTTAGCAGAACAGCGTTTTGGCTTTAAACAATCCTCTGTAGATATATCTGAAGCTGAAATCATACCTTTCTCAGCATATACAAGAATGAGTGGCATAAATTATCAAAGTCTTGAAGTAAGAAAAGGGGCAATCTCATCAATAGAAAATTATCTTAAAGATAAGCTTGATAAAGGTCTTCTAAAGATGTTTAGAAAAGTAACAGAGCAGATATCAGAGCAGGGAGGCACTCCTTTAGCGGTGGCTCATAAAGATAAACTTTTGGGTGTGATCCATCTCAAAGATATTATAAAGCCACATATCAAAGAGCGCTTCGAAGAGCTACGTAAAATGGGTGTGCAAACTGTTATGATAACAGGAGATAACCCATTAACAGCCGCAGCGATAGCCGCAGAGGCGGGCGTTGATGATTTCGTTGCTCAAGCATCTCCTCAAGATAAACTAGATTTTATAATCAAAGCACAAAAAGATGGCAAAACCGTTGCAATGTGTGGAGATGGTACCAATGATGCACCAGCTCTTGCACAGGCTGACGTTGGTATTGCTATGGCAACAGGGACGTCTGCAGCTAGAGAAGCTGGTAATATGGTTGATCTAGATTCAGATCCTAAGAAGATAATTGAAATAGTTAAAATTGGTAAGCAAATACTTGTAACTAGAGGAGCATTGACAACATTTAGTATAACTAATGATATCGCTAAGTATTTTGTGGTGATTCCTGCGCTATTTGTGACAGCATTTCCTAGTCTTGGTGCGCTTAATTTTATGGGGTTACATTCTTCAACAAGTGCAATACTTTCAGCAGTTATATTTAATGCTCTAATCATTATCTTTCTGATACCGATGGCATTGATTGGTGTGAAGAATGTTGTAGCATCATCACAAACTTTATTAAGAAGAAATCTTCTATATTATGGTTTGGGTGGTGTGATAGTACCTTTTATAGCTATTAAGCTTATAGACATGCTTATAACAGCTATGCATATAGTTTAAGCAAGGAGTTAATCTTATGAAAAACTTATTTAAATCTTTTATGGCGATGTTTTTCTTTAGCATTGTACTTGGTTTAGTTTATCCATTTTTTATAATGGCAATTGGATATGGTGTTGCACATAATCAAGCTACAGGATCACAAGTTTATTATAATGGCAAAGTAGTTGGTTCAGAGTTGATTGGGCAAACTATGCCAGATAATCTGTTCCAGTCTAGACCGTCAGCATCAGGATATAATCCATTAGCTACTGGTGGTACTAATTATGCAGTTAATAATCAGACACAGTTACAAGATGTTAAAAATAGAATTAAAGACTTACAAGCTAAGTATGGTGTTAGGAAGCCTATTCCAGAAGATTTGGTTTTTGCATCTGGTAGTGGGGTTGATCCAGAGATAAGTTTGCAAGCTGCGCTATATCAATCAAAATATATAGCTCAAAAGAATAACCTTTCTATAGATCAGGTTAATAAACTTATCAAAGAGAATACTAAAGAGCATCTCTTTAATGTGGCTACTGTAAATGTTTTACCGTTAAATATAGCTCTTTTACAACTGATAGGTAAAAATTCTCAAGGTATATCTAGTCTGATATAATTATATTCTGTGAATGTTCTCAACAACTTTAATAGCATTGCTTAAGGCCTCTATGGATAATCAGCAAAAAGTAGATGCACTACTAAATCTAGCAAATAAAAGTCAAGAATCTAAGAAAGGTAAGCTAAAGATCTTTTTAGGCTATGCTCCTGGTGTTGGTAAAAGCTATGCAATGCTTAATAATGCTAGAGCTCTACAAAAAGATAACAAAGATGTGGTCGTTGGGCTTCTTGTTAGTCATGGTAGAGCTGATACGCAAGCACTATTAGAGGGATTAGAGATGATGCCACTTAAAAAAGTGACATATCGAGGTAAGGTGTTTGAAGAGCTTGATATAGATGCAATAAAAGCAAGAAAGCCAGATATAGTAATAATCGATGAATTACCACATTCAAATTTGCCAACATCGCGAAATAAAAAAAGATATATTGATATCGAAGAGCTTCTTGACGAAGGCATTTCTGTTTATACTGCGATAAATATTCAGCATATTGCTAGCTTATCTTATGAAGTTACTCAATTAACACAGGCTAATGTGAATGAGATTGTTCCTAATGATTTTATTCAGTCTGCAGATGAGCTTGTTGTTGTAGATGTTAGTCCAGAAGAGCTTATTAAGAGATTAAAACAAGGTAAAGTCTATAAAAGTGATGCAATAAATAGAGCGTTAGAAAGATATTTTCAGTATACGAACTTAACTATATTGAGAGACTATACATTTAGGATGGCAGCAAACCATGTTGGTCAAGATATTCAACAATATAGAAAGTTGTATCAAAATGGCAGTGCGATACCTACATCACCATACGTATTAGTTTGTTGTGGTTATGATGAAGCAACCCCTAGTTTGCTGCGTAAAGGTAAGCTTTTAGCTACAACATTAAATGCTCGATTAATAGCTATCTTTGTCCAAAAACCAAATAAAGTTACAAAGACCAGATTGAATTTTGCCGTTATCAGACGCTATAAGATGTTAGCAAATAGTTTGGGTTATAATATTGAGCATATTCTTGGGGATAGGATTTCTGATACGATACTTGAATACGCAAAGTCTATAGGAGCTACTGATTTAGTCATAGCTAAGTCAATACGTCCAAAATGGAAAGATAGGTTCTTTGGATCTCTTGTTTATGATGTTGTTCGTAATAATAATACGGGAATGCAAATCCATATTGTTTCGATAAATAAAAAAGAATGTAAGGCTGAAGAGCCTCCACGACATAAAAAGATAAACATAAAAGAGTTAGTTTTAGATACTATAAAATCGGTTTCAATAACTGCGATATCAGGTGTATTTATATTTTTTAGTTTGAATATCGCTGGACTAGTGTCTCAGACACTGTGTTTCTTATTAGTTCTCGCTGCGTGTGCGTATAGGTATGGTTTGATACCATCAATATTATCTTCTCTAGTAGGATTATTCTTATATGTATATTTGTATCTTGAGCCTAACTTTGTATTTCATATATCTAGTTTAGCAGGAATAATTACATTTGCTTTGTTTATGGCGATCGTTATATTTTCGAGTCATGTGATTCTACGTACAAAAAGAGCATTTACTCTTCTTAAAGAGAGAGAAAATAATATTTCCGTATTATATCGATTTACAAAAATATTTAATGAGAAAAGTTTAGATAAAGATTTACGTCCAATATTTTTAAATGCTTTGGAAGAGTATTTTAAGTGTGATTTTGTATTTTTAAGTGTTTCAAATGGTGAATTAGAATCTTCAGCATTTCCTCAACATCCAAATTTTAACCAAAAAGAGTTGGCAGCGGCAAAGTGGAGTTTTAAGTATAAAGACAGTTGCGGTAAGGGGACAAATACTTTCGCAGGATTAGATTGGGCAGTTGAGCCACTAGTTATAGAGAGTAGAGTTCTTGGTGTAATAGCTGTTTATTTAAGCTCAGAAGAAGCTGTGGAGAGAATAGTCACAGACAGTGTGATTTTAAATAGTATGCTATCTCATATATCTCACTTATTACTTAAAAGAAGTCTTGAAAGGGAGGAGAAAAAGTCTCTAGTTCTTGATGAGCAGCGAAGATTACAAAAATCGATGTTATCTTCAGTTTCTCATGATTTAAAGACTCCTCTAGCATCTATAATGGGTGCCTTAAGTAGTGTTAAATCATTTAAAGAATCTTTTACTCAGGAGCAACAAGATGAAATGATTGATCTAGCTTTGACAGAGTCTAAAAGATTAGACAACTATATAGATAATATAATTCAGATGTTAAAAGTCGACTCAGGAAAACTATCTTTGAGTATAAGAGATGTTGATAGTAATGATTTCCTTGCAGAAATTGAACAGGTTTGTAAAAGAGTCTATAGCAAGCAGAAGTTTAAATTTATAGTGCCACGAGAGTCATTTAAAATACAGTTGGACCCTATCCTATTTCAGCAGGTTATTCTTAATTTGATTGATAATGCGGTTAAATTTACAGCTGCTTTTGACAAAGAAGTCATTGTTTCTCTTGTAAGAAAAGGTAACGAAGCTTGTCTTTTTGAAGTAAAGGATCAAGGTATTGGCTTAAAAGAGGTAGATATGGAGAAGATATTTACAATTTTTCATAGAATTGAAAAAAGAGACAGCTATACCCATGGTAACGGTTTAGGTTTGGCTATATGTAAAGGGATTGTTACTGCACATAATGGTAAAATACGTGTTTATAGTGATGGCGAAGGTAAAGGAAGTGTTTTTAAAGTTACATTACCTTTGCAATTAAACTTAAACAATAAGTAAATATAGATAGTTTAAATATGATAAAAAAAATACTAATAGTAGAAGATGAGCCACAAATTAAGAAGCTTTTAGAAAAAACTTTTTTGGTATTAGGGTATGATGTTGAGAGTGCACCAACAGCTTCAGTAGCGACTAGTCTGCTAAGTCAATATCATCCTGATGTTGTCATTCTTGATCTTGGACTTCCTGATCAAGATGGCCAAGACTGGCTTAAGGCTGTAAGAATTAGTAATGACGTACCTATTATTGTAGTGTCAGCAAGAAATGATACAGAAGAGGTTGTCAAAGCTTTAGAAAATGGTGCAAATGATTATGTTAAAAAGCCTTTTGATATGCCTGAGCTGATTGCTCGAGTTAGAAGACAGTTGATTCCTGTTACTAAAAATGATCTTGAAATAGCTAATGTATATAGCTTTGATAATCTCATAGTCGACTTAAATGATCATAAAGTTATTTTGGATAATCAAGAAATTCACTTATCAAAAAAAGAATTTTCGATTTTGAGATATCTAGTCAGACACTCTGGTAAGTTAGTAATGCAAAATGCTATTTTGCATGAGGTTTGGGGAGATTGCTATGGAGATGGGGCTCAGTATCTAAGAGTGTATATTGGACAGTTAAGAAAGAAGCTTTCTGCCTGTAAAAAACAACCATTAATTGTTACAGAAAATGCTATAGGCTATCGCTTTATTATGGCTGATTGAGTTTATCAAATTTAAATAATGGTTATCAAATTTAAATAATATAAAAGTTTTAAAAAGCGTATATGATATCTCAAAAAGTATTTTGAGAATAAAGTAAGTGCTAAAAACAGTTATATTTTTATTTATTTTTTTGATTATAAGAGTAGCTTTTAGTAATGAGGAAAATGAATTAAATAAAGAAACAATAGAGAGCAATACTTTAAAATATTTTACAGATCCATTTTTAGATACTTATGATTCTTTGACAAATGCTGAAGATAGTTGGGGTATGCAAAATAGGGCTGGGCACTGGCACTTAGGCTTGATGTTCGGTGGAACTATGGGGGGATCTAATATGAAAATGCGTGGAGCTACAGGCAATGTGATGATTATGCCAGGATATAACTTTAACAAATATCTAGGTATTCAGTATAATCAAATGATTTCATACAGTGGAACCTTTACAGGTATAGGCGAGGCAATCATTATGATTCCCACTGGTTCAATGATTATGCCATATGCTACAGCTGGGGCTGGTTGGTCGAACATGTCAGGACCTGTACAAGGTGCTTGGGATGTTGGAGGTGGTATCAATATTGCACTATCAAAGACACTTAGTGCTATTGCTAGTTATAGATATATACAGACTATGGCTCCTAGTCCTATTGCTGGCGCAGGAATGAATCAGCCTAACGCAAGAGCTGCTATGAGTATGGTATCAGGTGGTTTAGTATGGTATTTTTAGATTAAATGGTATCGATATTTTAGAAACTCATCTTTTTTGGGTCCGGATATTTTCCATACTAGACTAATCTCACTCTCTAAATTATAAAGTTTAGCTGAATATAAATCATCAACACATATATGAGCTTGCTCACTTTGCCATAAATTATCATCTATACGTATTAAATCAAAAAGTTTGACGAGATTGTTATAACCAAATCGAGCATGAGATAAACTTATACGTTGTGGATTTATCTTTTGCCAGATATATTCGTTAGAAATACTTATAGGTTTGTTTGAGCTATTTAGTATAAAAAATCCTTCTTCTTTGAAGTATATACAATTATCTTTTTGTTGAGATATAACAGTACCATATCCATCTCCATTCCAACCTGTTTGAGAGTTTTTGCCGCTCTTGGATTCATACTTAAAGTGCTGTATATTAAGTAGCTTAGAGAATAGTTCCATAGTGTTAACAAATTTGGTTTTTATGACCGTGATTATATGAAAAAATTGTTAGATAAGTCAGCATTATTTGCTTAGTTGTTAAAATAGAGTTATTATTTCAGCGCTTAATAAAAAATTATAATAAATTTTATGAACTCCAGATCTATCGGCTCAGTTTTTTTGATAATAGGTACTACTATTGGAGCAGGGATGCTATCTTTACCTTTGATAGTTGCTTCGTGTGGTTTTACTATGGCGATAATTCTTCTCATATTATCATGGAGTGTGATGTATGTAACAGCTATTAAGTTATTGAGAGTTTGTGCTGAATATCCTCTTGGGGTTAATTTTACAACAATGATGCAAGCTCGAGTATCTAAAGGATATTTATTATTTTTTAGCATTATATACTTATTATTACTTTATTCATTGATGTCAGCATATACGACACAAGGATCATCATTAGTAGCTACAATTGGAAGTCTTGAAGGCTATTCGAAATTCGATGTAGCGTTATCGGCTATTATTTTTACACTAATATTTGGTACTCTAATGTTTAGCTATAGAGTTAGTGACTATGCAAATAGATTGTTTGTGATACTTAAGTTTGTGTTTTTTGTAGTAGCTGTCGTTATTATGTTGTTTTACATAAATACGAGTTATTTAAGTAGAGCACCTCTTAGTTTTTCGGCATTTATTTTTGCATGGCCAACGTTATTACCATCTTTTGGTTTTCATAATATAATTCCAGTCATTTACGAGTATCAAAAAGGAGATATTAAAAGTCTAAAAAAAAGTATACTTATTGGTAGTTTATGTGTTTTGATTATATATATAATTTGGATTTTATTGGCTTTGGCTCTTATTCCTCAACAAGGATTACATAGCTATCAAACGTTGTTTTCTTCGAGTAATAACACGCCTATGGGACTTGCTTCAGAAATTAGACATGTTTCAAAATCTGCTTTCTTGGAATCTGGTTTAAATGTATTTATGCATATAGCAATTATTACATCTTTTATTGGTGTGGGAATTTCTCTCATGCATTATATTCGTGACTTATTCTCTCGCTATAATAGACAGATTGGTAATATAATTTTAGGGTTGATTTGCTTTGTACCTCCTTTGGTATTTACTGTTTTTTACCCTAGAGGGTTTATACTTGCACTACAATATGCGGCAATATTTGCTGTGATAATATTTGTTTATACGCCAGCATTTTTAAGTAGAAAGGCAGATCTTAAGGTGTATTATTCAAATATCTATGTGATATCGATGGGAAGCATAGTAATATTTTTTCAAATTTTTAATTTGTGCTTTGATATCAATCCATTTACGGGTTTTTAAATAGTCGATGATAATTTAAGCTAGAACATATATAATGTATGATTAGCGTTTTTATAAGTATAAGATTATAGAGTTATGAGATTCGTAGATGAAGTAGTGATTAAGCTTCAAGCCGGTAAGGGCGGTAATGGTTGTGTTAGTTTCCGTAGAGAAAAATATGTTCCTCGTGGTGGACCAGATGGTGGCGATGGTGGTCATGGAGGTAGTATTTATCTAAAGGCGGATGAGAATGTAAACACTTTGATTGATTATCGCTATAAAAGAGAATACTACGCTGAAAATGGGCGTCCAGGAGAAGGGCGTAATTGCTACGGCAAGGCTGGTGAGGATATGTATTTAATAGTACCGGTTGGTACTAGTGTATTTGATCTTGAAACGAACAAAAAAATTGGTGAAGTTTTAAATAATGGTGAAATTCTTAAGTTAGTTTCAGGCGGTAAGAGAGGGATCGGTAATACCCACTTCAAGAGTAGTACAAATCAAGCTCCAAGAAAGTTCACTCTAGGTGAAGAAGGTGAGTATAAAGAAGTTCGTCTAGAACTAAATTTATTAGCAGATATCGCATTGTTAGGCTTGCCAAATGCTGGTAAATCAACACTTATTCGTTCTGTATCTGAAGCTACACCAAAAGTTGCAGACTATCCATTTACAACTATGTATCCTCATCTAGGAGTGGTTAAGGTCGGTGTAGATAGTTTTGTAATGGCGGATATCCCCGGTGTAATTGAAGGAGCTGCTGAAGGAGCTGGGCTTGGTCTTAGATTTTTGAAGCACTTAACTCGAGCAAGATGTGTGTTACATGTAGTAGATATTTGTCCATTTAATGAGTCAGATCCTGTAGAGAACTATTTCGCAGTTGAGAAAGAACTTAAAAAATATAGTGAAGAACTATATGATAAGCCTAGATTTCTAGTTATCAATAAGATTGATTTGTTGGCTGATGAAGTAGAAGAAAAGTGCCAGGAGTTTGTCAAACAGATAGGCTATGAAGGTAATTATTACATGATATCGGCAGCTATGAAAAAAGGAACAGAAGAATTAGCTAAAAAGCTTAATGAGTTTTTACAGAAGCAAGAGTAAATAATAGATGAAAATAAAGAATCTAATATTTGGTTCACCAATTCCTAATGCAAAGCAACAAGATCAAAAAATAGGTTTATTTGCCGGATTTGCAATATTATCATCAAATGCTTTATCTTCAGTTTCTTACGCAACGGGAGAAGTTTTTATAGTTTTAGCTACAGCAGGTGCGGCAGCTGTTTCACAGTACTCTATAGGAGTATCTGTGATGGTTATACTACTGATGCTATTGATGGGTTTCTCTTATGCTCAAGTCATAAAAGCGCATCCAGAAGGGGGCGGATCTTATTCAATAGTAAAAGCACACTTTAGTGAAAGATTAGTATTACTAACTTCAGCATCATTGATTATTGATTATATACTTACCGTAGCAGTTTCTGTTTCAACAGCTGCTGTAGCTATTAGTTCAGCATTTCCAGGATTAGAGAATTATAGTACTAAGTTAGCCTTATGTTTTTTAGTCTTTTTGATGGTTATGAATTTAAGAGGGGTAAAATCTACAGCAAAAATCTTTGTGTGGCCAACTTATATGTTTATTGTGTCAATAATTGTGATGATAATAGTAGGCATATATCAGTATAATCATGGCACTCTAGAGACTTTCAGCTATAAAGAAGATTATCTTAATCAAATGCAAGCATCGATGGGTGTGTTGACAATAACTCTTGTTCTTAGAGCTTTTTCTTCGGGAAGTTCAGCTTTGACTGGTATAGAGTCTTATGCTAATGGTGTTTCTGCTTATAGGTCGCCAGGACTATCTAGGGCTATTGTTGGGCTATTACTGATGGTTTTCTTATCTATCGTGATGTTTGCTGGAGTTACTTTTATTGCTGCAAAAACACAGATACTACCTAATTTCTCTGAAAGCGTTCTATCTCAGGTGGCTCACCAAGTTTTAGGAAATGGATTTTTTTATTATTTTTTACAAGCATCAACATGTTTGATTTTGCTTATGGCTGCTAATACATGCTTTACAGGGTTTCCTATTCTTGCTGCAATTATGAGTAAAGATAATTATCTACCTGAACAGCTTCAGCGTCTAGGTGATAGATTTGCTTTTAGAAATGGTATTCTTATTTTGACAGTTTTATCAGCTATTTTAGTTATTGTTTTTGATGCTAAAGTTAGTAGATTGATTCCTTTATACGCATTTGGTGTTTTTATTGCATTTACTCTTTGCCAAGCAGGTTTAGTTAAATACTGGTATAAAAATAAGCGTTTTTATAAAAGCTGGGGATTAAGAGCTTTTATTAATGCTTTTGGCTGTGTAGCAACTTTTGTTGTGTTGACTACTATTATTGAGAGTAAATTTTTTGAGGGTGTCTGGATTGTAATAATTGCTATATTAATAATAATGTATGGTTTATATTCAATTAAAATGCATTACATTAAAAGAGAACATAATCTAGCTTTAAGTATTGATGAGGCTGTTGTAAATGCGTGTATACATGAAAATTTAAAACCAAAGATAGTTATATTAATCTCTCGTATTCACCGTGGTACAATAGATGCGTTGACATTGGCGAGAAATATCTCTGATGATATAACACCAGTATTTGTTTCAGCAAATGAAAAGAAAATAGAAAAAATAAAGACTGAGTGGAAGAATCTTGCATTCAAAGAAAAGCTTCTCGTTATGCGACCAGTTTATAATTCATTTATCACACCTGTATTACAGATTTTGCATAAGAATGACTTAAGAGATCCTGAAAAAGGATATTCTGTAGTAATAATTCCTGAGGTTGTAAATACAAAATGGTGGCACTTCTTATTACATAACCAAAATTCGCGCATGGTTAAGCTAGCTATTGCCGCGATGGATAAAAAAGATAATAAGACAGCTACTAGAGTAGTTATCTCTGTACCGTATAAGGCAGAATAACGGATGTTGAGATTTTTTAGAAATTTCTGGCATATATCTGATTTTTTCTGGAAAAGTAAGTACGGTAAAATAGCTTTAGCAATAGTAGTCTTGTTGCTAGTTCTTGAGGGACTTGGTGTTGCTCTGAGTGTTTACTTAAACTCTTGGAATGTTGGGTTCTATAACTCAATTCAAGAATATAACAAGGCATTGTTGATACATCAATTAATCATTTTTACAGTCTTAATATCATTAATGATGTTCAACTTCTTTCTATCATATTTAGTTAAGCAGTTTTTTGTTATTTTTATCCGTAAACCAATGACTGATTTTTATACTAAAAATTGGCTGTACTCACGATCATACTATAGAAGTAAACAGGTTGATAATCCAGAAGAAAGGATTGATGAAGATGTCACAAGATTTATTACAGATTCACAGTCATTATTTTTAGGAATCACAAGAAGTATTTTTAGTTTTTTCTCATTTGCGGTAGTTTTGTGGGGACTATCAGGAGACTATACTTTCAATATTTTAGGTGTAGATATTACCATCTATGGTTATCTTTTTTGGGTGGCTTTTTTATTGGGTCTTTTGAATATTGTTGTAGTATTTTGGGTTGGTAGACCCTTGAAAAAGCTAGTGTATCAAAAACAGAAGTTACAAGCTAACTTTAGATACCACTTATCTACCATTAGAAACAATAGACTCTCAGTTAGAGATTACAATGCTGAAAGATATGAATATGCTCGTTCTAGAAGGAATTTCAAAGCAATTGTAACTAACTTCTATAGTTTAATGTTCCGTAATGCAAAAATAGATGTTGTAAATACGCTATTTAGTCAAGTCTATGCAATTATTGGTACAATCTTGTCATTACCTAGATATTTTGCAAAACAGATAAGTTTTGGTCAGATGATGCAGGTAAACTCAGCAGTAATGCAAGTTATATTCCCTATGGTTTATCTTACATATGTGTATGAGACCTTAGCTAGCTTAAGAGCTAGTATGTCACGACTTACAGAGTTAAAGCATGAAATATCCTCAGAAAAAGCAAAAGCTGATGAGATAGATATGCTTAATTGCGAAGAAAGTATTTTAGAAGTAAATAGTTTTTCGTTGCAAAAATCACAAAACTCACCATTCTTGTTGGATAACATATGTTTTAGGCTAAAGAGTCAAGAAAGATTGCTTATAAGTGGCCATTCTGGCATTGGTAAAAGTACTCTGTTAAGAGCTATTGCAGGGGTGGGGTGTGGTAGTCATGAAGGAGATATTATCTTTGCCAAGAAGTGTCTCAAGATTTGTTTATTACCTCAGAAACCTTATTACCCTGAAGATGATTTTAAGCGAGCTATTTTTTATCCAATACAGTCGGGAATACCTTCAGATGATAAGTTTATCGAGATTCTTGAGTTATTAAATGTCGGCTACTTAGCAAAATACATAAATACAATAAATGATTGGCGAAATTTTCTATCGTCTGGTGAGCAGCAAAAGCTTAATTTCTGTAGGATTTTTGTTAAAGAGTATGATTTACTGTTACTTGATGAGGCAACTTCAAATATTGACATAAACTCTGAAAGAAAAATATATCAAATTCTACAAGAAAAAGGATTTACATATATCTCAACAAGTCATAGTGAGAGAGTTAGAGAATACCATGATAGCTTTTTAGATTTTTCTAATGATTGATCAAAAGATGGACAATAATACTAGCGAAATAGCCTATGGCAATAACCCAAGTCCACTTGAGGTGTCCCATAAAAGTATATTTACCTTTGGATTTACCCATCACAGCAACACCTGCTGCTGAGCCTATAGCTAGTAAGCTACCACCAACCCCAGCAGTTAGAGTTATTAGTAGCCATTGAGCATGTTCCATTGTTGGATTCATGCTAAGGACAGCAAACATAACAGGGATGTTATCAATAATTGCTGAAAGTATACCAATAATCGTATTTGCTTGAGTATGTGCAGAGAAAAGGCTTGGTGCAATTGATTGCATATCTGTATAGATATATTGAGATGCTAAACCAAGATAGCCTAAAGCTGCTAGTCCTTGTACAGAAACTAATATTCCATAGAAAAACAACAGTGTATCCCACTCTGCTTCTTTGACTTTATCAAAGATATCAAAAGCATGAGGAGGCATTTTGTGTTTTTTAGGATTCCTATTCTCATAAGCAATTTTCAGTCCGTAGATATAGTTGTATATCATTACATATCCGAAGCCAGTCATCATTCCTAGTGATGGTGGTAAGTGAAGTAAATGCTCAAATGATACAGCAGTAGCAATCGTTAAGATAAATAGCAAAATAACTGGAATAGCACCACGTTTAAGCTCTACTTTTTCCTCTATTATCGATTGAGACTCCATTTTTGGTATAAAAAAGCTCATAATAATAGCTGGTACTAAGAAGTTCACTAATGATGGTACAAATATAGCAAAGAACTCTGTGAATTTTACAACCCCAGTTTGCCAGACCATCAGCGTAGTAATATCTCCAAATGGAGAAAATGCTCCACCTGCATTTGCTGCAACTACAATATTAACACAAGCCATAGTAATAAATTTTTTATTGTCTTTGCCAATAGATATTACAACAGTACTCATCACTAGAGCAGTTGTTAGGTTATCAGCAACTGCCGATAAGAAAAAAGCTATAATACCGGTAAGCCAAAATGTTGCCAGATATCCAAAACCAGCTCTTAGCAATGTACTTTTTAGCTTAGCAAAGACATTTCGATCTTCCATTAGATTGATATATGCCATTGCAACTAATAAGAATAATAAAAGCTCTCCATATTCAGTCATGATGTGGTCAAAGTTTGAATGTACAATATTGTCCGCACCAACTGACTTGCCAACTATTGCTACCAATATCCATATAATACCTGCTGCGAGAATTACAGGTTTAGACTTATTGAGTTTAGTGAAGTCTTCGGTCATAACAAATAAATAAGCAATTACAAAAACCACAACAGCAGCAATCGCTAGTGGTTGGTTAACAGCATGAACACTTACTGCACTTAGAGATTTAGCCCCTTCAGCAAATGATAATATAGGTAACATGCTTGTAAATACTATAAGTAGGAGTTTTTTAAACATTATATTTAAATAAAAATTATCGATGGCGCTATTATAACATTGTCAGCTAGAGAGTTAAGAAAATAAACTAAGCTTTTAGCTTTGGTAGTACTACTATACTAAATGGGTAACATATTTATATTAATCTGATATAATAACCCGCTACTTACATATAAAATACAAGGGGTGTTTCTATGTGGAAATATTCTCCAATTAAAACTATTCTTATTCTAGGACCTATGGTTTTTGCTTTTGCACTAGCTATGGATGTCTATATGCCTGTTCTACCAGATATGCGAGAGGCTTTTAAAACAACTCAGCAAATGGTGCAAGTCACATTATCTTTGTTTTTGGTTGTTACAGGAGTAGGTCAGCTTATTCTAGGACCATTATCAGATCAATTTGGTAGATTCAAAATTATTTTAATATCTTCTATTATATTTTTGATAGGATCTGTTTTATGTGCAATCTCCCAAGATATTGAGTTTTTGATATTTTCGAGAGTTGTTCAGGCTGTTGGATGTTGTGGTCTATCAGTATGTGCTTTTGCGATTATTAGAGATGCATTCTTCGGTAAAACAAGTTCGATGATATATAGTTTTATTAATGCGATAATCTCTATTTCACCAATAATAGGGCCATTAATTGGAGTGCAATTAGCGATACATTTTCCATGGTATTCCGCTTTTATATTTCTGACTATATTAGCTTTTGTTTCATTTTTGATAATAGTATTTTTTGTCAAAGAAAGCTTACCTGTTGAAAGACGCAAAAAGATGACTTGGAGTGTTTTTGCTAGATATTTACATGTCTTAAAGTCTTTGCAGTTTTGGGCATATTCGTTGGCAGCAGTATCAGGAATGGTTTCGTTTTTTATATTATTTTCAATGACGCCATATATTATTAATTATTTGGGTTATCCAATTTCAGAGATATATATTGTATTTGGTTCAGCAGGAGTGGCATTTCTGATAGGTTCAATATTTGCTGGAGTTATTGTTAACGCGCTTGGTGTCTATAACACTGCATTTCTGGGTGTAGTGTGTGTGTTTATCGCAGGTGTTTTGTCATTTGGTATATATGAGATATGGGGATTAAGTTTATGGGGCTTTTTTGCGCCGTGTTTCTTAGCGACATTTGGTTGCGCTCTTACCGCAGGTACTGGCGCTAGTGGTAGCATGGAGCCTTTCTATGAAATGGCGGGTGTTGCAGCAGCACTGTTTGGAACTATGGAGTTTGCTATTAGTGGAACTATAGGCAGCATAGCTATGTTATTCCCAGCAACTAGCTCTTTACCAATAGCAATTACAATGATTATCATTTCTATTATTGCTGCATCACTGTTAATTCTAGTCAAAATTACACAGACAAAAGAATAGTTAATATTTGTAAATCTTAGAAATTACTTATGCTAAAAATATTAAAAACTATATTTAGTACAGTCAAATCAATATCGAGCTCCTACTGGAACTGGTATATGGATTCGTGGAGAAGAATTGCTCCAATAAGATACTTTGGTATTTTTCTTATGATATTGATAATAATATACGAAGTTTTCTTTAAATCTTAACTTAATAATGCTTGTGAAGCATAGTCTTATGAACTGTGGTTAGTTTCTGTCAATCTTTAAGTTTTAATATGCGCATATGCATGACAGCTATGCGCATATAGATATTTTTATCTATTTTGAAATAAATTAGAATCACTGGTATTGAGTTATCATAACATTAATTATTGCCTTTTGAATTAGTCTAGATGTTCTTATAGATCAAAGGCAAAAGTTAGATACTCTAATTTCAAAAATTGATTTCATAAGAAACTAAAGGATAAACTATGAAAAAAACATCACTGGTTGTAGTGGCACTATTTACATCAACATTAGCTTTAGCAACGCCATTCACTTTGAATATTGATAATCAATCTGAAACAACGGGATTGCAACTTCATTCATCTACTGATGGAGATAAGAATCTTGAAAAAGGCATTAATACCTTTAATCTCGATACTCAAAATCAGTATGAGATCCGTATACCAAATGTTCAAATAATAGGATCATTGAAGCAAGATGCAAGCTTTTTTACTATGCAAAGTGTTCCAATGAATCCACAATATTATCAAAACTTGAATGTTGAAATCTCGTCTCCAAATGGTTCATACAAAACTGTAACACCAAAACAAGCGAGCTTAATATTACCCTCACAGGAGGCAAAGCTCCTGAGCCAGTAGCTGAGTATACTTACGATGCGGGTGTCTGGGATAGTTCAAAAATATATCAAGTTAAGTATAATCCAACTTTATACCCTAAAGTACTATATTCGGTAGATGGAGGTAAGAACTATATGTCTTATGTGGCTTGCTGGTATGCAGATGCCTCAAATACTCCAGGAGATGGCGATCCTTGGAGAGAGTACAATCCATCAAAAAATGTTTGCTCGTAAAATCTCCATGATTAAAACTATACTCTAAAGCTATCTAGACACTATTTATTTCATAAATTTCTTATCATTAAGGCAAACTTCATATCATCAGGTGTGACATTATCAAATCTAACTTTAGCTTGATAGCCACTACCTTTTGCCTCTTCCATAGGATTACCATCTTTGTCTAGCATATTGTTTAGTATTATCTCACGACTACCAGATGGCAACATAAGTTCGATACTATCGCCGATTTTCATTTTGTTACGGACATTAATATCAGCATAGCCAGTATGTTCATCGAAGTTTGTTACTTCACCAACAAACTGTTGAGTAGAGCTACGTGAGTCTGAGTTTTCATACTTTTGATACTCATCATGAACATGACGACGATAGAATCCTTCTGTATAACCTCTGTGAGCCAGGCCTTCAAGTTTATCCATAAGCGTCATGTCAAACGGTTTGCCTGCGAGAACATCTTTGATAGCCTGATCATATAGCTGAGCAGTTCTAGCAGCATAGAAAAATGATTTTGTGCGACCCTCTATCTTAAAGCAATCAACACCCATTTTCATCATTGCTTCTACATGCTGTATAGCTCTTAGGTCTTTTGAGTTCATGATGTAAGTACCATGCTCATCTTCAAACATTGGGTTATATTGTCCAGGTTCTTTGTCATTCTCTATAAGCACTACTTTATCAGAAGGTGTACCTATACCAAGAGTTGACTTGACTTCAACAGGCTCGAAATCACCCCACTCGTTTTGTTTTGCTTCAGCAACTTTGTAGTTATTGCGACAAGCATTATTACATACACCTTGATTAGGATCTCTATGACTGTAGTATCCTGATAGCAGACATCTACCTGAATAAGCCATACATAATGAGCCATGAACGAATGTTTCAATTTCCATATCTGGAACATGCTCTTTGATCTCTGCGATTTCTTTTAGAGATAGTTCTCTTGATAATACAACGCGTGTAATACCAAACTTTTGCCAAAATCTAACAGTTTCATAGTTCACAGCATTGGCTTGAACTGATAAATGTATCTCTTGATCTGGGAAGTTCTCTCTAACTAGCATAATCATACCAGGGTCTGACATAATCATAGCATCAGGTTTAAGAGCAAGTACAGGAGCTATATCTTTGATGTAAGTTTTGATTTTAGCATTATGTGGAGCAATATTATTAGCTAGCATTATCTTCTTGCCTTGCGCATGAGCTTCAGTAATTGCTGTCTCAAGAGTTTCTAATTTTGAGAACTCATTATTTCTAGCCCTTAGGCTATAGCGAGGTTGTCCAATATATACTGCATCAGCCCCATAAGCAAAAGCGTAGCGCATAGCTTTTAGGGTGCCTGCTGGTGACAATAGTTCGGGTCTTTTCATTTTTGTTAAATATCCTTTGATTTGTTAATCTATAATAGAAGTTAATTATATGAAACATTTAAGTTCAAATATTCAAATTTGCTAACGTGAAATTTTAGCTTCTTTTGATGGATTTGCCAAATCTAAAATATGCTATAGTTCACATTGGTATGCTATTATGATATTATCAGATGAATTAAACTGTGGATGAAGTCTACTTCTTAAATTTATAGGATCAAATATGAATTTTGAGCTTGCTAGAGAGAATATGGTAAAGCAACAAGTCCTCACTGAAGGTCTTTCTTTAGATGGTGTTGCAAAGATTATGGCAGATATCCCTCGAGAGATTTTTCTACCCAAAGAATATCAATCTTTAGCTTACTGTGATACTAACCTTGTGATAGATGATAGAGAGCTTAGAAGCCCAATGTTTACAGCTAGGCTAATAGAAGCTTTAGCCATGAAAAAGACTGATAATGTATTAAAGCTTGGTTTAGAAACTGGATATCCAGTAGCCTTGATAGCAAAGTTATGTAATAGTGTTGAACTTGTTGACTATGATGAGGAAAGATTAGCTATAGCAAGACGTAATTTAGCAAGAGTAGATGTCTATAATGTCGAGTTTAATAGTGCTGAGCATCTGACAAATATTATAAAAAATGCTAAAAAATATAACTGTATATATATATCAAATGTTGTAGAAGAAAATGAAGTGGATGAGTCTTTATTGGATCTTCTTGAAGTCGGTGGTAGATTGGTTTTTGTTGTCAGAACTGATGTGTGTGACAAAGCTTATCTGGTAACTAAAGCAGTAAAAGAAACATACCAGAAGAATTTTCTTTTTAATGTTTATAATAGATAAAAAAGTATGAAGAAAATAGCACTATATATTTTTGGTTTTTTGGGAGTTTTTATGGCATTTGCCAACGAGGATACTCCTGTACCAGAATACAAATATGCCGGAAGACCTCTTGGTACAGATATAACTCAGAATCCATATAGTGTAGAGAAACAGTATGCTAAGGCTGATGAGATTAAAGTAGATAACAAATTCTATGATCTTAAAAAAGCTGATGAAGTTGCAATGGTTGGCAATACTGAAGATAAGTTCTACAGTTTAGTTGATATCTATAAGCTAGCTGCTGAGCATAATGCAGATTATCAAGCTGCTAGATCAACATTTGCAGCTAATGTTGAAACAGTTCCTGCAGCATTAGGTGCGTTATTACCGCAAATTGATTTTAACTATAATCTTAGACGCGATCTGTATAATCAGTTCGGCGGTAGAGTTAATGATACAGCAAACAATCTTAACTTTAGTGGTTCTCAAGTGCTTTTTGATTGGAGTAAATGGAAAACATATACTCAAGCTACATACTTGCAAAAATCCTATGCTATGATTTATGCAAAAGCAGAGCAGACTCTTATCGTTGATACTGTAACAGCATATTTTGAGCTTCTTAGAGCAGAGCAGGCGCTACAGTTTCAGTTTGCAAACGAAGCATGGAACAAGAAGTTATATTTAACACAGAAGTATCAATATAACTCTGGTATGGTTTCGTACGCAGATTTTAAAACTACTGATGCTCAGTATCGTCAGGCTATTGCTGATAGAGTTAATGCTCAAAGAAATTTCATTAATGCAAAAGCAGTGATGGCTAAACTTATTGGTAAACGTATAAGCTCTATATTATATATTTCAAAAGATACGGAGTTTGGTAATCCTGTACCAGATGATATCAACTACTGGTTAAATACTGCTGAGAAATATAATCTTGATATTGCGCAGAAAAAATTTGAGTATGAAGCTGCTGGCGAGGGTGTAGGTATTGAGTGGGGTAATTTTTTCCCTAAGGTTAATTTAACTGGTGGTATATTAATGTCACGAAATGCACTTTCTGGAAGTCCTGAACAGACAGCACACATTCCTACTAAATATGATGTTGCTAATGTTGGTGGTGAAGCTAATTGGAACTTATTAAGAGGAGGTTCTGATTATGCGAAGCTTAAACAAGCAAGTTATAATAATCAAGCGGCTAATTATGCATTACTTCAAACACAAAGAGAGGTTTATGCTGGTACGGTAGAGGCATATCAAACGGTTGTTTTAGATGCTGTCAGAATAGATGCTTATAGAAAGTCAGTCTATGCTGGTATTGCTTCTGTAAAAGCGATATTAGATGGCTTTGAAGCTGGAACACAAACTATTGTTGACTTACTTAACCGTCAGGCAATACTTGTACAAGCACAGCTTTCATTTGCAGATGCTATATTCAACTATGTTGAGGACTATGTTAGGTTGAAGCAATTGCAAGGTGGTTTGACTTATAAGGATGTTGAGTATATAAACAATATTCTTGGCAAAACAGATATAATATCGCAAATTGCAACGGAGTAATTACTTCAATGTCTCAAGTTTCAGCTTTTATTTTAGATTTTGAAAAATACAAAGCTGAGGATCTTAGAAATTATCTTTCTTATAAAAATAGTATTGATTCGCTAAAGCTAAATAACAAGCAGAAAATATTTTCTCAGTTTATTCGTTATTTTGTATTAGAAAAATTTTATGATATTGCTACTCCAATATTTGAGTATAAGCATGGTAAGCCATATCTACAGGATCATGAACTATATTTCAATATAAGTCATACTAAAAATAAAGTGATAATAGTCTTTGCGAATAAGGATATAGGTGTTGATGCAGAGGAGATATCCTCAAAGAGAAATGTTCTTTTGATAGCAGAGCGATATTTCACTAAACAGGAGTATCAAAGTTTAAAAACTAGCGAAGACACATATAATCAGTTTTATAAATTATGGACATTAAAAGAAGCTCAGGTAAAAAGAAGCGCTCTAGGTATTGCTAGGGGGCTGTCTGATGCAAACTTCAGTAAGCAAAATATAAGTTGGATAAGTAATAACTATCCGGAAGATTTTTTTACTTTCAATTATCAAGAATTAATAATTTCGATTTGTTGTCAAAATATCACTAATCAAAAAATAGATTTATACGAAATTCAGAATTTTGAGTTTATAAGAATAAACACTACTAGGGGGTAGTTTTATGGCTTTACATGCCAAAAACAATATCAAACATAAGTTGTATAAAGAATCATTACCAAAATTTGAAATTCCCAAAAAATCAAATGATGCTTTTGAAGCATACCAACAAATCAAAGATGAGTTAATGCTCGATGGTAATTCAAAGCAGAATTTGGCGACATTTTGTCAAACAGAAGTTGATGATTTTATTCATAAGCTTATGGATGATTGCATTGATAAAAATATGATTGATAAAGATGAATATCCTCAAACTGCAGAAATAGAGTCGCGATGTGTCAACATACTAGCAAACCTATGGAACTCTTCAGCAGAAAGTGCAATTGGCTGCTCAACTACTGGCTCATCTGAAGCAGCTATGCTTGGCGGTATGGCGATGAAATGGCGCTGGAGAGATAAGATGAAAGCACAAGGTAAAGATTATACAAAACCTAATCTTGTCACAGGACCTGTACAAGTCTGCTGGCATAAATTTGCTAGATATTGGGATATTGAGCTTAGAGAGATTCCAATGTCGAGTGAAAGCTTAATAATGACTCCAGAAACTGTGCTTAAGTACTGTGATGAAAATACAATCGGAGTTGTGCCTACTTTGGGTGTTACCTTTACAGGTCAGTATGAGCCTGTTGAGGCAGTTTGTGAAGCACTTGATAAATTTGAGAGAGAGACAAGTATTGATATTCCAGTACATGTAGATGCTGCTTCTGGAGGCTTTTTGGCACCATTTGTAGAGCCTGAGCTGAAGTGGGATTTTAGATTACCAAGAGTTAAGTCAATTAATTCATCAGGACATAAGTTTGGCTTATCGCCATTAGGAGTGGGTTGGGTTGTTTGGGCAGATAAGAAATACTTGCCTCAAGATTTGATTTTTAATGTTAATTATCTTGGTGGTGATATGCCGACATTTGCTTTGAATTTCTCTAGACCTGGTGGTCAGATAGTTGCCCAGTATTATAATTTTGTCAGGCTTGGTTTTGAAGGGTATAAAAATATCCATCAGCTTAGTTATGATGTTGCAAAATATATTGCTAAAGAAATTAAGGGTATAGGTATCTTTGATATTATTCATGCTGGCAAAGGTGGTATTCCTGCGGTGAGTTGGTCACTTAAGGCAGGCAAAAGTTATGATTTGTTTGATATATCTGAAAAAATTCGAGCTAGAGGTTGGCAGATAGCAGCTTATTCGATGCCAAAAGATAGACAAGACTTGGTAGTTATGCGAGTGCTTGTTAGAAGAGGCTTTAGCTTTGATTTAGCGGAGCTCATGATTAGGGATCTAAAAAATGTTATTGACTCTTTAGAGCATAAATCTAAAGATATCGAAAGAGGTGGTTTTTCGCATTAGTAGTATTCAATGATTTTGATTAATTTATCATGATAAATATTGCTATAATATGTTTGTTAATTAAATTGGTATAAATAAGTAGTTGGTAGTTTTATGTGTGGAGTTATAGGAGTCGCTGGACCAAATCAGGTTAGTTATCCATTGTTTTATGGTTTAAGTCTTTTACAGCATAGAGGTCAAGATGCTGCAGGTATCGCGACTATGGATCAAGGACATTTTTTTATTCGCAAAAATACAGGACTTGTAAGTGATGTATTTACAGATGAAAAGCTAGAAAAGTCAAAAGGTAAAATGGGTATAGGTCATGTCAGATATCCAACTGCTGGAAGCCTAGGGGCTGCAGATAGTCAGCCTTTTTATGTCAATAATCCCCATGGTATAGTGTTTGCGCACAATGGCAATTTGACAAATGTTGATGAGCTTGCGCAGATGTTACATGATATCGAAAGACGTCATCTAAACACAACTTCTGATTCAGAATTGCTTCTGAACTTTTTTGCATGCGGTATGAATAAATCAAAAGGTTGCCCAACACCTGAGGCAGTCTATGAAGCTTGTGAGTTTGTTTTTGAACATGCTAAAGGTGGCTATGCTTGTACAGCGATGATAGCAAATTTTGGACTGGTAGCTTTTAGAGATCCATATGGTATTCGACCTTTGATACTAGGTGTTAAGGAGTATGATAATGGTGAGAAGGCTTATATGGTTGCTAGTGAGAGTGTTTCTTTAGATATATCAGGATTTAAAATACTAAGAGATGTTGAGCCTGGAGAAGTAATAATTATCACTGAAGATAGACAAGTTCACTCTAAAATATGTGCAAAAAATCCAGTTTTAGCACCTTGTCTATTTGAGTATGTATATTTTGCACGTCCTGATAGTATTATGAATGGCGTAAGCGTATATCAAGCTAGAGTTGATGCGGGTAAAGTGTTAAGTCAAAGAATCAAAGAGACATGGAAAGATAAAGAGATTGATATTGTAATCCCAGTACCGGAGACAGGTAGAGCATCAGCACAAGAGATAGCTACTGCTTTGGGTGTTGAGTACCGTGAGGGGTTTGTCAAAAACCGCTATGTTGGTAGAACATTTATCATGCCTGAGAATGTCGATAGAAAGAATTTTGTAAGAAGAAAGCTAAATCCAATTCCAGCGGAATTTAAGGATAAGAATGTTTTGCTAGTTGATGACTCAATTGTTAGAGGTACAACATCTAAGCGTATTATTGAAATGGTTAGAGATTTAGGGGCAAAATCTGTATATCTTGCTTCTGTATCACCAGCTGTTTGTTATCCAAATGTATATGGTATTGATATGCCTGTTAAATCAGACTTGATTGCGCATGGAAAATCGTTAGAAGAAATTCGTGAGTGGATTGGAGTTGATGGATTGATTTATTTACCATTAGAGGATCTAAAGCAAATAGTTCAAAAGCAAAATCCTAAAATCACAGAGTTTGAAGATAGTGTTTTCTCTGGTAATTATATTACAGGTGATGTTGACGAAGCTTATTTGAACGAGCTAGAAAGACATAGAAAAGAGTTAAAAGAGTTAGAAAAGAAATATAAAGGGTTTGATAGCTAATGATTAGAATTTTTGAAGGGTTAAGTGCATTATCTCCATTTAAAAGAGAGAAGATTTTAGCAGATGCTAAAAAAATATCTAATAAAGTTGAGTCTGTATCTGCTCAATATATTCATGTTGTAGAACTTGAGTCAGAGTTAAGTAGTGAGCAAGAAAATATAGTCAAATCTTTACTCAACTATAATAGAGAGTATGGCTCAGCTGAACCAAAAGGTCATACTTTTATCACTGCTCCAAGAGTTGGGACAATTTCGCCATGGTCATCAAAAGCTACTGATATTATCCGTAATACTGGTATCAGTGCTGTTAAGAGAGTAGAAAGAGCGGTTCTTTTTGGTATTGAGGGACAGGTTTCTGATAATGAGCTAAGAGCTATAGAAAATTTAGTACATGATCGTATGGTTGAAGAGGTTTTTGTTTGTGAAAAAGATCTTCAGCGATTATTCGATGTTGCAGCACCAAAAGAACTAGAGAGTGTTAATGTACTAGAAAATGGTGCTCAAGCTATCAAAGATGCTGATAAAAAACTTGGCTTAGCTCTAAGTGAGCAAGAGATTGACTATCTAGCCGATGAATATACTAAGCTGGGCAGAAATCCTACTGATACAGAGCTATATATGTTTGCTCAAGCAAACTCAGAGCATTGTAGACATAAGATTTTTAATGCCAAATGGACTATCGACGGTCAAGAGCAAGATAAGTCATTGTTTAAAATGATTCGCAACACTACTGAGAAATCTCCGAAAGGTGTACTTTCTGCATATAAGGATAATGCTGCTGTGATAGAGGGTACAACTGCTCAGAGATTCTATTCAAATACGCAAACTGGTGTTTATAACTTCAATCAAGAAGAAGTTGATATCTTGATGAAAGTTGAAACTCATAATCACCCAACTGCTATTGCGCCATTTAGTGGTTCGGCAACTGGTGTTGGTGGCGAGATTCGTGATGAGGGAGCTACTGGATTGGGAGCTAAGCCAAAAGCTGGTTTGACAGGATTTACAGTATCAAACTTAAATATCCCAGGTTTTGAGCAAGCTTGGGAGACTAGCAAGTATGGTAAACCACACCATATAGTTACACCACTTCAAATCATGCTAGAGGCTCCAATAGGTGGTGCTCATTATTCAAATGAATTTGGTCGTCCAAATCTAAATGGTTATTTCCGCACCTTTGAGCAAGAAGTGAACACATCTGCAGGTAAAGAGATGTTTGGTTATCATAAGCCGATTATGATTGCTGGTGGTATGGGCAATATCAAGAGAATGCATGTTGAGAAAGGCGATATCAATGTTGGTGCTAAGCTAATCTGTCTTGGTGGACCTGCAATGCGTATTGGTTTAGGGGGTGGCGCGGCATCTTCTGTAGTATCTTCTGATACTAACTCAGAGCTAGATTTTGCATCAGTTCAGCGTGATAATGCTGAGATGGAGCGTCGTTGCCAAGAGGTTATCGATAGATGTTGGCAAATGGGTGAGCATAATCCAATCACATTTATCCATGATGTTGGAGCTGGTGGTATCTCAAATGCGTTTCCTGAGCTTGTAAAAGATGGTAATGTTGGTGGGCATTTTGAGCTTAGAAAAGTTAATGTCGGCGAAGAAGGACTTTCTCCATTAGAAATATGGTCAAATGAGTCACAAGAAAGATATGTATTATCAGTTGATCCACAAAGCTTAGAGTTTTTTGAACAGCTTTGTAATAGAGAAAGATGTCCATTTGCTGTGGTTGGTGAGGCAATCTCTGAGAAACATATTACGTTGAATGATGAATATTTTAATAAGAAGCCAGTTGATTTACCAATGGGATTGTTATTTGGTAATACACCACAAATGCATATTGATGTGAAAACTGTAAAAGTTGAGCAGGATGTCTTTGATACAAGTGCTATCAAACTTGATGAGGCAATTGAAAGAGTGCTAAAAGTACCAGCTGTAGCTTCTAAATCTTTCTTAATCACAATTGGAGATAGAAGTATTACAGGTATGGTTGCTCGTGATCAAATGGTTGGTCCATGGCAAGTACCTGTGGCTGACTGTGCTGTCACAACTGCTACTGTAGATAGTCAAGCTGGTGAAGCAATGGCTATGGGTGAAAGAACTCCTGTTGCGGCTATTAATGCTGCTGCTTCTGGTAGATTAGCAATTGCTGAGACTGTAACAAACTTATTAGCCTCTGATATAGATAAATTAAGTGATATTCGCCTATCTGCAAACTGGATGGTTGCTGCAAATCAGGGTGATGAAAACCAAAAGTTATACGAGACTGTAAAAGCGGTTGGTATGGAGTTTGCACCAGCGTTGGGTATTGCAATACCTGTTGGTAAAGACTCAATGTCAATGAAAACTAAATGGTCAGATAATGGTCAAGCCAAATCTGTTACATCGCCATTATCGTTAGTGATCTCAGGTTTCTCACCTGTGACAAATGCGCGTAAGACTCTTACACCAGTTTTAGTTGATGATAATGATACAACTCTTTTGCATATAGATCTATCAAATGGTGCTGGTAGGCTTGGAGCTTCATGTTTAGCCCAAGCTTATAATCAAGTTGGTAATGTTGCACCAGATGTTGAAGCAAGTAAGTTGAAAGTGCTATTTGAAAATATCACTAAACTAAAAGCTAAAAATAAAATCTTAGCATATCATGATGTATCTGATGGTGGTGTGTTTGCAAGTCTAGTGGAAATGTCTTTTGCTGGGCGTAAAGGTCTAGATATCAATCTACAAACTCAAGACACATTAGCGAAACTCTTTGCTGAAGAAGTAGGAGTTGTTATCCAAGTCAAAAATAGTGATGTAGCATTAGTTGAAGAGATATTTAAAGACACTCAAACTCACCTATGTGCAATAGCTAATCTTAACTCTAGTGATGAGCTAAACATCTTTGCAAATGGTGAGAAAGTATACACAAATTCACGTGTGAATTTACAGAGATGGTGGGCTCAGACTTCTTATCAAATCCAATCAATTCGTGATAATAGCGAGTGTGCTAAGCAAGAGTTTGATAGTATTTTAAACACTAACGATAAAGGTATCCATGTTGATGCGAGCTTTGATCTTGAAGAGGATATTACAGCTAAGTTTGTCAATGTTGAGAAGCCCAAAGTAGCAATCCTAAGAGAGCAAGGTGTCAACGGTCAAGTTGAGATGGCAGCAGCATTTACTACAGCTGGTTTTGAAGCTCATGATGTCCATATGTCAGATTTACATGCTGGGCGTGTAACTTTGGCAGATTTTAAAGTATTAGTAGCTTGTGGTGGTTTCTCGTATGGTGATGTTTTAGGTGCTGGCGGAGGCTGGGCTAAAAACATCCTATTTACAGAGAAGCTAAGAGATGAGTTTAGTAGATTCTTTGGTCGTGATGATACGTTAGCACTAGGTGTGTGTAATGGTTGCCAAATGCTTGCGCAGCTTAAATCACTAATCAAAGGCGCTGAAAACTGGCCGATATTTATAAAGAATAAATCAGAACAGTTTGAGGCAAGAGTGTCTATGGTTGAGATTCAAGAATCTGACTCTATTTGGTTCGCTGATATGGCAGGTACAAAAGCACCAATTGCCGTAGCTCATGGTGAAGGTCGTCCATTATTTGAAAATGACAGTCAGCAACAAGCTATGCTAGTGAGCTCGCAAGTAGCTCTTAAATATATCGATGGACAAGGTCAAGCAACAGAAATGTATCCATATAATCCAAATGGTGCAGTAAATGGTCTAACAGCAGTCACAGCTCTAAATGGTCGTGTCCTTGCAATGATGCCACATCCAGAGCGTGTTTATAGAGCGATTACAAACTCGCATATCCCAGCAGAGTATGATGAGTATTCTGTATGGACGAGAATGTTTAGAAATGCTAGGAAGTGGGTTGGATGATGAGAGTCAAAGAGTTTAGCTCAGAGATATGTCGTGAGCTAGGATTTTATGTTTATCGGTTAATAGATTCTAGAGATGGTAAAACATTTTATGTTGGTAAAGGTAAAGGAAACAGAATTTTTGAGCATGTAAGAGAATTAGTTAAAAATTCTCCTAGTGAAAATGAATTAAGCTTGAAGCTTGAGCGAATTATAGAAATAAAGTCTGAAGGTAGAGAGGTTGATTACTTTATACATAGACATGGACTAAGCGAAAGTGAGGCTTTTGAGGTTGAAGCAGCGTTAATAGATGTTTATATGGATTTATTAACTAATAAACAAAATGGTCGTGGAAGTACTATAAGAGGAATCGCTACAGTAGAGGATATATGTAAGAGGTATAGTGCGGAATCCTTAGATGTTAAAGAGACAAAACTTTTAGTAATAACAATAAATAGAACAATACTAGAAAAAGATATTTATGATGCGGTTAGGTTCGCCTGGAAAGTTGACGTAAAGAGGGCAAAGAAAGCAGAATATGTGTTAGCAGCAGAAAATGGTATTGTAATTGGCGTATTTGAACCAAAAGAATGGTTGGAAGCAAATAAAGAAAACTTTCCAGATATTAATGAAGATGTTCTTGATAGATATGGTTTTAAAGGTGAAGATGTTTCAAAAATGTTTGAAAAAGAGTATATGTATAAGAGAGTAGAGAAAAAGAAAGGAGCATCTAACCCCATATACTATTTAAACTGTTAGATAGAACTACTACTTAATCTATTCATTTATATTGTGCTAAAATACTAATAGAGTGTTTTAAATCTTTGATTTTCAATTACTCATTTTCACTGAAGATATTGATGTTAACCCTGAAGATGGTATAGTTTGGTAAGTGGTATTTGCAGAAATAGATTTTAAAACCTATTTCCTAGATTCCGCGGTCAAGCCTGACGGAATGACATGCCACATTTGATACAATTACACCTCTTCACTAATAACGATGGGGTATTGTTATGATTACAATCAAAAATGATAATTTATTAGTAGAGATTAGTGAGCTAGGTGCTGAAGTTCGTGCTGTTATCAATGCAGTAACAGAGCATGAGTATATGTGGTCTGGTGATGGTCGCGTATGGGCTGGAGTGTCACCGGTACTATTTCCAGTAGTAGGAAAATCTCACGATAATAAAATCAAATATCAAGGTAAAGAATATCCTATGGGTAATCATGGTCTTGCACGTCACACTGTATTTGATATCGTCTTACATAGTGAAAATAGTGTCATCTTAGCTATGGAGACTACCAAAGAAAACTATCCATTTAAATTAAGGTTTGAAGTTACATACACTCTTGAAGCTAATAAACTTATCACAGAATACAATATCATAAACCTAGATGATGGTGTTGCATCATGTGGTTTTGGAGCTCACCCGGCGTTTGCTTGTCCGTTTGATGATAAGCATCAAATTAATGATTATGAGATTATATTCTCTGAACAAAAGTTAGATTTTCATGCTATTACGCTGGAGGCTTTTTATACTGGTGAAACCAAGCATTTCAAACTATCTAAGATTGAGCTAGATAATCATACTTTTGATAATGATGCTTTGGTATATAGTGGTTTTACAGATAAGAGGGTTAGGCTAGCTGAGAAAGGCTCTAATAGATATATTGAAGTGACTTTTGATGGGTTTGAATATCTTGGCTTGTGGTCAAAACCTAAAGCAAATGCTCCTTATGTATGTATCGAACCATGGTGCGGTAGAAGTGATACACTAGGTATGGATGTTGATATTGAGTATCGTATAGGTAATGTTGATATACAACCGCAACAGGCTTTTTCTCGCTCATATATTGTAGAGTTTGGGTATTAAAATTAAGAGATTAAATAGTCAGATTTGATTATAAGTAAAAGTATTTTTTCAAGAGCAGAATGTTTATATATTTTTAATATGGAAATCTAATAAATTTAATCTTCTATATTTTTATGATTATAAGTTAATATATAAATATTAAAATTTCCATGATAAAAAAATAGTGAGTAATATAAAGTATAGAAAAGATATAGATGGGCTAAGAGCCTTCGCTGTATTATCGGTAATTTTTTATCATTTAGAAATTAGTTGGGTTAAATCGGGATTTCTTGGTGTTGATATTTTCTTTGTAATATCAGGATATTTGATAACAAAAATAATACTTAGAGATTTAGAAAGTGATACATTTTCTATTAAGAATTTCTATCTTAGAAGAGTACGTAGAATTCTTCCTGCTTTGATTTTTGTTTTAGTATTTTCAAGTTTTTTTGCATGGCTAATACTTCTTCCTCAGGATTTGATCAACTATGCAAAATCTATGATGAGTGTTATTGCATCTGTTTCGAACCTCTTCTTTTTTGAGACATTAAGTTTTGGATATTTTGCGACAGATTCATCTGTTATTCCATTATTACATACATGGTCATTAGGGGTTGAAGAACAATTTTATATTGTATGGCCTATTGTTTTAATTATTCTTTTTAAGTTAAAAATCTCATCTAAAAAAAATTTACTAGCAATTACATCATTATTTATAATTGTTTCAGTAGCATTCTTTTTCTATAAACATTATCCAAAGTTTTATTATATTCCAGTTAGTAGAGGCTTTGAGCTTCTATTTGGTTGCTTTTTGGCAATTGGTCTAAATAAGCAGAATTATAATATTTCAAATAAACTTCTCTTAAATATATTCTCAATTATTTCTTTGACTCTTATGGTGATTCCGATATTTGTTGTTGCAGTTTCATATCCTAGTATTTGGATGATTGTTGCATGTTTCGGGGCCGTATTGTTTATCTATTCAGGAAGTTTTAACTATACTCCGATTATTAATACACTCTTTTCTTTGAAACCTTTTGTTGCTATTGGTCTTATATCTTATTCTTTATATTTATGGCATTGGCCAATTATTGCTTACTTAAATTATTTGAGTATTAATATTTCGGTATCTGCTTCTACATTTGTGGTCATTCTTAGTTTATTATTAGCAACAATATCGTATTTATTTGTTGAGAAGCCTTTTAGACATAAATTTAAGTTTAATTTTTCTAAAAGTTTATTTCTTTTATGGATTTTACCACTGATTTTAACGATTGGATTTTATTCAGCAGCTAAACATCAAGGATTTGGATTTAATCGACCTAATATTGATCAAAACAAATTAGCTTTTAAATATGGTTTTGAAAAAGTTGATGCAAATGGATGTTTTTATAACTTTGATGTTGATAGTAATGTAACCACAACTAATCCTTATTATACAATTTATAGAAAACAGTATTCTGAAAAATTGTGTAAAATATATCCAAACAAAAAGTCAACAATTCTATTATTTGGTAATTCTCATGCTAGATCTGCTTGGCCAATGGTATCTGAGTGGGTTAAAAATGCAGATTTGAATGCAACATTATTATCAATAACAAGAAATAATCCTAAAAATAAATATAACTATGTAGAGTATCCTGAAAGTCTAGACCAAAAAACAGGTAATGATATTATGGATCAAAGGTTTGCTTTTGTTAAAAGTGCGATAAGCAAGGATAGCAACTACCAGATTATAATCATAGCTAATTTATTTGGTATAGGAACACAAGATTTTGATGTTTTTGGTAGAATTGCTGAACAAGCGCTTAAAAATGGTAAGAAAGTAGTCTTAATCGTAGATAATCCATACCTTGGTTATCCTGCTCCTAATTTCTTGCCAAATAATAATGTCTCGAATCTTTGTGCTATTAATAGAATACATGGAGATTGTAGAGTCTCTGCTAAGGTTTATAGAAAGTGGCTACAGCCACAGCTAAACATTTACAATAAATTAAAACATAAGTATCCAGATAGTGTATTTATAATAGATCCAAGTAAGGCTATATGCGATGAAAATGTATGCCATACTTCTATTGATGGTATTCCTATTTTTGCAGATTCAAATCATTTAAACTATTTGGGTTCTCAGCTTTTAGGTAAGAAGTATCTTGAAGAGTATGGCAATCCTCTTGAGAAAATCGTAAATAGTAACTCTATAGGAATGGCTCTTAGTAAATTATTTTAAATATTACATATTTTTTAGATGTTTAATGTTTAGATACTATGGTTAGTATAGATTATTGTGTGTGGGTAATAGATTCTAATATATCTAAATATGTATCGATAAGAATAAACCCGTCACTGTCTGGAGCCGATTTTTTTTGTGTAAATGGCTTTAGATAGCCTATTTCACTCATATTGCGCCCCATAGATCTAGTCTCTGCAAATTTCATCACGCTATTACTTATTTCCTCTTTACTAGTATTAGGATATTTCGGTTTGTATGACATCTGCATTTCTTTTTGGACGGAGCCGATATCTTTACAAGTGATCTCATCAGTTACTAGTTTTAAATCAACAGACTCTGCTGGAGTTGTTGAAACAAACAAGATATTTACACAGTTTTCATAGTTATGATTATTTATTCGTATTTCACGTATAAGTTTGTAAGCAAGTAGTTTTTCATTAACAGCGCCATACCTATCACCATTATTCAAAAGCATCTCTTGACCTAGTGTGATTCTGGCAGGTAAAAGTAGGGCGCTATTAGGATACACCTTGTCGGTTAAATACACATCACCAAAGAAATTTACATAATAAGTCTCATAATACTGTTCTAGTATTTTATCTTTACTATTTTTTACAGTTACAAAATACTGACATTTTGTGTTGTTATTGCTACAGGATTCAATATCTATATCAATAAAAATAGATTTGTTTGCTTTTAGGGCTGTTCTTTTGTAGTGGTACTGAGTACCAGGTTGCATAGATATGTAATCACTACCATTAATTATAGTCGTAGAACAGCTTGATAATAATGCTATTGAAGTTAAAGTAAAGAGTATGAGTGTTTTTTTCATATATTTTACTTTGTGATAGACATAAGAATATTTTTGTAGACGATAGGTTTCTCTGAATTAAAAGTCTCTTTCAAGGTATCTTTGACTAGCCCAATTTTTTTACAATATGTTTCTAGACTTTGAGTTTTTTCAATCTGTCCATTATATTTTACAGTTGAGTTGGCTTCTAGCTCAATACAGCTCTCATAATCTTTACCGTTAATAGTCAGTTTAGGAATTTCTTTTTTAAATTCGTAAGTATTTGAGAACTTGCTGTTACCTATGGTTATCTCTTCTTTTCTAATTTTATTAAACTCTATATTAGCTGGTAAAAGTAGAGTTTCTTTATCAGAATTAGGGTATTGGATATATACATCACCATTATTTTTCGTTATATAACTATACACATATTTTAATTGAGATACTTCTTTGCCTGATGGATCTTTAATTTCGCTGAAATACTGACATGATGTCTTATCATCGTTACAGTTCTTTATTGTTGTTTGAACTAAGAAGTTATCCTTATCATCAGCATCAACACGTTCGAAATTATATGTTGTACCAACATCTGTTGAAATATAGTCACTACCTTTTAATACCGAGCTATAGCCTGTAGATGCTAGAGTCATAATTGCGATTGATGTGAATATAAGCTTTTTCATGCTATCTCCTTTTACTAGGTAATCTATTTTGAATTGTATATTAAATACAATAAGCATTTTCAGTCATAATCTTTAAGTAATATTATAGCAAATGAGTTGAAAAAAATTAGTAAAATCGTTGGAGAGTAATATTTATAAAAATGTTGACAATATAGCTCCATTTGAGAGAATTAAAACATATTTATGTTGAATCAAATAAATCATTGTATATAGTCACACCTTGTTTTTAGCCATATGTTTTTGTGTCTGATGTGTCGAGGGTGCTTATACATGTTTATCGAATAGGATAGTAAAATGATAAAAAGGTATGACGTAGCAGAAATCTCAAAGATTTGGGCAGATGAAAATAAATATGCAAAAATGCTTGAGGTTGAGTTAGCAATTCTTGAAGCTTTAGAGGACAAAATGGTTCCTAAGGGTACGGCAGCTGAGATTCGTGCTAAAGCAGAGGTTAGACCTGATAGAGTTGATGAAATCGAGAAAGTTACCAAGCATGATATTATAGCTTTTTGTACTTCAATTGCTGAGCAATTCACTGCTGAAACTGGTAAGTTTTTTCATTTTGGTGTTACATCTTCAGATATTATCGATTCAGCTCTTAGCTTACAGATCCGTGAGTCAATGGAGTATGTTGTTAGAGACTTAGAGTCTTTATGTGATTCATTATTGGCAAAAGCTCAAGAAACAAAAGAAATTATCACAATGGGTAGAAGTCATGGTATGTTTGCAGAACCTATGAGTTTCGGGCAAAAATTCCTTGGCGCTTATGTTGAGTTTAAACGTAGGTTGAAAGATCTTAAAGAATTCCAAAAAGATGGCTTGACTGTGCAGTTCTCAGGTGCAGTAGGTAACTATTGTATCTTAACTACAGAAGATGAGAAAAAAGCCGCTGATATTTTAGGTTTACCTGTTGAAGAAGTATCAACTCAGGTTATCCCAAGAGATAGAATCGCTAAGTTAATATCTATTCATGGACTTATTGCTTCTGCTATTGAGAGATTAGCAGTTGAGATTAGACATTTACACAGAAGTGATGTTTTTGAAGTTTATGAAGGTTTTTCTAAGGGTCAAAAAGGTTCTTCAACTATGCCACATAAGAAAAACCCAATTTCTACCGAGAATTTAACTGGTATGGCAAGAATGTTAAGATCTCATGTGTCTATAGCATTAGAAAATTGTGTACTATGGCATGAAAGAGATATTTCTCATTCTTCAGCAGAGCGTTTTTACTTACCAGATAACTTTGGTATTATGGTTTATGCGTTACGTAGAATGAAAAATACTATCGATAATCTTGTAGTTCAAAAAGATATTATCGAAGATAGAGTAAGAAGTACAAGTGCGTATTTATCAAGCTTCTATTTACATTTCTTAGTAGCAAATACACCATTTATGCGTGAGGATTGTTACAAGATTGTTCAGCAAGTTGCTTTTGATCTTAAGCAAGGTGAGTCATTCTCGAAGAACTTACAAAAAGTCATGCAAGATGAACATAGTATTATTTTAGATGTTCCAGAAATGGATTTTGAGGGTATTAAGAAAACTTATCTAAAAGAAATTGATCATGTTTTTGCAAGGTCAATCAATGTTTAGGAATAGTTTAAATCAGTTTTCAATTATCTCTTCACTGTAAATATATATCTTTGCTGGATGTCGATGTAGTATCATTACATAAAATTAATATCCTAGTGTAGACATTATTTAAAACAATATTATACTAAAGTAGTATATTTATTATTGGTATTGTCTTCTATTTATTATGCTGTATAAACAAATTAAAACAGTTTTGAAAATTCCTAAGCATACTGTATATACACTTGTTATATATAGTTTGTTATTAGGCTTTTTATCACTCACGATCCCTGTATCTGTTCAGACATTGGTTAATCTTGTTGGCGTTAGCTTGTCTATTAGGCCAGTTATATCGTTGATAACGATTTTGTTTATTCTGCTTACAGCGGCTTTTTTTGTGAGGATTTTTCAACTAAAGCTTGTTGAGGATATTCAAAGGAAAATTTTTGTAGATGTAGTACTGCGAGTAATAACAGCTATCTATCGAGTTGATTTTAATAAATTAGATAAGATAAATGTTCGCGAGAAAATTAACAGGGCTTTTGAACTTAAGTTTTTGCAAAAGTCGGTATCAGTTATTTTCATAACCCTTTTGGATATATTCTTACAGACTCTTTTTTGTGTAATTATTTTAGCGTTTTATCATCCATTATTTTTAGTCTTCGATATTTTATTGATTACTTGTATCATACTGTCAATATTTGTGCCGATGAACGCTGGGTATAGAGCAGGACTTAAAGAGTCGAGTAATATTTATGATATTGTTGACTCTCTTGAAGAGAAAACAGCAGAGTTTTTATCATTTAAACAACGACCTCTAAATAATTCTATGAAAAAGGTCGATACCAAACTATGTAACTATTTAGATGCTAGATCTAATTTCTTCGGTGTTGTTTTTAGACAACATGTCTACATAGGTTTGACATATATATTCATAAATATTCTATTATTAGGTATCGGTAGTTATCTTATCATAAATGGACAATTATCTATCGGACAGTTGATTGCTGCAGAGCTTTTGGTCAATATAGTTTTACTTGGATTACTGAAGTTTAGTCAATACTTATATGATTGTTATGGTTTTCTTGTTGCTGTGCGTAAGATTCTAGATTTATTGGAGATTTCTCAAGAAGATAAAGTACGTGCAGAGCATAAAGAGGCTAAGCTGACTGATAATGTTGTATCATTGGATGTTGTATCTGCAGATGATGAGCAAAAGTACACTTTTGATTACACTCAAAATCAGTTTTATGAACTTTGTTTATCTATAAATAGCGCACAAAAGCTTCTAGATTCATTCTTTGATGATGATTCTCTTGGAGTAATAAAATTAAATGGAGTTTGTCTGACGAACTACTCCAAGCAAGAAATTAGTGACAAAATCCATATTGCTAGTGGCATAGAAGTCATTGCTGGTACTGTGCTTGATAATTTATGTGAGAGTGATTTTTCTCAAGAGAGGCTTGGGTATCTAAGTGAGTTATTAGATATTTTCGGTGTTAATTTTCTTGAAAAGCATTTTGAAAAACAAATTGACTCACAAACTATCAAATATAATTTAGAGTTTAATACGATGGTGGTATTAAAGATGAATTTGATAAGAGCTATTTTAAAACAACCTAAGCTATTAATATTAATAGATTCGTATGGTTTGACAAATAGAAATGGTGATATGGCGATTACTCATATACTACGTAAAATAGCAATACCAACATTAATCATATCTATTCAATAAATGAGGATTTAGTGATGCAATTAAAATCATCAGAAATGCTTAGAAAAGATCCTAGCTTTAAAAAAATTATATTCTTAGTTTTATTGAGTATTATTGTAGTTGGAGTTGTCTTAGCTATGATTCCATGGCAACAGACAGTTGATGGCTATGGAGATGTTACAACTTTATCACCATCTGAGCGCCAGCAAAATATATCTGCACCTATTGGAGGTAGGCTAGGTAAGTGGTATGTGTTTGAAGGAGATACTGTCAAGAAAGGTGATCCTATTGTTGAGGTACTTGATCTTGATCCTGAGGTTGTCTCTCGTTTAGAAGAAGAAAAAGCTGCGATTGAACTAGGTATCAAGTCAGTTAAGTTAGCCATAAAGAACACTCAAAACAATATTGAAAGACATAAATATCTTATAGATAAAGGAGCTAGTACTCAAAGAATATATGAGCAGGCTCAGATGGAGATGGTTAACTATACTCAAGAACTATCAAAACTTAATGTTGATCTAGCGAAAGTAAAGGTACAAATAGCACGTCAACAAAGTCGTCTAGTCAAAGCTCCTACAGATGGTGTGATAATGGATCGTATCCATGGTATGGGAGGGGTAATAGTCAAAGATACAGATGTATTAGCGGTTATAGTTCCAGAGAGTAAGTCTAGAATAGTTGAGTTATGGGTTAATAGTATGGATGTCCCTATGGTCAAGGTCGGAGATAAGGTAATGCTACAATTTGAGGGGTGGCCTGCTATACAATTTAGTGGATGGCCTCAGGTAGCAATCGGTACCTTTGAAGGTGAGGTTATATTTATCTCTCCACAAAATAATGCCCAAGGACAGTTTAAGATATTTGTTAAACAAAGTGGTAGTAGGGATTGGCCATCTCCTGATGTATTAAGATTAGGTACCAAAGTACATGGTTGGGTATTACTTAATGATGTTAGTCTAGGTTATGAGCTATGGCGTAGATATAATGGTTTCCCGATAAACCTAAACAGTAACCAGCTACATATAGGTATCAAAAAGAGTGAATCAGTGATTAAGCCTGTAACAGTGAAAGAGCAAATACAGAATCAGCCATCAAATATAAAATAGCAATAGCTACACCTTTCTTTATGTTTATGAGTATTCTATAATTTATGGGTATTTGTTTCTAATGATTTATTTGGGTGTTTAAATGGATAAAAAACTAGTAAAACATATTGCTAAGCTATCTTGTTTTGATTTGAATGAGCAGCAGTTAGAGCAATATACTCAAGATCTTACTAATATTTGTAAGATTCTTGATGCCGTCAAAGATTTTGATGCCAATGGAGTTACGCCGATGGTTTCTCCAATTAGTGTTGATTTTAAATTTCGTGAAGATATTCCTCAAGATCAAGATAATCGAACAAGTTTTGATAAATTTGCTTGTGAAGTAGTTGATGATTATTTTATGGTGCCACAGGTTATTAAATAGGGTGAGCAATGTCATATATTAAAAAATTGAGAGCTAGATTAGATAGTGGTGAAGTCACAGCGGTTGAATTAGCTAAGCAATATCTAGCAAAAATAAAAGACCAAGATAAAAATATAAACTCTGTAATTACACTATGTGAAGCAGAGGCGCTAAAAGAAGCAGAAAATGCTGATGCTATTATTTCTGCAGGTAAGCAAGGCTTGTTGACTGGTATACCTATTTTGCATAAAGATCTTTTTTGTACGAAAGGTATCAAAACAACAGCAGCTTCTAAGATGCTAGATAACTTTGTAGCTCCATATGATTCAACAGTTACAAAAAACTGTAAAGATCAAGGTATGGTGACTCTTGGTAAGCTAAATATGGATGAGTTCGCTATGGGCTCAACTAATGAGCATAGCTATTATGGAGCTGTTAGTAATCCTTGGGACTTGGATAGAGTACCAGGTGGATCTTCAGGTGGCTCGGCAGCGGCAGTTGCTGCAGGCTTTGCTCCTGTTAGTACAGGTTCAGATACTGGTGGATCTGTAAGACAGCCTGCGAGTTTTTGTGGTCTAACAGCTATGAAACCAACTTATGGAAGTACTTCAAGATTTGGTATGGTAGCCTTTGCATCATCTTTTGATCAAGCAGGTGTTTTTGGGCATTATGCTGAAGATGTAGCTATTATGTTGGATACTATCGCTGGAGAGTGTCAGTATGATTCTACCTGTGTTGGTGTCAAAGAAAATCATTTCACACAAGACTTAGAAAAAGATATTTCAGGTAAAGTAATTGGTGTTGATGAAAGTTTGATCAAAGACCTGCCAGAGCAAATCCAACAAGCAGTAGCAACAACACTTAAAAACTTTGAGAAGCTAGGAGCCGAAATAAAGTCAGTTAAAGTTCCCGATTTAAAAGAGGCTCTTTCAACTTACTATATCATAACGCCAGCAGAAGCAGCGGCTAACCTAGCTAGATATGATGGTATTAGATATGGCTACCGTAATCCAGAAGCTAGAGATTTAGATGAGCTATACAGAAAATCTCGTACTGATGGTTTTGGTGAAGAAGTTAAGCGTAGAATTATGATAGGGAACTATGTGTTAGCATCAAGTCAGTATGACTCTTATTATAATAAGGCTCAGCAGTTACGTAAGGTAATGACTGATCAAATTAATCAAATATTTGAGCAAGTTGATGTTATATTCATGCCTGCAGCTCCAAGTGAAGCTTTCAAAAAAGGTGATAAGTTAGATCCTGTTTCGGCATATTTATCAGATATTTATACTATACCTGCTAATATATCAGGTTTGCCAGCAATAGCTTTTCCGATTGGTTTTGCTAATGATTTACCTGTTGGTGGTCAATTCATGGCTAAAGCATTTAATGATAATGTTTTGACGCAAATGGTCACACAATATCAAAATAGTTATGGTATTGAAGAATTTATTTTAGAACAAGCGAGGATTTAATAGTGAATTGGGAAATGGTGATAGGACTAGAGGTCCATATTCAGTTAAGTACTAAATCTAAGCTGTTTTCGACTTCTGCAACAAAATATGGGCAGCATCAAAATACTCAGGCTGCATTTTTAGATTTAGGTTTGCCAGGAACTTTGCCTGTAGTAAATAAAGAAGCTATTCGTAAAGCTGTTATATTTGGTTTAGCTGTAGATGCTAAAATATCAAAGGATAGTTTCTTCGCACGTAAAAATTATTTTTATCCAGATTTGCCAAAAGGCTATCAGATTAGTCAATCTCATAATCCAATAGTACAAGAGGGTAGTCTAGAGATTGAAACTTCTAATGGAGCTAAAACTATCAGAATAGAACGAGCTCATCTAGAAGAAGATGCTGGTAAATCAGTTCATGGTTATGTTGCTGGCGAGACAGGTCTAGATTATAACCGTGCGGGTACACCACTTTTAGAGATTGTGACATATCCTGACTTTAGGTCATCTGAAGAAGTAGTTTCTTATCTTAAGAAGCTTCATCAGCTAGTCAAGCATTTGGGTATATGTGATGGTAATATGCAAGAAGGCTCGTTTAGATGTGATGTCAACTTGTCAATAAGACCACAAGGTCAAGATAAGTTTGGTACTCGTGCAGAACTTAAAAACATAAACTCGTTTAGATTTATTGATAAAGCGATTGAGTATGAATATGCTCGTCAAATAGCTGTGCTGGAGTCTGGAGGAGAAGTTGTTCAAGAAACTCGTCTATATGATGCTGATGCAAATGAAACACGCTCAATGCGCGCAAAAGAGGATGCTTTTGATTATCGTTACTTCCCGGATCCAGATCTATTACCATTGGTAATAACTGATGAATATATCGAAAGTATCAAAAAACAGATGCCACTTAAGCCAGAAGAGCGTGAAGCGGTATATCGTGAGCATTTAGCTGATCAAGAAGTTGAGTTTTTATTATCAAATCTTGAAATAGCAGATTACTATGACAAAGTAGTAGCTGTGATAGGTTATAAGCCAGCGTATAACTGGATAACAGTTGATCTAATATCAACTCTTAATAGAGCGGAAAAAGAATTCTCAGCAGATATTATTCCTGTAGAGATTCTATTAGAGGTTATTGATAATGTACAAAAAGATGTTATCTCACAAGCAAATGCCAAAAAAGTCATAGCAGAGTACATTGAGTCAGCAACATCTGTTGCTAATATCATCGAGAAACTAGGTTTGAAACAAGTATCAGATGAGGGCGCGATAAGAGAATTAGTTCAAGGTATAATTGTGGCTAACCCTCAACAAGCAGCTGATTTTAAAGCTGGTAAGACTAAGCTTATGAGCTTCTTTGTTGGTCAAGCTATGAAAGCAAGTAAAGGTAAGGCAAACCCTAAGCAGGTTAATCAAATAGTTCAAGAAGAGCTTAATAAATAAAATAGGAAAATCAAATGAATACAAATAAATTTTACTATCATCTTATGAAGCTGAATGTTTTAAGTAGTAGCTACGTTGATGATGCTTATAAAGTTGCTTGGAAAGGAAATGTATACCCATTTTTTCATGATAGTAAGTATGAGTTTCATTATGAAGTTGCAAAGTACTTTGACAGAGCTGATGAGAAAACTATAGATAAGCTTTGCTCTTTATTAGATGATTATATTGATGAAAAAACAGATTTTTCTAATTTCGAAGAAAAGGTTGAAAAGATAGTTGGTAAAGGTAATGTATTTTATGTTCTTGATTATATTTTCAAGTCAGGTCAATATCAGCAACTTTTGGAAAATGTTAAATTGAATAAAATGCACTTTAGCCAACATTTTATTGATCGTTTTGTTGCTGGTGGTTATTTCGAGTAATTTTCTGCCTATATATTTATTCCTAAATACTCGTTAGCAATATACTCAAATAGTGCTTTATGCACTTGACAGGTTGGATGGACACCATCCCAGAATATATATTCTTGAGGATTATCACATAATTTACCAGTTTCAGCAGCTAAAATTGCACTAGTAATATCTGGAGTCAGAGGAATTTTGCCCATATCTAGTTCTCCTGATGAAATATTCTCAGATTCTTGAAGTAGAATAGGCTTGGAGTTGTTTCTTAATAGGTTTTCATAAAAATCTTTTGGATTTTGACCATCTGGATTATAAGAAAAATAACCACCACTCCAGCAACTTTGGTTGGTTTTACTTGGGTTTATCGAAGTGTGATATTTTTTGTTGAAATTATCAGTATCATTAACAAGCATCTCAAATATTGGATTCATATCTACAAACTCTATATTAGTTTGATCTTTAGCAAACTGTTTTAGAATTTGATTATGTAGAGAAGATACTTCTTTTAAGAGGTTTTGGTTGCCTATATTTTTTGACTCTGGTGTCAATCCTAGATTAGGTAGTCCAATAACTAGAGTCTTTTGTGCATTTACAGTTTTGATAGCAGCTATGATCTTGTCAGTAACTTCAGTAGCAATATTCTTGAGTGAGTTAGGGTCTTGATTTGCTGATATTGTTAAATAGTCATTTGCACCAATAAAAAATATTGCTAGATTTTTAGTAGTATCGTGAGCCCCATCATCTAGAGAATATGCTTGAAGTTCAGTGCCTATTGTATAGGGTAGTCCAAGATCTGTCCAAGATGGTTCAAACACAGCAGTGGCACCTCCAACAGCATAATTACTGATGGGGATTTTATTTTCTAGAGTTCCACTTAACATTGTTGTCCAAACTGAGCCATTAGAAAACATACCTCTATAATAAGGAGTTGATCTTGGGATAATTCCATTTGTATAACCATATAAGTTACCTGTATCGCTTAGGCTATCTCCAAATATAAGAATTCTTTGTATGTCATTGAGTTTTGAATTTTGTGGATTTGTGAATTTTGGACATGCAGAAATTGTAAATATAGGTATACGATATTTTAGTGTTGTTGTATAGCTATGCCAACTATAATTAAAATCATTGTTTTGATGCTCTATAGCTATATCACCATTCAAATTATTAAAATTTGCACTATTAATTGTCCAACCATTTTTTAGATTATATTGTATTGAGCCACTATGTTGTAAATTCTCAGAATGGAAGTTTATATCTATAGTTGAGTTATAATCTACAAACTTATCATTGGTATACTGTCCAATATTGATATACTGATTTGCATCTAATACTTGATTGTTTATGGCACTTCCAGTGCTATTTCCTGGAGATATACTGAATGATATTGGGACTGAACAGTTATTCTCTATAATAATTTGTGATCTTGCATCAGCATAGCATAATTCAGTTAAGGAAGTGGTTAACGTCAAAAAAACCAGACTAAGCTTTCTCATGTATACAAAAAATAAACTAAATAATAGTAATACTTTAGCTTAGCATTAACTCAGTGACTACATGTATACAGCAATGTCTATAGTAAAAGTATTCATATGCTTGTCGTTATATAACTTTTGATATGAATACTCTGGGCCTATTAAAACATTGTTGTCAAAATATGCGCGTTGAGTTGATAAAATTAGCTGGTTTTTGATTCCAGATGGAGATTGACCAAATAGCAGTGGAGATGCTGGTAATGACATCGGTATATTAGCAGAATTATATGTCTGACCATATGATACACCAAAGTTTGTATTTCTGCCGCCAAGTTGTAATGAATAGTTTGCTGCAGCATACCAGCCTCCAGCTAAGACATTTTGATTACTACCATTAAAGTCTTTTCTATTTGTAGTACTTGCCCAACCTGTTCCTAGGTTTAAAAAACCACCACCTATAGTGTAAGTTAGGTTACCATTAATATTGAAACTGCCTATATTATCAGTTGAAGAATTTTGATTCTCCAAAAACTTACTAAAAGAAGCATTACCAGCTCCTGCAATATTAAAGACATAGCCTGTATTAAAGCCAACAGCTAGGCTCTCAGTCCAACTTTCTGCGTAGAACAATCCAGTTGAAAAATTTATACGATTATCATCAGATCCAAAGACTGCTATATTAGCATTTAGAATGTCATCTTTATAGTTTAATGATATATTCGTTGTTCTACCCGGTGCCAGAAATCCTGTTATACCACCAGTCCATGGACCACCACCTCCAAAAGCACCCACAGAAAGCCTACTTCTTCCAGCAGTTACAAATAATGGCGATGTATCTAGATTACCAAATATGACAAAAGCATTGCCTAAGCCAAAGTTATTAAGCTCACTAGTGCTGATATCAAATTGAGCGGTCACGTAGTGTCCTACATTGGCTAAAAAGTATAGTGTGGCGGATGTTAAAGAAATATTTTGACCATTAGCATTTAGAGTATAGCCATTTGAGATTCCCTCACTACCAGACCATACTTGAGCATCGACTTCTATTTTTCCACCTAAAAATATAGCATAGTCATTAAATTTGTTGCGTTGTCCGATTACCGTAGATGAGAATAAACTGCCTGATATCATTCCTATAGGTATACTATTATTACCTGAGTAGGCTCCTAAAAATGTTACTTGTCCTCTGGTTGTAATTGCTGGGGCATTTCCGACATTAATAGCACCATCATGAGTAAAGATACCGCCTGCTAGGGTATTTCTTAAATCTATGATTGAATTATTTGTATTTATACTGGTGCTGATTTCGTAAGCATTTGTACTATTTCCAAATATTAGGCTTATATCATTAGGTTTTTGGTCGGTTATTTTTGAGTCATATGTTGTTAATCGATTGGAGTCTAGTGTGTTTTCTTCCATATCACTAATATCCGCTTGTAATTTACGTATCTGCTGCTGTAGTTCAATGATGGCTTCTTCATTTAAGCTAAGCTCTTGACCATTAGTGTTTGAAAAAGCTGTGCTGTAAGATAATAAAATAGCTATACATATAATTATAGGCGCTGTAATTTTAGAACTCATAAGAATGTTATTGCATTAGAAGTAACAAATTAGAACTTAGATAATATCATTATGATAATGATAATCAATATCATTTATAGCAGATGAATAAATTAGATTATCTATTCAATAGAATAGGCTTAGCACTCTCGCTAGGAAATAGTTTTTGTAATAACAGTAAGGATATTAAATACCCTGGTATGGAAATAATACCACCTAGTATGAAAAGCATTGAGTAACCGATGTTTGCAGCTAAGAAACCACTAAGTGACATTCCTAGTATATAGATTAGAAGTTCAGCACATACTAAAACTGTAAAGTCAGTGCCTGCTTGATCTTTTGAGCTAAATTTCATGAATATAGTATATAGAACTATCATCTCCATAAGTCGAGAAGCCATATTCAATAATACAATACCAAAGATAAATATTTGATTATCAATGCCATAAAAACTTATAAATCCTAGAGAGAAATAGCAAAAGCCTCTGATTACTGCCAATATTGTCAAAAGAATAGTTTCTTTATAAAAGTTAAAGAGGTAACTAATAACAGCTGCACCACAAACACCTATTAATGCACTACCAGTTCCCATAACTATGCCTATCGTTGTTAGCGGAATATGAGAATCTACCAAAAATGATGATTGCATTCCCATAACCAAACCTTCACAGGCTCTATAACTCAAACACATAAGTAATAATATTCTGGTTTCTTTTCTACTGAAGAAAGACTTTAGAGATGGTATATGGCGCTGGTATTGTTCATTGTGATGATTTTCTCTTATAAGAAACATATAAGCACAAATACATATACTTATTAAAGTCATATATAGAGTAATCTGATGCCAGCCTAAAATTTTGTATAGCGCAATTAGTGATGCTCCACCAATCATGCTACCTAGAGTAGTGCCAATTACTCTACAAAAGTTGCTCCATTGTAAGCTTTTAGCTTTTGTTTGTTCTATTGAAAATCCATCAATTGCTATATCTTGAGTTGCTGCAATGGAGGACAATAAAAACGCAAATAAGAAAATATAGTTGGTATAGTCTTTTGGAGTGTAAATAGAGAATATTAAAAATAGACTTATGGTCAAAAATTGCATTACAATGAACCAGCTTTTTCTTCGGCCTATTTTTTTGATATATAACCTATCTACATAAGGAGCCCATAGGAATTTGATAACCCATGGTAATAGTAAAATACTAAAAAGGCCTATTTTCTCTAAAGAGACTCCTTCAGAACGTAGAATCGTTGGTAGTCCAAAAGTACAGAAATATAGTGATATAGCTTGTGCTAAATAAAGGATAGTTATATCAAGTTGTTTTTTCATATCAAGTTATCTTCAATTAGAATTTGTTGAGCTTTTTCCCATGCTGAGCATGTATTACCAACAGCAATACAGCTAAAGGGCATGCCCTTTGTCATTGCTGGAGCATTAATCTTCTTGATCATGATAGGATCATTTGTAACACGAATCATACCTAGGCACCATTTAGCAAGTTCAGGTTTAGATTCTTTAAACCATTTTGCTTGTTTTAATCTTGCCTTATGTTCAAACTGATACTGTTCAGAAAAAGTACTAATTACTAAGAATTTTTGTTGTTTCTTTAGTATTTGAGAACACTTATCTAACCAATTAAGTACATCTTTATAGCTTGGGGAGCTACCAAAATGCATTTTAACTATTGGCCATTTTGAAATATCGCAGTCTATCATAATGTTTCAGCCTCTATAAAAGAGCTCTTTGAACAACTAAATAGATATGCTTGTTTTTCAGGTAAGGCTATCTCACCAAGATTTGAATATCCGATTTTAGGAGCGATTTTTTGAAAAGGGATCACTCTAACATCAGGTTCAAAGATAACATTATTAGCGCTAAGCATATCAAAGCAATATTTGCTAAGAGCTTCTACAAGTAATTTAGAATATCCTTTGCCTATAGCTTCTTCAGGGCCAATTAGTAGGTGCCATCCATATTCATTATCATCAGTGGAAAAATAATCAGCGATACGATCAGTCTGAGTGTTATAAATTTCAGCATAGGCGATTTCTGAGTTATCTACCGATAATATAAGTAATTTTTGGTTAGGCTTTGAAAGCATATTGCAAAAATGTTTTTTTAGCTCTGACTTTGATTTATTCAGGCTCCAGAATTTTGCTACGTGAGGTTTATTCATCCATGAGTGAATAGTATCTAAATCATGTTCTAAGTCAAATGTTCTAAAAGACACTCTATTATGCTTGAATAAGTCCTTATCTATATTTTTGGTGCTTTGGGCAAGATAAAGAGGATTATCAAGTTGACCTGTAGATATTACCTTAGGTCTTGCTGAGTAATCACTATATCCAACTTCAAAAATTCTTAGCCTATTTAGACATAGTTTTGTAAAAGTTGGTTTATATAGATCAAAACGTTCAAAACGAGATTTTAGCTCAGGATTGCTTGTCTGATATTTTTGTATACATCCATCTAATTTTTGATAGAAGTAAAGTTCGGGGTAGTTTAGTTTGTCTGCTAGTAGCGAGGAGATATATCTATAGTGAACAACAAATAATCCTGTATGAATAAATTGCAGAAGGTAATCATCTTCAACTTGAGGAATAGCATCTTTTACCTGTTGTGGAAGGGATCTTAGTTCATCAACAGGATTTTTGCATATATTTATATCATCGACAAAATCTTTCATCGCTAGACCAACAGGGAGATTGTCATCTATGATTAATATACTATTTTCTCCATGAGGAGAGAAAACCATGCCATATTTGTATAAGAAGTGTAGTAGAGCAGGGACAGTATTTTCAAAAAACATTTCTAGCCATTTATCAATATCTAAAGATGATTCTTTGATCATTTCACAAATAATACTTTTACCATTAGCATCAACATAAGTTAAAGCGGCCATTGTTATAGCCTGTTCACTACTTTTAAGTCTAGTGTGAATACTTTCTCTCCAAATTGCACCTAACTGCTCTGTAAAGTAGTATGGTGCCTGAGGAACTTCTGACTGATAAGGATGATGGCAGTAGGCACTAGCTAACTCTCCTAGAAGAATAAAATTACATTTAGCTAAAAAATCATCTTTTTGGGCTATATTCTTAACCCATTCTGTAAGCATTGGAGCATTAATTGTTTGGTCTTTAGGTAGGCCTCTATAAACTGCAGTATTTAGTATATTCAGAGGTAGCTTTATACTATGTTTTTCAGGATGAGAAATATTAGACATAGTTCTTATTGATTGCATAGCTAGGTGCTGATCAGTGGACTTGCCAAGAAATATAAGATCTTTATCAGCTATATATTTTGTGAACTGTTGCATTACAGCGTTTTTCCATTGCCATGGATGAACAGGTAAAATATAAAAATCACTAGGCTCTTTGCCATTCATTTTTATCGTTTTATTGAAACTGAGTAAGGTTTCTGAGTTAATTTCTTTATTAGTAATTTGTAGATAATCAGTACTTGCTATAGATGAAAAAGTTACTAAATCTTTGTTTACGGCAATCCACACTAAATTGATGATTTTTTGCATCTCTGGAGCGTAGTTTGCATAGTCTGATGCATTAAAGCCAATACGACCTTTATTAATCACAAACCAAGGGTGACCAGTCATGTTTCCTTCTATGTAGGCATATGGAAGTTTGTAGATGTCTTTTGCTGAGATGTTATCTTTTTGTAAGATAGCTATATCAGCAAATATTGTATTATTTAGCTCTTTTATGAAGTGTGCCGTTGTGACAGAATCAATATTTGTTATAGGTAGTGTATCAATGATAAGTCTTATAGCATCATCAGCAGGTTTTGTACTATTACTCTCATGTCTTGTTACAGAGTCCTTTTCAATAGTTAAGTTACCGTATATTCTTTGCACAGCCTTAAATTTGTAACATAGATCTGAGTTTATCTCTAAAGTATATACTTCTTGATCTATATCTTTTTGTAGTGGCTTAAAAATTCCTTCATAACTAAATTCTGAAATTATCTTTTCCAATAGTCTTGTGCTAGCTATCTTGTAGTAGTTTATTTGATTTTTCATATAAATAGTCTCCTGTAATTTATGCGACTTTAATATTTGCTCTTTGTGTTAAGTATTTTTTTGGAACACCAAATGTTGAGAAAATAGTTCGAGAAGATACTTTGTATATCTCTTTGTTGAGAAGAGTATTTACTATCACAGCATTTCTATAACCCCCTAATCCTAAATCAGGAGTACCTACACCATGAGAGTTGATCTCAGCATTTTGGACAAAAATATTTAAGGACGTATTTTGTGTGATTATTTTATAATCACGAGATATTTTGAGATTATTGCTATCATCTCGTTGAATTAGTGCTTCTATATTTTTGAGGACATTATTTATATTTACTTTATATCCGGTTGCTGCAATAACTCTATCTGTTGCGATTGAGAACTCTTGATTTTGCTGACTATGATAAAAAGAGCAGAGAAGTTTATCTTGTGAGTTATCAATATTTAGGCATTCACAGTTTGCAATCAATTCAGCATTGTTTTTATCTTCGATAGATTGTTCATAAAGGACATCATAGATGTCAGATATTGTTTCAGCACTAATTCCTTTATAGAGTAGATCTTGTTCACTTAGAAGTTTAGGCTTTTCTAAATTAGGTAGGTTATAAAAATACTCAATATAATCAGGTGAGAAGTGTTCTAGACCAAGTTTAGAATACTCCATTGGGAAAAAGCCTTTACTCCTAGTCAGCCAGCTAATTTTTGTAGAATCATCTTTTGACTTCATTAAATCTAAAAATATCTCTCCAGCACTTTGGCCAGAGCCTATTAGAGTTATGTGCTGATCTTTTAGAGTTTGATCTTTTATATTCAGATATTCACTACTATGGTGAATGTTTGCTTTATTCCGAAGTTTACTTGGCAAATATGCAGATGTACCCAACCCAAGTACAATGTTCTTTGTTAAATATTGCTGTTTTAGATTATCTTTATCTTTTACTGTGATACACCAAGCCTCGTTCAGCGAATCTTTTTGATGCTCTATATTTATAACTTCAAAGCCAAATTTACAAGAATTACACTTTTGTGATACCCATAAGCAATAGTCATTATACTCTTGTCTAGGTATAAAGAAATTTTCTTTGAAGTAAAATTTATACATACGGTTTTTTTGATGTAAGTAATTTAGAAAAGTAAACTCACTAGTTGGATTAGCCATAGTTACTAAATCAGCTAAAAATGGTACTTGCAATGTTGTCCAGTTCATCATTAACCCAGGGTGCCAAGAGAAATTATCTTTTTTATCAAAGAAAAGGCAGTTGATAGGTTTATCGTTTAATAATGCAGCTAGTCCAAGATTAAAAGGACCAATTCCTATGCCAATAATGTCATAGATTTTCATATAACCTCCTTAAAAGGATTGTTTGTATTTACATAAATAGATTGATTAGTTAAAGGAGCTTGTAGTTCATCAAGCCCGCTAAGTCTTGTGCGTAGATTAGCCTTTAGAGGTAATTGATCTATATTCAGAATCTTTTTGATAAATTTATCGCAGGTTTTATACTTTTCTAGGAAGCCTTCTAAGAAATCTATAGTTATTTTTATTAAATCTTGTTCACTAATATAGCCAGTATTTGTAATGGCTTCTATTACCGAAAGAAGTTGATTTACAACGAAATAGTAGCAAAAATGATGATCTATAAAGTCCTCAGATTCTCCACATAGACTATTGATATCTCCAAAATTAGCTTTTTTGAGCTCTGGATGATCTTTTATATAATAATATCCTTGGCTATCACGATAATAGCTTTCAACAGGTAGTCCATGCTCTAGTTTGACTAGCAAGTTTTGTTGATGAGCTTCTAGAGCAATACCATATTTTGAGTACAGCCAAAGTATAGGGGTAATAGCCACTGTTAAGTAAGTCTCAAACCAATAGATAGCAGCTTCATAAGTAGAGATATTGTTGTGTACACTGAAATATTGGATTAATGAACTAATACGGGTAGCTTCATTAAAAGGATTAGGTTCAGTTAGACTTGCAATACATGCGATATCATCTTGATGATTAAAATTGGCATTGCGTATGATGCAGATACTAGGATCAAAAATTTTATTATTAACTTTTATTGCACAATAAGCAGGATCTGTAATTAGCTTAAAGAATGGGAACTCATTATTTAAGATAGTCTGTAAATGATTTGTATATAGTTTATGAACTGTCAAACTTCTGTTACATTCTTTGGCCAAATTCGTTCTTACTGAATTTGTTATGGCGATATTTAGCGAGAATTTCAGCATAATGTTGGCTTGTGGAGAGTACACAGTTCTAACAGAGGTTGTTGGATAAAACCAAGGGCCTGTTATGCCAATATCTATTATCTTTTTTTGAGCTTTATATTTTTGGATTTCATCATGTTTTGCCAAGTATTTTGCTTGCCAAGGATGTACAGCAAATAATTGGTAATCTTTATCAGATTTATAGTATATACTCTCATTTTTTAGGAAGTCTGAAAAAATCTCATCTGTATTTTTTTCAAGTAATGATTGTGATTCTAAAATATCTTTACTTATATACATATAATAAAGCTGAAACTTGCCATTTGTTTCTGGAGAATATTGTACGAACTCTTCCTTAGAAAAGCCTTCTCTACTCTTAGGATCTGGTTGTAATCGATGGCCTCTTATTAAGTTTTGCTCATTTGTGATAAATGAGTTTTCATATCCAAAGGCATCATCAATTTTGTGTTTTCTGTAATGTAATATCTGAGCAATATTTGTTGCGGAGTTGGTTATCCTCTCTAATAACTCATCGAAGGCGATTACATTAGAGCTTTCTAACTCCTTGCTAATTAAAAATACAGCCTCAAGAGGGTCAAGCTTTATTTTTTCATCTTGTTTTACTAAATAGCATGGTAGTTCCCATATTGGTGATTTCAATATTGGAGAAATTTTTACATTAGTTTCAAAACTAGAACCTATAGATTTCAAAAGGATATTGAACTTATAACTACCATCATTGTTTCGGAATAATTTATAATTGTTAAATTCACGATAATAACAATTTAAGAAATTCTTTAGAGTTATTCTATTTGCGTACTTATTCATTGTTGGCTTGCCTCTATTTGATTTTTGACTAAGTTGCCATAGTGTTTTATTTGCTTGAGACAGGCATTTATTAGTTCTGATGTTATCATTGGATTAACTAAGGTGATTTTTAAGTAAATATCCTTATTCACTTTTGTCTGAGCTATAGCAAATTTACCACTATGAAATATAAGTTTATGAACCTCTCTGTTAATCAAATTTAGAGTCTTAGAACTTAAATTTTTATCATAATACCTAAAAACAATTGTATTTAGATGATTGTTTAAATGTTGCTGCTCTTCAAAAGCTAGTTGTAGGCTATTGTCTTCTTCTATAGTTGTTATCGTTATATTTGTAATCTCGATAATATGGTCAATCCATTTTGCAAATAATTCAGTACCACTATTTTGCAATGAGACAAATATTTTCAGAGCATCAAACCTACGAGTTGTTTGTATCGATTTATCTACTAAATTTATAGTATCAAAGCCATCTTCATCAGGGTTTAAGTAATCAGCATGGTAGCTTAGAAGCTTAAAAGCTTGTCTATCTTTACAGAAAAAAGCACCACAACTTACAGGCTGGAAAAATAGTTTATGAAAATCAATAGTTACAGAATCAACAAGTTCAAGACCTGCCAATCGATCTTTGTGTTTATTTGAAAGTATTAGAGCTCCGCCAACAGCGGCATCTGCATGAACCCATATGTTATGTTTATTTGCTATTTCTGCTATTGACTTGATACTATCAATACAACCAAAGTCAGTATCTCCAATAGTTGTAACTATACATATCGGAGTTAAGTCTTGTGCTTTCAGAGAGTCTATTCTTGAGGCTAAATCTTTAACATCTAATTTAAGATTCTCATCTGTTTTTATTAGTTCGATTGAGTTTTTACCTAATCCCAATATTGATAGAGATTTATGCACAGAGAAGTGCGTTTTTTCTGTGCATAAGATACGAAATTTATTAGCAATATTTGGCAAGCCTAAATCTGCTATTTTATGATTTAGGGTATTTTCGCAGTAATGATCTCTTGCTAAAAGTAGTCCCATTAGGTTTGACTGAGTTCCACCACTTGTAAATATACCATCTGAGCATGGATTATCTTTGTAAATTAAAGAGCTAAACCAGTTAATAACAGCTTGTTCAATATATGTGGCAATAGGGCTTTGATCCCATGAATCCATAGATTGATTTAGAGTTGAGATAAATATTTCAGCAACTAATGAGGGTAACATTACAGGGCAATGTAAATGAGCCATAGAAGTTGGAGAATTAACATTCAGCGAATGTTTAAAAAACTCGCCAAGCTGATTCTGGATTATATTCTCTAACTTTTTAGGTTCTTTATTTATCTTATATTGAGCACTTAGACCTTCTAATTGTCTTGCCTCTTGCCCACTAAAAATGTTAGAGCTCTTTAAGTTGGCTATGATTATTTCTAATGTATCTTTTATACTTTGTTTATATGCATTAGTACTTTCTATAGAGCTGTTTAGAAAGTAATTATCAAGATTTAGACTCATATGTTCTCCTTAATCGAGTCTTCTAATATTTGAACCACTTCATTGATTTGTTCAATAGTTATTGTTAAAGGGGGTAATAGTCTAATAGTTCCTCCAAAGCGACCGCCTAACTCAACTATCAATCCCATATCAAAACAAGTCTTTTTGATTGCTAGAGCTTTTTTTCCATCAGCAGGCAAACTACCGATTGAGTCTGGCTTTGAAGATACATCAACTATTTCCATACCAACCATCAAGCCCGAACCGCGAACATCACCAATAATGCTATATTTGTTTTTTAGGCTATGGAGTTTGTCGAGTAGATAATTACCTTTTTTACTTACTTGTTCTAGGAAGTCAGTATTGTTTACTCTTTTTAGAACAACGCTTCCCGCGACCATTGCAAGCACATTACCACGAAATGTTCCTGTATGAGCGCCAGGCTTCCAAGTATCTAAATAACTTTTGTATAGTATTACAGATATTGGCAATCCTCCACCAAGTGCTTTAGATAGAACAATTACATCTGGATCAATACCAGCTTTTTCAAAAGCATATAAGTATCCCGTTCTGCCAATACCACACTGAACTTCATCAACAATTAGAGGTATATCTAGTTCTTTAGTTAGCTCTCTTATTGCCTTTAACCATTTTATAGGTGCTGGGATTACCCCTCCTTCACCTTGGACGGGTTCCAGTATGATTGCAGCTGGTTTTTTTATACCACTTTCAGGATCTTTTAATAGACGAGAGATCATTTGGATATTTATGTCTATGCTTTGTTCATCTTTGAGGCCAAAAGGGCAACGATATGAATAAGGGTAAGGTAGGAAGTGTACATAGGGAGTGAGTCCAGCAATATCTTGTTTGGGTTCTAAATTACCCATAAGAGAAAGTGTTCCGTGAGTCATACCATGATAGGCACCATGAAAAGCAATTATATTCTCTCTACCTGTTGCCGTTTTGCATAGTTTGATTGCTGCTTCAACTGCATCAGAACCGCTTGGGCTACAAAATTGAACTTTTGTTTTGCCATGGTAAGATTGGGGTAGAGTATTTAGTAGCTCTTCCATAAAGCTATGTTTTTCTTCTGTAAGCAAGTCTAATGTATGTATCGGAACTCCTTTGTTTAGAGTTTGTGATATGGCATTTGTAATTTCCGGATCATTGTGTCCAAGAGCAATAGTTCCAGCTCCCGCTAGGCAATCTATATATTTTTTGTTTTCGATGTCTGTTAAATAAACACCTTGAGCTTTTTTTATAACTAAAGGGTTTTTTCTAGGATAGCTTCTAGCATTAGACTCCCAAGTTGCTTGATTTTCTAACATCGTTTGTTGTGATTGTAAATTCATATTTTATCTCTGCTGTTTATTTATTGATAATGATTATCATTTACATTATATTTAAATGCAACATTAATCAGCAAAAAATTTATGAAAAAACAAATCAGTGTAGCAAAATTTGGTGGAACTAGTGTCGCAACTATCGCAGCTATATATAAGTGCGTTGATATAGTCAAAAAAAATGAAGATATAAAAGTTGTTGTTGTCAGTGCGCAAGCTGGAGTTACTAATTTATTAGAGGAGCTTATAAAAAGCGATATTCATGGTTATAAAAGAATATGTACAGACCTACATCTTATCATAGATCCTATTGTTGAATCTGTTCTGCCAGCAGAGAGTTTTAATATAGAATACTTATCTAGTGAGCTCGAGGAGCTTTGTCAGAGACTGTATGTAAGTGAAGAATTAGATTTGCGATTGCAGTCACAGATCTTATCTTTTGGAGAGAGGGTTTCAGCATATATTTTTAATCAGGTTTTGCAAGTGCAAGGCATAAATTCAGAGCATGTAGATGCTAGAAAAATTATTAAAGCCGATGGTAGCTATATTGAAGCTAAGCCTTTATTGGAAAACATAAAAAATCAGACGAGAAAATATTTTTCTGATCCGGAAAAGATATATGTCATGGGCGGCTTTATTGGTTCAAATTTAGATAATGAAACAATATTGTTAGGTCGAGGAGGGAGTGACTACTCAGCAGCATTGATTGCTGAAGCTATAAATGCAAATATGCTGTATATTTGGACAGATGTTGCAGGTATACATCAAGCTGATCCAAGATTGATACCTAAATCTCAAGTAATAAGACAGATAAACTTTGAAGAGGCTATTGAACTGATAAGTTTTGGTGCTAAGGTTTTACATCCTGATACACTTTGGCCTGTAATAAGAAGTGGAACAAAAGTATTTGTCGGGTCAACATTTGATCCCAATAAAGGAGGAACTTATATTGTAGATAATCAGGAGTTGGTTAATAGAGGTGGGGTGAGAGCTATTACAGAAAAGCATGAACAAATTTTGATGAAAATAAAACTTCAAGATAGAGACATATCAGATGTAGCCCCTGATATTTTTTCTCTGCTAAAAAAATATGGAGTAACGCCTGTTATAGTCAGTTTGAGTGACAAAGAATTCTCATTTGTTATTAATCGACTAGATAAATTTATAGAAAATTCTGTAATTAGTGATTTAACTGCCTTACATCCTGATTGTTTTGAATTTGAGCGTAATTTATCTTTAACTGCCTTGATTGGAAATGGTTTAGATAAGATACCTCAGTTGTTTAAGGATCTTTCGGATGGGCTAGGCATCTCGAGTACTAAGCTGGTTGGTTATGGGACTAAAGGTAATAGCTTATATTTTCTAACAGAGAGTGATGATACTCTCTTGCAAAGAGTATATGATCAAATTTTCGAGTACTAGAAGTCACTTTTTTAAGCAAGATTTGCATTTAATATATATATTTAGACTATGGTCAACCATTTCAGCTCCGAGAGACTCAATTATTTTTTTCTGCATGGCTTCGATTTCTTCACTATAAAATTCTTGTATTTTGTTACATGAGACACAGATGATATGATCGTGGTGATCTCCTTGATTTAGCTCATACATAACTTGATCAGAGTCTAGCTTGAGTCGGCTTATTATTCCTGCTGATTCAAACTGATTAAGTACTCTATAAACTGTAGCTATGCCTGTACTACTTCCTTGAGATTTGAGCTTAGAAAAAACATCATCAGGACTAAGGTGCCTGTCTGTATTTTCTTCAAAAAGTTTAAGTATTTCAACTCGTGGTTGAGTAATCTTAAAGCCATATTGTTTTAGATCAAAGTTATTTGAGTTCATCTTATGTTGTTTATAAATTATGTATAAAATTCTAATATTAAAGATTATGTGAAAAGCTTGACTAAGTAAAGCCTTTAGAGGCTATAGTGTTTTACGATTTTAGGTTTTTGTAGTTCTAATAATTATTTTATAGTATCTATAAGCTTTTAAATTTCTTATGACTTTGTACTTAAACTCTAATTGTGCTATCATTAACGAACTAATTATTTTTATCAATCTTTTTCTATGAGCGCTAATGTTTATGCAGAATTTGCACCAATATTGATATTTCTTATCATAGCCTTTGGTTTGGGGGCAGCATTTGCAATGATCGGTAAAATTTTATCGATGATTGTTGGAGCCAATAACCCGAATGCAACGAAAGGAGAGACTTTTGAGTGTGGGTTTCCTACCTTCGGAGATGCTAGAGAAAAGTTGGACGTTCGTTTTTACCTAATAGCTGTACTGTTTTTAGTATTTGATTTGGAGTTGGCGTTCATTATTCCTTGGGGTATAAATTTAAAGGCTAGTGCTGGAATGCCTGCTATTTCAAATCATGCTTTTTTTGCGATGATTATATTTTTGGTGGTACTATTCTTGGGCTTAATATATGCCTGGAAAAAAGGAGCTTTAGAGTGGGAATAGGTAACGAGAATAAAGGTTTTATAACTGCAAGTGCGGATGCACTTATAAATTGGGTACGTACTGGTTCATTGTGGCCTGTAACTACAGGTTTGGCTTGTTGTGCGGTTGAAATGATGCATGCTGGTGCTGCTAGGTATGACTTAGATAGGTTCGGTATTGTTTTCAGACCATCTCCTAGGCAATCAGATGTTCTTATTGTTGCTGGTACACTTTGTAATAAGATGGCTCCAGCGTTGCGTCAAGTGTATGATCAAATGCCAGATCCTAAATGGGTGATTTCTATGGGTTCGTGCGCAAATGGTGGCGGATATTATCACTACTCTTATTCTGTGGTGAGGGGGTGTGACAGAATTGTTCCTGTGGATATATACGTTCCAGGATGTCCTCCGACTGCAGAAGCTTTGGTTTATGGGATAATACAGCTGCAGAATAAAATTATTAGAAAAGATACTATAGCGAGGAAGTGATCGTGAATGCTAGATTACAAGATCATTTTAATAATGTAGAAAAAATATTAAGTGGCTTCGGTGTTGAGTGCTATGTTGCATATGGTGAGATTAATGTTTCTATCAAAGATCAGCGTGACATACATCTTGTGCTAAAAAAACTTAAGAAAGAGTATCACTTCAAGCAACTTACTGATATTACGGCTGTTGATTACTTGACTTATGGTCAGTCTGATTGGCAAGTTGGTAAAGCTGTCTCTCAAGAAGGTTTTTCAAGAGGGAGGCAACAAGATTTTAAAACTGCTGATGTTAATAATAGATTTGAGATTATTTATCAGTTGCTAAGTATGGCTAATAACGTTCGAGTTCGTGTTAAATGTAAGTTAAAAGATGCTCAGATTATTATGGTTGACTCAGTTGAGGATCTTTGGCCTTCGGCTAATTGGGCCGAGAGAGAGGTTTATGATATGTTTGGGATCTATTTCAATAACCACCCAGACTTACGTAGGGTGCTTACTGACTATGGGTTTGTGGGGCACCCTTTGAGAAAAGATTTCCCTCAGACAGGTTATGTGGAAATGCGTTATGATGAAAATCTTGGTAAGGTTGTTTATGAGCCTGTAGAGATCGATGATAGGGTTAATGCGCCAAGAGTAATTCGCAATCAATAAAATTATGGGTTTGTAACAATGGCAGAGTATAAAAACTATACACTAAATTTTGGTCCAGTCCATCCTGCTGCGCATGGTGTTCTTAGACTTATTTTAGAGCTAGATGGAGAGACGGTTGTTAGGGCTGATCCGCATGTTGGCTTACTTCATAGAGGAACAGAAAAACTTGCTGAGTTTAAACCATATAATCAAAGTATTGGCTATATGGATAGATTAGATTATGTCTCGATGATGTGTAATGAGCATGCTTATGTGATGGCGATCGAGAAACTTTTGGAACTTGAGGTTCCTGAAAGAGCTCAGTACATTCGTGTGATGTTTGCTGAAATGACAAGGATTCTTAATCATTTGCTTTGGGTTGCTGCATGTGGTATTGACTTAGGTGCTATGACAGTATTTTTGTATGCTTTTAGGGTTAGAGAAGACTTGTTTGATTGTTATGAGGCTGTTTCTGGTGCTCGTATGCATGCTGCATATTTTAGACCAGGAGGCGTAGCTAGAGATTTACCAATACAAATGCCTCAATATAAGCAAACTAGATTTACAAGTAAAAGAAAAACCAAAAAAATCAATGCTAACAGACGAGGTAGTATGTTGGACTTTTTAGATTCTTTTGTTGTTGATTTTGATAAATCTCTAGATGAGATAGATACGCTTTTAACAGATAACAGGCTTTGGAAACAAAGAACTGTGGATATTGGTGTTGTTACAGCAGAGAGAGCAGTTGAGCTTGGCTTCACTGGACCGATGTTGAGAGGTAGTGGCGTGGCTTGGGATCTTAGAAAATCTCAACCTTATGAGGTTTATGATAAGCTTGATTTTGATATTCCTGTTGGTACTAATGGCGATTGTTATGATAGATATCTTGTCAGAATGGCAGAAATGCGTGAATCAAATAAGTTAATTAAACAGTGCATTGATTGGTTGCGAGCTAATCCGGGACCTGTTCTTTCAGATAACCACAAAGTTGCACCTCCAAAAAGAAATGCAATGAAAAATAATATGGAAGAGCTTATTCATCATTTTAAGCTTTTTTCTGAAGGTTATTGTACTCCTGAGGGAGAGGTTTATGTTGGTACAGAGCATCCTAAAGGTGAGTTTGGTGTATATATTAAGTCTGATGGAGCAAATAAGCCTTATAGACTTAAGATGAAAGCGCCAGGATTTACTCACATAAGTGCTATGGATGAGTTGTTGTCAGGGCATATGTTGGCAGATACTCCAGCGATTATCTCTACGATAGATGTTGTGTTTGGTGATGTAGATAGATAGAGGAAAAAGATGTCTTTAGTAGATTTGATATCGCCACAAGCGAAAGAAGATATAGACAGGGTTTTGAGTAAATTTCCAGCAGATCAGCGTAGATCTGCGATTTTGGAAGGGTTGCATATTTTACAAGATCAAAATGGTGGCTATTTAACGGATGACTTACAAACAGCTCTTGCTGAATACTTGCAAGTTAGTAAAGTCGATGTTTATGAAGTTGCTACGTTTTACTGTATGTATGAATTAAAGCCTGTGGGTAGACATAAATTGAATTTATGTACAAATGTTTCATGCATGTTAAATGGCGCATATGATATATTGGCGCATATTGAGAAAAAACTTGGAATCAAGCCTGGAGAGACTACGAAAGATGGTCGCATAACTCTAAAAGAAGTTGAGTGCCAGGGAGCTTGTTGTGGCTCGCCTATGCTTGAGGTTGACAAGATTTTTTATGAAAATCTAACTATAGAAAAAGTGAATCAAATAATTGATTCTTTGGAGTAGTTATATATGGCAAATGAAGTTTGTTTTCGTACCCTGCATTTAGATAAGCCGTACAGCTTAGAGTCTTACCTATCTGTAGGAGGTTATTCTTATTGGAATAAAATTTTAACGGAGAAGATTCCGCCTGAGCAGATTATTGAAGAGCTCAAGATATCAGGGCTTAGGGGTCGTGGTGGAGCTGGTTTCCCTACTGGTCTTAAGTGGAGCTTTATGCCACGCAATACTCCAGGTCAGAAATATGTGGTTTGTAACTCTGATGAAGGTGAACCAGGAACCTGTAAAGATAGAGAAATAATGCGTAACAATCCTCATCAGTTAATAGAGGGTATGGCTATTGCTGGATATGTAGTTGGTGCTACGGCTGGTTATAACTATACGCGAGGAGAGTTTTACGAGCCTATTGCAAGGTTTGAAGATGCTTTGATAGAGGCTTATCAAGCAGGGTTGTTGGGATCAAATATTAAATCTTCTGGTATTTCATTTGATTTATATTCTGCAACTGGTGCAGGAGCCTATATTTGTGGCGAAGAGACAGCATTGCTTAATTCTTTGGAGGGCAAAAAAGGCCGTCCAAGATTTAAGCCACCATTTCCCGCTTTCAAAGGTCTTTATGGCAGGCCAACTAACATAAATAATACTGAGACTTACGCATCAGCACCAGTAATTTTACAGCATGGTGGTCAATGGTTTAAGAATCTTGGAACTGAAAAAAGTGGTGGTACTAAGCTTTTTTGTATCTCGGGCCATGTCAAGCATCAAAAAGTAATGGAAATAGGTTTAGGTACTCCTTTCAAAGATGTTTTAGAAATGTGTGGTGGTGTTCGTAATGGCCATAAGCTAAAGGCTGTAATACCTGGAGGAAGTTCTTCTAAGATTCTTACAGGTGAAGAGATGCTTAAGGTTACTATGGACTATGAGTCTATAGCTGAAGCTGGCTCTATGCTGGGATCTGGAGCAGTAGTTGTTTTAGATGAAACAACTTGTATGGTAAAAACATTAGCTAGATTAGCAGATTTCTATTATGAGGAGTCTTGTGGTCAGTGTACACCATGCAGAGAAGGTACTGGCTGGTTAGCTCGTACATTGCATAGAATTGTTGCTGGTGAAGGAAAGCCTGAAGATATCGACACTCTAGTGAGAGTAGCAACGAATATAGAAGGAAACACTATTTGTGGTCTTGGAGATGCTGCAGCATGGCCGGTCCAAAGTTATATAAATAAATTCAGAGAAGAATTTGTGTATATGATTGAGAATAGTGGTAAAAGTATAGTGGATCAATAGTTGATTGAGGTAGTTCAGTGTCAGACAATAAAGAATCCAAAAAAATAAATGTAGAGATTGATGGTAAAAGCTATGAAGCCTTGCCAAATCAGTCAATAATAGAAGTGGCAGATGCTAATGGTATTTATATTCCTAGATTTTGCTATCACAAAAAGCTATCTGTAGCTGCTAATTGTAGGATGTGCTTAGTTGATGTAGAAGGTGCTAGGCGTGCTTCTCCTGCATGCGCTACTCCAATTATGGATGGGATGAAAGTCAAAACTCGTTCGGAGAAGGCTTTGCAAATGCAAAAAGATGTAATGGAGTTTTTATTAATAAATCATCCATTAGATTGTCCGATTTGCGATCAGGGTGGAGAGTGCGAGCTTCAAGATATCGCTATGGGATATGGTAATACGACTTCTGAATATCATGAGACAAAAAGAGCCGTTGAAGATCCTGAACTAGGTCCTTTAGTTGCTACGGATATGACTAGATGTATTTTGTGTACACGCTGTGTTCGTTTTGGTGAGGAGGTTGCTGGAGTTAAAGAATTAGGCGTTATGGGTAGGGGAGATCATTCTGCTATCAGTACATATGTTTCAGGAGATATGGTTGACTCAGAAATTTCAGGGAATGTGATTGACCTTTGTCCTGTTGGTGCGTTGACATCTAAGCCTTTTAGATTTAGAGCTAGAGCATGGGAGTTAAAACAATTTCCTACAGTATCCTCAGGAGATGCTTTAGCTACAGAGATTAATGCTCATGTTTATCAAAATAGAATTGTCAGAACTGTTCCTAGAGAGAGTGAAATTACTGGTACGTGGATAGCTGACAGAGATAGATTTGAGTATACAGGATTATATAGCCCAGAAAGAATTGAAAAGCCGATGATTAAAAAATCTGGTGGATGGGTCGAAGTATCTTGGGAAGAGGCGCTTGATTTTATCAAGGTGGCAATTGAGAAAACCAAAGAAAAAGATGGTGCTGATGCTATATCAGCTATTGTATCAGAGTCTGCAACATCTGAAGAGATGTATTTAATGAAAAAGCTATTAGCTGGTATTGGATCTACTAATATTGATGGTAGAGTAAGGCAGTATGCTGATATAGCTGGAATAAGTGCAGGTAAAGGCTTTAATTGTTCATTAGATAATATTCGTGAAAGTGATTTTATTTTGGTTTTTGGATCAAATATTAGAAAAGAGTATCCACTAGTTAATATTGCAGTTAAAGATGCTGTAGAAAAAAATAATGCTAAAGTGGTAGCTTGGAATATTTGTGATTATGATTTTAACTATGATGTTAAACAAGTCAAACTAGCTGCTGATAATATTCAATATATTGCATTATCTTTATTAAAAGCAATTTTTGTAAGAGCAAATCTACCATATGGTGACTTAGATGAAATTTTGAGAAAAGTTGATCCGGCAGCAGAAGTTAGAGAAACTGCAGATAGGATTGTTGCAGCAGAGAATCCAAAAATCATTGTTGGTCAAGATATTGTTAACAGTAGCGGCTTTGAAACAGTATTCAGTATTTTGGAAATACTAGAAAAAGTTATTGGTGTAAAAGGTGGGGTGTTAGCTAGTGATGTTAATTCGGTCGCAGCTGAGAGAATATTTAGTTCCTCTAAATCTAAATTTAGTACATATAAGTGTTTGAATGGTCAAACAGCTACTAAGCTTTTATTCACCGCTCATACTGAGTTAACTAAAGATTGTTTATATGGTGAACAGAAACTAAGAGAGGCATTTGATAATATAGATATCGTTGTTAGTTTTACGGCATTTGCTGATAAGTTTACAAAAGATGTTTCAGATATTATTTTACCTGTAGCTACTCATTATGAAACAAGTGGAAGTTTTGTTGATTTATTTGGTAATACTAAAGCATTTAATCAAGTGGTAAAACCATATGCTGAAAATAAAGAACTGTGGAGAGTATTAAGAGTCGTTGGTAATCTTTTAGAATTAGAAGGTTTTGAGTATAGCTCAATATCGGAAGTCACTGTTGATGCTTATGCTCATAGAGCTAGAGTGGGTATTAATCATGTTGCTCAGATTCTTAATGCAAATTTGGATTATCAAAAAGAAATTGCATTTGTTGCATCAAATTCTATGTATGGTACAAATAGTTTACTTAGAAGAGCCGAGCCTTTACAGAAAACTCGTGATGCTAAGCGTTTCTCTGGAGTTAGAATTTCACGAGAACTGGCTGATGAAATTGGTCTAAAAGCTGGAGTTGGTGTTGTTAAAATCTATGACATTGATAATGAGATAACGCCAGAAGTAATTGTTGATTCTAGTTTGCAGGCTAAAAATATTATGATACCAAGATCATTGTACAAGATGTTTTTATCAGGTGATAATGTAAGTATTAAGCTTGTGAAGGAGGTTAAATAATATGCTAGCATATATATTATGGACAGTGCTTTATGTGTTGTTAATAGTTATTCCTCTTATACTTGTAGTTGCTTATTATACATACGCTGAGCGTAAAGTTATTGGTTATATGCAAGATAGAATAGGTCCAAATAGAGTAGGATCGTTTGGATTGTTACAGCCGATATTTGATGCTTTAAAACTTTTTCTTAAAGAGATCATTGTCCCAACAAATTCAAATAGGTATTTGTTTTTCATAGCTCCGATATTAGCATTTGCTCCTGCTTATGCTGCTTGGGCAGTTATTCCTTTTTCAAAAGGCGTAGTATTGTCAGATATGAATTTGGGGCTTCTATATATATTAGCAATGACATCTTTCTCAGTGTATGGGATTGTAATAGCAGGATGGGCATCTAATAGTAAATATTCTTTGTTCGGTGCTCTTAGAGCAGGTGCGCAGGTTGTATCTTATGAATTAGCTATGGGATTTGCAATCGTTGGTGTTGTAATTGCAGCAGGATCTATGGGAATAACTGGGATTATTGAATCTCAAACTGGAGGTTTGTGGCATTGGTACTTTATACCTTTGTTCCCATTATTCGTAGTGTATTTCATTGCAGGTATTGCTGAGACTAATAGAGCACCTTTTGATGTGGTTGAAGGTGAGTCAGAAATTATTGCTGGTCATCATATTGAGTATACAGGATCTAGATTTGCACTTTTCTTCTTAGCAGAGTATGCAAATATGATTTTGATTAGTATTTTAACTTCAATCATGTTTCTAGGAGGCTGGTGTTCTCCATTCGAGGCTACTCCTTTAGAAGCTGTATTTAGCTTTGTGCCTGGAGTTGTATGGTTGTTTGCTAAAACCGGTATATTTATGTTTATGTTTTTGTGGGTGCGTGCGACATTCCCTAGATATAGATATGACCAAATCATGCGTCTAGGTTGGAAAATATTTATACCTTTAACATTTGTTTGGGTTGTAGTAGTAGCTTGTATGGTTAGGTTTGGTGTAGGACCTTGGTGGTAAAAAGGATAATATTATGAGAAATATAACAAGTTTTTTTAAAACCTTTCTACTTTGGGAACTTCTAAAAGGGATGAAGGTCACAGGTAAGCACTTTTTTACACGTAAGGTTACTGTGCAATATCCTGATGAAAAAACTCCGATATCTAATAGATTTAGAGGGTTACATGCCTTAAGACGTTATGAGAACGGTGAAGAAAGATGTATTGCTTGTAAGCTATGTGAGGTTGTATGTCCAGCATTGGCAATTACAATTAACTCTACTGAAAGAGAAGATGGGTCACGTAGAACATCTAGTTATGAAATAGATTTATTTAAGTGTATTTTTTGTGGTTATTGTGAAGAGTCTTGTCCAGTAGACTCTATTGTTGAAACCAATATTCTTGAGTATCACTTTGAAGAGCGTGGTGAAAATATTATGACAAAAGCTAAGCTTTTAGCTATTGGTGATAAATACGAGGCACAGATAGCAGCAGATAGATTACAAGATAAGGATTTTAGGTAGAGAAATGGTAGTAACAGATATTTTATTTTACATATTTGCATCACTGGCTATTATTTCTGCTTTAGTGCTAGTTTTGGCGAATAATCCAGTAAACTCTGTAATAGCAATGATTTTTACATTTGTATTTACAGCAGCTGTGTGGATAATTTTTCAACAAGTATACTTAGCATTGTTGCTTATAGTTGTATATGTTGGTGCAGTTTTAGTAATGTTTTTGTTCGTAGTATTTATGCTGGATCTACATGTTGAGAAACAAGGTAGAGTCGGAAGATTCTTCTATGCTTTCGCAGCTATTATAGTTTGTGCAATATTTGCTACTGTGATTAGCTATGCTGCTACTAAAGTATTCGCAGGAGACTCTATGCAGGGTGGTGTTGGTGGACTTAAAGTTATAGGTCTAACAATGTTTGATAATAGTAATCTATATGTGTTTGAATTAGTTGATTTCATTTTATTAGCAGCAATGACAGCAGCAATTACATTAACATTGAGATCTAAGCGTAAAGGTAACAAGTCTGTAAATCCTGCACAACAGGTCAAAGTTAGAGCAAAAGATCGTCTAACTATGGTTAAGATACCAAGTAATAGAGAGGGTGCTAGAGATGAATAGTATTTCAGTTTCAGTTACGAATGGTTTGATTTTTAGTACATTGCTATTCGTAATAAGTGTTGCAGGCATAATTATAAACAGAAGAAATATTCTTATACTTTTAATGTCGATAGAATTGATGCTTCTAGCAGTTAACACTAATTTTCTGATATTTGCTAATATGCACCATCAAGCGATGGGCGGCGTTTTTGTTTTCTTTATAATGGCTGTGGCAGCAGCAGAAACAGCAATTGGTTTAGCTATTGTTGTTGCAATATTTAGAAAACGTAAAACTATTGATTTAAGTAAACTCAATACACTAAGAGGTTAAGAGCAAACTATGATAATAAATACTCAAGTAGCAGCTGTACTAATAGCAGTCATAGTGTTATCACCATTGCTTGGTGCTCTGATTGCTGGATTTGGCGGCAAGTCTGTAAAGAATGCAGGTGTTAACTTTTTTACAATTTCTTTATGTGGCCTTTCTTTTGTCCTTAGTGTAATTTTAGCCTATGGTGTTTTTGCTGGATCAGAAGTTTATTCTGTAAGTTATTACCAGTGGGCTCCGATTTCAGATAAGTTTACATTTGATGTTGGTTTTACTGTTAATAAAATAACTGTATACATGATGTTGATAGTAACTTTTGTATCGACATTAGTGCATGTTTACTCTATTGGTTACATGAAAGGTGAAGAAGGCTATGCAAGATTTTTTGCATATATTTCAGGATTTACCTTTGCAATGCTCTGCCTAGTTATGGGTAATAACTTCTTATTACTATTTTTTGGATGGGAAGGCGTTGGTTTATTTTCATACTTACTAATTGGCTTTTATTTTAATAGAGATAAGGCTAACGTTGCTAGTTTGAGAGCATTCATTGTAAATAGAATTGGTGACTTAGGCTTTTTGCTAGGTATTGGGGCAGTTATTTTATACACTGGATCTATTGACTACACAACGGTGTTTGCAGCTTTATCAAATATTGATAATACTCAGACTATTCACTTCTTAGGTATGAGCTTTAGCCCTGTTACATTGATGTGCTCGCTTCTTTTCATTGGTGCTATGGGTAAATCTGCACAATTTCCGCTACATTCATGGCTAGAGGGTTCAATGGAAGGCCCAACACCTATTTCAGCACTAATCCATGCTGCTACAATGGTTACAGCGGGTGTGTTTATGGTTGCTAGACTTTCTCCAATGTTTGTACTATCACCTGCTGCACTAAGTTTTGTACTTATTATTGGTGCGATTACATGTTTGTTTATGGGCTTAATTGCGATAGTACAGACAGATATAAAAAGAGTAATTGCATATTGTACCCTTTCTCAGCTTGGGTATATGATGGTAGCTCAAGGTGCTGGAGCATTTTCTATTGGGATGTTCCATCTGATGACGCATGCTATGTTTAAAGCATTGTTATTCTTAGCGGCTGGTTCTGTAATAGTTGCGATGCATCACGAGCAAGATATTCGTAGAATGGGTGGTTTGAGAAAGTATATGCCTGTTACATATTTGTGTATGCTTATAGGTGCTTGGGCACTTGCAGCATTACCTCCATTCTCAGGTTTCTTTTCAAAAGATTTGATTATTGAAGCAGCGCAGTCTACGACTGTATACGGTCACCAGTTTGCATACTACATGGTATTAGCATGTGCATTTGTGACATCTTTTTATATTTTTAGAATGTTTTTCTTGGTATTTCACGGTAAAGAAAGAATGTCAGAAGAAGAGAAGTCTCATATCAAAGAGTCGCCGTTTAGTATATTAATTCCATTAGTATTGTTGGCTATACCTTCAGTATTTGTTGGAGAGTATTTCTTCACAAGTATTTTATCGCAAAATCATGGATTATTTGGTGATACTATAACTTCATATGTTCAGGCGGGACTAGGTGGAGAATCGGTCACAGCTCATCTTGCTAGTGAACCTGCTACTGCTAGTTCTATAGCATTTATAAAACATTCAATATCAACAGTACCATTTTGGTTAGCTTTTAGTGCTTTAGTTTTGGCTTATATCTTGTATGTATGGTTGCCAGTTATACCAAGAGTCCTTGCAAATGCTAAGTCTGGGTTTGGTATTGTTTATCATATTTTAGTTAAGAAATACTTTATTGATACTCTTTATGATGTTGTATTTGTTAATATCTTCTTGGCTATTAGTACTTTCCTATGGAAAGCGGTAGATATCTTTATCATAGATAAAACAATTGTACATGGCACATCTAGTCTAATTTATCATACTGGCGATAGTTTTAGAAAAATTCAGCGTGGATATCTGTTTGACTATGCTTTTGTAATGATGGTCGGTGTGTTGTTATTTATGATTTTGCTAATATCAGTATAGGTAGAGGGTAAACTAGTATTATGAATTTAGGTAATTACTTATTAAGTTTAATAATTTGGCTTCCAATAGTTGGTGGCTTTGTTGTATTAGCGACAAGAACAAAAGAGTTGCATGGTGATGCTGCACGTTGGGTAGCTTTGGTATTTAGCTGTTTAACTTTAGCTTTATGCATACCTTTGGTAGCATCTTTTGATTATAGTAGTTCTGCAATGCAGTTCCAAGAATCAGCAAAATGGTTCAAAGTATTTGGCATGCATGATATTTATTATGGTCTAGGTGTTGATGGGTTTTCAGTCTTATTTATTGTTTTAACAAGTTTTGCTACTTTAGTTATTGTTCTAGCAGCTTGGACTTCTATCAAAACAAAAGTTAGACAATACATGGCAATATTTTTGATCACATGTGGTCTAACAAATGGTGTTTTCTGTGCTACAGACTCTATACTCTACTATGTTTTTTGGGAAGCGCTACTGATACCAACTTGTTTGGGTATTGGTATTTGGGGTGGTAAGAATAAAGCGTATGCTGCTGTTAAATATTTTATGTATACTTTCTTTGGTTCGGTGTTCTTACTAGCTGCGATTTTATATATTCAAACAAGAGTGGCAGCATCTCCAGCTGATGTATTAGTAAGTGCCGATACATATTCAATCCAAAACTTTATCGCATGGGCTGCTCAGTCAAATGGGTTAGCAGACTCTGTTAAGTTTACACTTACTGCTCAATGGTTAATATTCGGTGCTTTCTTCTTAGCTTTTGCAGTTAAAATTCCGATGTGGCCATTCCATTCATGGTTACCAGATGCTCACTCAGAGGCTCCAGCTGGAGGTTCTGTTATACTTGCAGCACTTATGCTTAAACTAGGTGCTTATGGTTTCTTAAGATTCGCAATACCGATGCTACCTGAAGTTACAGCGTCATTAGAGTATGTACTGATAATTATGTCTTTGATAGCTATTGTCTATGTTGGTGTGGTTGCAGTTGCTCAGACTGATGTCAAAAGACTAATAGCATATTCATCAATTTCGCATATGGGTCTTGTTACATTAGGTTTGTTCTCTATATTCATACTTAAGAGTGCTGATCCTGTGCTTGGTACAACTAATGCGCAATTAGCACTACAGGGTGCTGTATTTCAGATGATTGCTCATGCGTTTTCTTCTGGTGGTATGTTTATCGGTATTGGCTATCTGTACTTAAGGATGCATACAAGAGAAATATCAGATTTCTCAGGCGTAGCTAAGACTATGCCTATATTTGCAATGTTTTTCTTACTTTTCTGTATGGCTAATGTAGGTTTACCTGGTACTAGTGGCTTTGTCGGTGAGTTTATGATTTTATTGGCTGTATTCCAGTACTCTCCATTAATAGCATTAATTGCTGGTTTAACTTTGGTCATAGCGCCAATTTATACTCTGTGGATGTATAAGAGGGTGTTTTTTGGAGAAGTGGTATCTACGCAAGTAGCAAACCTGACTGACTTAAATAAGATGGAGCTGTTTGTATTTATATTGTTAGCGGTACCAACTTTATTGTTTGGTTTTTATCCAGAACCGATATTGCATCTTTCAGAAGCTGCTTCGGCTAATATTGTTGGTTTATCTCTATAGGGTGGTGTTTTGATTATGAGTTTATCAATTCTTTATATATTACCAGAAATACTATTAGCACTAGGTGTGATAGTTGTAATGTTTTCTGGGCTTTTTTTACACGGTAAAATTAGGAATATTAACTACATATTCTTTCAAGTATTTACGCTACTTGCTCTTGTTGCTACTTTTGCCAAAGAATATTTGATTCAAAATAGTAGCTCTGTTTTTGAAGGACAAGTTGTATTTAGTGGTTTTGCTTATACGCTACAGTTAGTGATACTTGTATTAGCAGTATTTGTGGCACTATATTCAAGAGAGTATGTAACAGATAGAAAAATATCAGACGGTGATTTTTATACACTTTTGATGCTGTGTGTGTTAGGTGCGATGGTTCTTACAGCAGCACATAGTTTGGTTACGATCTATATAGGTTTAGAGTTATTGTCATTACCAATGTATGCATTAATAGCAATCTATAGAGATTCTAGTACAGGTCTTGAAGCTGCTATTAAATATTTCGTACTAGGAGCTATTGCTTCAGCTTTATTGCTATTCGGTATGTCATTTGTATATGGTATGACAGGTCAACTTGATATTACAGATATTGCAACTGCACTTTCGCAAGGAAATTTCACAGGCTTAGAACAGCAGTTCTTACTTGTATGTTTAGTTATGATGATAGCAACCTTCTTATTCAAACTAGGAGCTTTCCCATTTCATATGTGGTTGCCAGATGTCTATCAGGGTGCGCCAAACGCTGTTGCCAATATTGTTGCGACTATTCCAAAAGTAGCGGCATTCGCTATGCTTGTTAATATTTTATTTGTAGGCTTTCCATCGCTTAAAGACTCTTGGATATACCTATTCAGAGTTATAGGTATATTGTCGATATTCTTTGGTAGTTTAGTAGCTTTATCGCAAACAAACGTTAAGAGACTTTTGGGTTATTCAACAGTATCACAAATAGGTTTTGTTTTATTGGCTACTACACTTAATCCACAAGGTTATGCTTTAACAGCGGCAAGTTTCTATGTAATAGTTTATGTTTTTACTACTCTAGCAGCATTTGGGGTATTAACTACAATCTCTGTTGGCGGCTATGAAGTACAAGATCTCAAAGATTTAAAAGGCTTTAATACTAAAGATTCATGGTTAGCATTTATATTACTAATCGTATTATTCTCTATGGCTGGTATTCCTCCATTTGGTGGTTTCATAGCAAAATTATTTGTCATCATGGGCTTAATTAATGATGGTAGTTATGTATTAGCATGTTTTGTACTATTTATGGCTGTTGTTGCATCATTCTATTATGTAAGAGTCATTAGGACTATGTACTTTGATGAGCCAGAGAATAATGAGACAGTTAAACCGCCAATGACATCTCTTATAGCGCTAAGCATCAACGGCTTAGTTCTTTTATTTTTAGGTATTATGCCAATGCTTCTTCTTGGGGTTCTTACTCAAGTTACTAACGTTATTTAAGTTTCAATAGTTTATTGCCTATTCTTGTCATAACTTTTATACTTCTATATAAAGATAATTTAATACTATTTTTCTATGAAAGAAATTTTAGGTCCTATCAACGATGTAATCAAAAACTCGAAAGATAATATTATCAATAAAAGTTTAAAAAAACTTGATGTGGTGAGTAGAGAAGAGTTTGAAATACAGAAAAAAATTCTTTTGAAGACACGTCAAAAATTAGAGCAGATCGAGGCTAAATTAGATAAATTAATAGCCGAGAAAGAATGAGATGTCTTTAGCTATTCTAAGATGTCGAGCTCAACTGGGCATTGAAGCACCACTTGTCTCTATAGAAGTGCATTTGTCAAATGGTCTGCCAGGTTTATCAATAGTAGGTTTACCGGAGGCGGCTGTTAAAGAAAGTAAAGATCGTGTTAGAAGCGCTATTATAAATTCTGGATTTAATTTTCCAAATAAACGTATCACAATTAATCTTGCTCCTGCTGATCTACCAAAGAGTAGTGGAAGATTTGATTTGCCTATAGCACTAGGTATTTTATATGCGTCAGGCCAAATAAACATTGTTAGAAATGTTGAAGATTTTGAGTTTGCTGGAGAGTTGTCTTTAGGTGGAGAGCTAAGAAAAATTTCTAGTGCGATACCAATGGCTATTAAGTGTGTTGCGAATGATAGAAAACTTGTGATACCTGTTCATAATGAAAAAGAGATTGCTTTAGTTGAAGATGTTTGCGCATATTCTTTTGAAACTCTAAAAGAAATCGTAGATTTTTTATCTGGTGATGATAAAGCTCCGGTAGAGCAATTGCAAGAAATTGATTTTGAAAGATTATATTCTGATTTAGAAGATGTCAAAGGGCAGTATCAGGCTAGACGCGCTTTGGAGATTGCAGCGGCAGGTGGTCATAATATTCTTTTAGTTGGTCCGCCGGGAACTGGTAAGACAATGCTTGCTAGTAGGCTCAACTCTATTTTGCCACCATTAGATAAAAAAGAAGCCCTTTCATCGGCGATGATTGCTTCAATTAAAGGTGAAGCAGGGATAGCAGAAAGTTTTTATAAAAGACCATTTCGTCATCCTCATCATACGTCTTCAGGTGTTTCTTTGGTCGGAGGTGGTAGCAACCCTATGCCTGGTGAAATATCTTTAGCTCACAATGGAGTATTATTCCTTGATGAGTTGCCAGAGTTTGATCGTAAAGTTCTAGAGGTTTTAAGAGAGCCACTCGAGACAGGTGTAGTTAATATCTCTAGGGCAAAATGTCAGGTAGAGTATCCAGCTAACTTCCAATTGATAGCTGCTATGAATCCTTGTCCGTGTGGGTATTTAGGATCGCAGTATAAAGAGTGCTCAGATTCAATTCAATCAATTAGAAGGTATCAAAGTAAGCTTTCGGGACCTCTTTTAGATAGGATTGATTTGCAGGTTGAGGTTCTTGAGCTAGCAAAAGAGGATCTAACAAATCAAGAATTAAGAGGCGAAAAAAGTAATATAATTAGAAAGCGAGTTAAAAAGGCACGAGATATCCAGATCACTAGGCAAGGTAAAATAAATTCAATGCTAACAAGTAAAGAGTTGGATGAGGTTTGTGATCTTAACGAAGAAAGTAAAAAGATGCTAACACTAGCTATAGAAAAGCTTGGACTATCTGCTAGAGGGTATTATAAAATACTCAAAGTTGCTCGAACAATAGCTGATTTAAGCGGATGCAAGAAAATTGAAAAACTAGCAATCCAAGAAGCTATAGGTTACAGAAAAATGGACAAGTTTTTTAAATAGTCCTTCATAAATAAATTTAATTTAAAGGTATGTTTTAAGTATGAGAGAGTTGTTTTTAGATGCTTTTAAGCATGAGAAATTAGAAAAGCCACCAATATGGATAATGCGACAAGCTGGTAGATACTTACCAGAATATCGCGAAGTAAGATCAAAGTTTGAGAATTTTATGGATATGTGTCGCAATGCTGAGGCTTGTTGTGAGGTGGCACTACACCCATTAGAAAGATATGATCTTGATGCTGCAATTGTGTTTTCAGATATTTTAACTATTCCTGAAGCAATGGGTATGGATCTGAAATTTATTAAGGGAGTTGGTCCTGTATTTTCTGATCCTATTGAGTCAGAAAAGGATTTGAATAGGTTAAAGTCAGCGCAAGATAGCGTGGGAGATTTGGAATATGTTTATAATGCCGTCAGAACTACAAAAACTGCTATAAATGTACCTCTTATAGGCTTTACTGGAAGTCCATGGACACTTGCGGCGTATATGGTTGAAGGATCTGGCTCAAAACAATTCGGTAAACTAAGAAAAATGATGTACGCAAATCCTCAATTGATGCATGCACTTCTTCAAAGGTTAGCTGATATAACAGTAATTTACTTACTTGAACAAGTCAAAGCCGGTGCTAGTTCTTTAATGATTTTCGATACTTGGGGAGGAATTCTACCTTTAGAGCAGTATAAAGAATTTTCATTAAAGTATATGGAGTATATTGCTAAAAATGTGAAGCAGAAATCCAATGTTCCTGTGGTTTTCTTCACAAAGGGAGGTTCAAACTTTTTTGAGGAGTTGAAAGACAAGTCATGTGATGGTGTTGGTGTTGATTGGAATGTAACTCTAGATCAAGCTCGTCATAGAATAGGTGTGGGTAAGGTTCTGCAAGGTAATTTTGATCCAGCATTTTTATATGGCACATCTGATAGTATTAGAAACACGGTTAAGAAAAATATGGAATTTATTCAGTCTGATAAGCTAAATAACTATATTGTTAATTTAGGTCATGGCATTTACCCAGATATTAATCCTGATAATGTTAAAATTATGGTAGATGCAATAAGAGAATTCAGTGTTTAAAAAAACAAACTGTCATAAAGCTTGACATCTGTTAAAATGTTGTTATTATATATTGTCATAGACGCGGGGTGGAGCAGCTTGGTAGCTCGTCGGGCTCATAACCCGAAGGTCGTAGGTTCAAATCCTGCCCCCGCTACCAAAAGTTTTTATTTTATAAAGGCCCTTCAAGGGCCTTTTTGCTATCTAAAGGGTATGCAAAATCTAAGGGGTGAAAATGTTACTAGATGATTTGTATGAAATAGTAGAACCCATCACAGCTGATTTAGGCTATATTTTATGGGGAATAGAGGTCGTGGGTGCTGGTAAGCTTACTATACGTGTTTTTATTGACCATGAGAATGGTGTTTCGGTTGATGATTGTCAGGTTGTAAGTAAAGAGGTGAGTGCGATTTTTGATGTGGAAGATCCTATCTCAGATAAGTATGTTCTAGAAGTGTCTTCTCCAGGGATGAATCGCCAAATTTTTAATATTATTCAAGCGCAAGCTTTGGTAGGATTTAATGTTAAGGCAGTTACCATAACTCCAGTTGAGTCTCAAACAAAATTTAAAGGTGCGCTTGAGAGAGTTGAAGGCAATAACGTTATTCTAAAGCTTGATGATGGCAGAGAAGTCAGTTTTGATTTTGATGAGCTTAAGAAATTTAGAGTTTCGCCAGATTTTAGTTAGATAGAGGAATTAGGTATGAGCAAAGAATTATTGTTAGTATTAGAAACTGTAGCAAATGAAAAAGATATTTCAAAAGATCTTTTGTTTGAGGCTATGGAAGAAGCGTTAGCTATTATAACTAAAAAAGAGCTTGACGAGCACATGAATATCGAAGTCAAAATCGATAGAGTTACAGGCGACTTTAAAGCAGATAGAGTTTGGCATATTGTGTCAGAAGATGAGGATTTGATTGATTATTCTAAAGAGCTTTACGAAGATGTTGCGCAAGAAAAAGGCTACGATGTGAAGGCTGGTGATGTGATACGTGAATCTGTGGAAGTTAAAGAGTATGGGCGTATCGCTGCTACTATGGCAAAACAGATCTTAATGAAAAAGATTAAAAACTTCGAAAGAGAAAAGACTGCTAGATTTTATCAAGGTAAAATTGGAGATATCATCTACGGAGAAGTAAAAAGAGCAACTTATGAGATTTTAGTTATTGATCTTGGCAATAATGCTGAAGGTATTCTACCTAAGAAAGATTTGATCTCAAGAGAGAGATTCCGCGTTGGTGATAAGATTAGATCATGTGTTGAGAGTGTTGAGGTTGATGAGTTCGGTAAACCAAGCACGGTTATGCTTAGTCGTGCTAGTAACATGATGCTTAAAGCTTTATTTAAATTAGAAGTTCCTGAAGTTGAAGAAGAGCTTATAAATGTTGTAAATGTTGTGCGTGAACCTGGTTTTAGATCAAAGGTCACTGTCAAGAGTAATGATCAGCGAATAGATCCATGTGGTGCTTGTGTGGGTGTTAGAGGATCAAGAATACATTCTATTATGAGTGAGCTAAATGGTGAGAAAGTCGATGTTATTCTATGGGATGAAGATATGGTTCAATATGCGATCAACTCTTTATCACCTGTTGATTCTGAAGATATTTTGGAAGTAAATGTTGATGAAGAAACTAATTCAATGGATATAGTTGTTAAACAAGAAAGTTTATCAAAAGCTATTGGTAAGAGTGGAGTTAATGTTAGATTGGCAAGTGCTTTAATCGGTTGGAAGATAAATGTTTTATCTGATGCTGAGCAAGAAGAAAAGCAAATGTCTATAGTCGAGAAATTTGTTGAAGCGTTAGATATTGATCATGATTTTGCTTTAGTACTAATAGAAGAAGGTATTGAAACGTTAGAAGATTTAGCATATTTAGATAGAGACGAGCTTTTGGAAATTGAAGGCTTTGATGAAGAGATTGTAGATGAGCTTCAAGAAAGAGCAAAGGCAGTGATTTTATCTCAAGCATTAGGAGGTAAGAAGCCAGCTGAAGATTTACTTAATATGCAGAGCATGAATCAGGAGTTGGCAGATAAGCTTGCTCAAAATAATATAGTGACAATGGAAAATCTGGCAGAACTATCTGTGGATGAGTTGCTTGACATTGTTGCTATTGATGAGAAACAAGCAACAGATTTAATAATGCAAGCAAGAGCCCCTTGGTTTGAATAGGAAGTACGAATCAAAATAGTACAAAGGAGAGGGAAATGGCAGAGATTACAGTTGGCCAATTGGCACAACAAACAAATAAAGAAGTAAGCGCGTTACTGAAGCAACTTAAATCTTTTGGTATAGAAAAAAGTAGTGAAAAAGATACTTTGACTCCGGAAGAAATGAAAACTCTTTTAGATAAGATTAATAGTGCTAAAAATACTGTTACTAGAAAGAAAGTAACTTCTCTTAAACTTGATGGTAAGCATAAGATAAATGTTTCGGTCAAGAAAAAAAGACGAGTTGCAAAAAAAGTAGAAGAACAATCTCCGGCTAAAGTAGACGAGTCTATTGTTGAAAAGCCACAAGTAGCACTTGATGCCAAAGATAATAAAGTTGTTGAAAGTGTAGAAAGAGAGTCTGTTAGTCTTGTACAACCTCAGCAAGAAAAGCCTGTTACTAAACCAGTTATAAAAGATAATGGTTTTAAGATAACTGCTATGCCTGAAGTCAAAACTCAAGACAATAACTCTCAGGATGAAGAAAAGTCATCTGAAGATAAATCTACAGAGTCTAAAAATAGTAAGAAAAAGTCTCCGAAGAAAGTCTTTACTGAAAGTAGTAACAGCACTAATACTAAATATAAAAGAGAAGAAGAAGAGAAGAAGTCCAAAGCTAAAAAGGCTAGTGGTAAAGGTTTCAAAAAAGCTAATCCAAGACAGTTGTCACAACTTGCGGGTGATTTGGAATCATTTGATGAGTTTGGTAGTAAGAAAGGTAAGTTAAAAGCGCCTAAGGTTAAAAAACAAGAGTTTACAATGCCTGTCGAAAGTGCTGTTAAAACAGTTGAAATACGTGAAGGTATTACAGTTAGTGATTTGGCTAATAGAATGGCAGTCAAAGGCGCTGAGATTGTTAAAGTATTATTTAATATGGGTGTGATGGCCACAATTAACCAATCATTAGATCAAGACACTGCGGTTTTGATTGTTGAGGAAATGGGGCATAAATATACATTACATAATGAAAATGCTCTTGAAGAAGCTGTGACTACTGTTGATAGAAGTTTACATAAGAAAATATCTCGTGCGCCTGTTGTAACTATTATGGGTCACGTAGATCATGGTAAGACCTCTCTATTAGACTATATACGTAAAGCAAGAGTTGTGGCAGGAGAAGCTGGTGGTATAACACAGCATATTGGTGCATACTCTGTTAAAACAAGTAAAGGAGCTATTACTTTTTTAGATACTCCTGGTCATGAAGCTTTCACATCAATGCGTGCTCGCGGAGCTAAGAGTACAGATATCGTAATCCTTGTGGTTGCAGCAGATGACGGGGTTATGCCTCAGACTGAGGAAGCTATTCAGCATGCTAAAGCAGCAGGTGTTCCAATCGTTGTTGCTGTCAACAAAATTGATAAGCCAGATGCTGATCCTGATAAGGTTGTCGGTGAGTTAGCGCAACGTAACGTTATTCCAGAATCTTGGGGTGGAGAAGTTATGTTTGCAAATGTTTCTGCTAAAACTGGTGAAGGCGTTGCAGAGTTATTAGATGCTGTGTTATTACAATCTGAAGTTCTAGAATTAGAAGCATTTGCTGAAGGTTTAGCTGAAGGTGTTGTTATTGAGTCTCGTCTAGAAAAAGGACGTGGTCCAGTTGCAACAGTACTAGTTCAGAATGGTAGTCTTAAACAAGGTGATAATATCTTGTGTGGTACTGAGTATGGTAGAGTCAGAGCTATGCATGATGATTTAGGCAAACAGATCAAGTCAGCAGGGCCGGCAACTCCAGTTGAAATACTAGGTTTATCAGGTGTTCCAGCAGCTGGTGATGATATGGTTGTTATTGAGAATGAGAAAAAAGCTAAAGAGTTAGCAGCTCAAAGATCTCAAAGACAAAAAGAAGCTAAGATAGCTCAAGAGCAGTCTCTTAAACTTTCTAATATGTTTAGCAACATGGGCAAAGAAGGTGAGCAACAAACTCTTAAAATTATCCTTAAAGGTGATGTACAGGGTTCAGTTGAAGCTATTAGAGAGTCATTGCTTAAACTTTCTACTGATGAGGTTAAGGTTGACATAATTGCAAGTGGTATAGGAGCTATTACGTCTTCTGATGTGACATTAGCTGTTGCATCAACGGCTGTAATTATTGGTTTTAATGTTAGGGCAGATAGTGCAGCGAAGAAACTAGCTGAAGGCGATGGCGTAGAGCTTCGCTACTATAACATTATTTATGATTTAATTGATGATGTTAAGAAAGCGATGACTGGTTTATTGTCTCCAGATATGAAGGAGCAGATTATCGGTATAGCTGAAGTTAGAGAAGTGTATAGATCTTCTAAATTTGGATCGATTGCAGGTTGTATGGTTATAGAAGGCACTGTTAAGCGTACAAATCCAATTCGTGTATTGCGTGATAACGTTGTAATATATGAAGGCACACTTGAATCCTTAAAGAGATTTAAAGATGACGCAAGTGAAGTCAAAAAAGGTATGGAGTGTGGTATAGGTGTCAAAAACTATAACGATGTGCGTGAAGGTGACCAGATAGAAGTATTTGAAGTTATTGAAGTTGCTAAGGAGCTATAATTATGGCAGCAGAAGGTAGAGTGCAGCGAGTAGCGAGTGAGCTTCAAAAGGTGATATCTTTGCTACTGCGTACAAAAATAAAAGATACTAAGCTTGCTACGGCAACTATTACCGAGATTGAGCTTTCTAAAGATCTATCTTATGCAAAAGTGTATTATACTTGTTTGGATATTCAAGAGGCTCAAAGTATTGCCAAAGCCTTTGAAAAATCAAAAGGTTTTTTTAGATCATCTATAGCTAAATCGCTAAATCTTAGAATAGTTCCAAATCTTAAGTTTATCTACGATAAGTCTCTTGATTATGGGATGGAAATGGAAGGAAAAATCCAGCAGGCTCTAGAAGCTGATTCTAAAATAATCAAGCAAGATGATAAGTCGTTACAAGAAAACTATAAAGATAGTGATAAAGAAACAAAAGTTGAAAAATTAAGGTAGGTGGCTTATGAGCAAACTTACTATTATTCGCGGTTTTAATGATATTCTTCCTCAAGAAAGTTACAAGTGGCAGTTTTTAGAGTCAAAAATAAAATCAATTCTAGATAAATATAGTTATGATGAGGTAAGGCTGCCCGTCTTAGAAAAAAGTGAACTATTTCATAGAAGTGTAGGAGAAACATCGGATATAGTTTCTAAAGAAACCTATGATTTTGTAGATAGAAGTGGAGAAAGTCTAACGCTCAGACCCGAAGGAACGGCTGGTTGTGTGCGTATGGTAATCGAAAATAGTTTGGCTAATAGGGGACAAACACAAAAGCTTTGGTATTCTGGTCCTATGTTTCGCTATGAGAGACCTCAAAAAGGTAGGTATAGACAGTTTTACCAACTTGGTGTTGAGGCTTATGGCTATGATAGTGTTGCGATAGACTTAGAAATTCTTACTATTGGCTGGAACTTATTTAGAGATCTGGGTATTTCTAAATGTATAACACTAGAGTTAAATAGTCTTGGATCGAGTTCTAATAGACAAGAATACACAAAAGCATTGTTAGAGTATCTAAAACCATATCATACGCAGCTTGATGAAGATTCAATCAAGAGATTGGACAAAAATCCTCTGAGAATACTTGATTCTAAGAATGAACAAACTCAGCAAATATTGATTAATGCGCCTAAGCTTATTGATTTTATCGATAAAGACTCATTGGTGAGATTTGAGCAGACATGTGAGTATCTTGATAACTTGGGAGTTAATTATCGAGTTAATCAAAAATTGGTTAGAGGTTTAGATTATTATAGTGGATTAGTTTTTGAGTGGACAACTGATCGGTTAGGAGCTCAAGCAGCAGTATGTGCTGGCGGTCGTTATGATAATTTGATAGAAAATTTAGGTGGTCAAAAAGCAGGTGCTATTGGTTTTGCTATTGGCTTAGAACGCCTATTGCTTTTACTTGAGAATGAAGGTGAACTCCCAGTTGAAGATAATAGAAGTGATGTTTTTTTCGTATTAGATAATAATCATCTACATAGATCGTTACTAGTAGTCGAGAATATTCGTCAAGAATTGCCGGCATTAAAAATAGATATGGATTTGAAATTTGGTAGCTTTAAATCACAGTTTAAAAAGGCAGATAAATCAGATGCTAAAATTGCTGTAATAATCGGTCAAGATGAATTATTGCAACAGACTGTTGGTGTAAAATATTTACAACAAGATAAGCAACAAGAGCAAATTCTTTTGAATGAATTAATAAATTTTCTAGAAAAAATAGCTATATGAAGTTACATAATATAAAAGGTTATGCTTGGATAGTTGTAGGTCTGAGCTCATTTTTACTCATTGATAAATATATAATGAATGTGTCTCCTAGTCTGATAGCAAATGAATTGATGACTAGTTTTTCGATAAATGCTACAGAAATGAGCGCTATGGTATCATTATTTTTATGGTCAGTAGTGTTTTGTCAGTTTTTTGTAGCTGGGCCAATTATAGATAAGCTAGGATTTAGAAAGGTCAGTTTTTTTTCATTAATTCTATCTGCAATAGGATTGATACTATTTGTTCTTTCAGCTGACATTCATAGCTTTGCGCTTGGTTGTGTTTCTCGATTGATGATTGGAATAGGTGCTTCATTTGCTACGGTTGGTTATATTAAAGCTGCTGCAGTTTGGTTTGATCCACGTAAATTTGCTTTTGTTTGTAGTTTTTTAATGACTGCTGCAATGATGGGTGCTTTGCTTGGGCAAGTTCCGCTTGTGTATCTTATTGAAATTACAGGGTCATGGCATAGAGCATTAATTGGTTATGCTTGTTTTAGTATAGTTATGGCTTTATTATATTTGGCTTTAGTAAGAGATTATAATCCCGAAGCATCATTTGCAAATGATTCAAAAGGAAATACTGGGACTCTTGCAGGTATAAAAAAGGTACTTATGAACAAAAATAATTGGTATCTTACTTTATATACAGGACTAACCTTTACAACGATAGATGTTTTTGGCGGTATTTGGGGTAATAACTATTTCAGAGAATTGTATGCTATTCCAGCAAAAGAAGCTTCGTTTATTGTATCAATGATGTTTCTTGGACTTGCCATAGGCTCACCAGTAATAGGTAAGTTATCTGAAAAATTTGATAATAGAGTTAAAATTATGATAATTTTTCATATAATTGCTACAATCTGTTTGGCTTTGGTTTTACAATTTAAGCTTACGCCAGGAATTTCAGGAGCTTTATTGTTTGTATTTGGATTCTGTTTAGGAGTATACATGCTTGCTTTTGCGATAGGTAATCGTATAAATCCAATAGTTGTAGCTGCTACTGTAGCTGCTCTGATTAATACTGGTGAACCATTGCTTGGGGCATTATTTGATCCTTTAATAGGGCATTTGCTTGATCTAACATGGACTGGTCAATATATAGATGTTCATAATCAGATTACGAATGTAGCTGCAGAAGGAGCTCATAGGTATTTTCACATAAGTGCTTATCATAATGCTTTCTTGATTTTAGTGTTTAGTATGATTGCATCTTTTTTTCTACTTGTTTTAGTTAAAGATAAAGAAGTTAAATAATGAATTTAGATGATATTTATCTCCAAAAAGTTCGCGAGCTTGATTTAAAGGTTGATTCTTTACAGCTTGAAGCTATCAGAGGTTTGCAAGAAATAATAGATCAGATATTAGTAAATAAAAAAACAAAATTTGGCTTTCTTAAAAGATCACTATATCCATCTGTAAAGGGATTGTATATGTGGGGAGGTGTTGGTAGAGGAAAGACTTTCATTATGGATATTTTCTATAATAATCTACCGATAGAACAAAAAAGAAGACAGCATTTTTCACACTTTATGAAAGGTATTCATTCTGAACTAAGGAAGTATCAAGGTTATAAGAATCCTATATCAAAAGTCGCTTATGATATGGCTAAAGATATGCGAGTTATTTGTTTTGATGAGTTTTTTGTCGAAGATATAGCTGACGCTATGATTTTAGGAAATGTTTTTACGGAGTTGTTTAAACTTGGTGTAACTCTTGTAGCAACTTCAAATATTGAGCCAGAAAATTTGTATAAGAGAGGTTTGCAGAGAGAGTTGTTTTTACCAGCTATTGATGTTTTGATAAAAAACGTGCATGTTTTAAATCTAGATTCTGGGGTTGATTATAGATTCCGTTTGCCAAATGAATATTTAAATTATATTTATCCATATAATGAGCAGAACCGTAAAAATTTTTTTGATAAATTTTTCCTTAGAAATCAGTACTTTGACAAAGATACTAATATAGAAGTTTTGGGTAGAAAGATTTTTGCTATGCTTGTAAGCCATAAAGACATATGTTTTGATTTTAGAGTCATTTGTGGTGATGGACGTAGTTCTTATGACTATATTGATATTTGTAGTAAGTATGAACAAATTTTTATATACAATCTGACAGGATTTGATCAATATAATGAAGATATGGCAAGAAGATTTATTGCTCTAATAGATGAGTTTTATGATCAAAATAAGAAAGTCGTAATTTTGGCTAATAATGATTTTACAGAATTATATGAAGGTGAACGTCTGAGATTTGAATTTCAGCGAACAATTAGTCGGCTTAATGATATGCAGAATACTAATTTTGGTGTTTTAGATGAATAAGGTTCAATTTATTGAAGTTGCTGATGATGTTATAGAACAAAGAATCGATAATTTCTTGATAAGTAAGTTTTCACGTTTACCAAAATCATTAATTTACCGCTGGATTCGTAAAGGTGAATTACGAGTTAATAAAAAAAGGGTTAAACAAACCAGTCGTGTAAGTGCTGGAGATATTATTAGAGTACCGCCATTTAGCTTAGAAGAGAGTGTAGAAGTTATAAAAGTATCTAAATCTCACTTGGATTTTTTAGAACAACGAATTTTATATGAGACAGATGATTATATCGTTGTTGATAAACCATCAGGTATGGCTGTCCATGGCGGTTCTGGGATTAATTCGGGTTTGGTGGAACGGTTAAGACAGTTGCGTCCTAAGGTTAGACGCTTGGATTTGGTGCATAGACTTGATAAAGAAACATCAGGTTGTGTGCTGTTAGCGAAGAAACATAGCTCATTGGTTTATTTTTTTGATATTTTCAAAGAGCGTAAAGTAAATAAGATTTATTATGCTTTAGTTCATGGTCATTGGGATGAAAAAATAGATGCAATTGACTTGCCGTTAAGTCGTACAGAAACTAAAGATGGTCAACGAATAGTTAAAGTTGACAAGCGAGAAGGTAAAAGAGCTCTTACAAGAATATTGTCAGTACAAAAAATAGGCGATTACAGCTTACTAGAAATCAAGTTAGAAACTGGTAGAACACATCAAATTAGAGTTCATACAAGAGCTATGGGACATCCGATTGTTGCTGATAAGAAATATGGTTATATGATTGATGATAAAAAACTACTAGCTAAAGGAGTTGATAAGTTATTACTTCATGCTGGTAAATTAGAGTTTTATGATGAGAAACAGCGGAAGCTGATATCTATTGAAGCAAAATTAGATTCAAGGTTTGATGAGTTTGTTAAAACAAAATAGTTTTATTTTAATCTTTATTGTCTTTTATCATTAATAATACTACTAGTGATGCTATCATGCTTATTACAAGGGTTGTAAATGCAAAATGGTAAGAACTTAAATCAAAATATTTAATATCGTTAGGACTTGTGTGTTGTGAAACAATTTCTCCGGCTTTGTTTAGGTATTTTCCAGTCCATGACCAATCTAAGAAATAGCCGATCAAAGGATCGAAGATCGCTCCTAATATAGGTTCTCCTGTATTAATAAAAGCTGCTACTGTTGCAGTTATGATTATAGGGTTTATACGATTTCCTATGGCAAATGAAAGCATATATATTCCAAGACATAATCCAAAAATGAAAAGTAATATTGCTGAGAGTGTAGCACTTGTTTTAGTAAGTAAAACAAAGCTTAAAGCAATAGAACCTATTATGTGAAAAAAAATCATTACTCCTTTTCGACTATCAAGGATCTCTGATAACTTTCCTATAATCGGGGAGCCTATTGCCATGCCAATAAATATCATTGATATAATACTGGCTGCTTCTTCACGTGATAGGTGATAGGCTTCTCTAAAGTAAGCATTGCCCCAGAATCCAGCAAAGGCATCTACTGCTGTAAAACTTAGACCGACATAGAAAGTTAAAAGCCAGTTATTTTTATTTTTAATGACTTCTTTGAGTGCATCAATAGTTTTTAGCTGATTACTTGGTGAGCTAGCTTCTGGTTGTTTTGGATTGAAGTCACGTACAATTATATAGTAAAGTACACCAATCAATAAGCTAGCTACCGCAAATAACAGCATCGCCATCTTCCAATCGCCACATAATGTTATCAAATATGCTAATGGAGCCTGCGCACAAAGAGCTCCTATCATAGCAGCAGTTGCTAGAAAACTAGCAGCAAAAGCAAATTTACGAGGCTCAAACCAAACTGAAACGGCCTTAAGATAAGAGATGGTAGCGAAAGAGACACCCATGCCTGTGATAATTCTAGCTATATATGCCATGCTCAAGCTACCGAGATTACAGGCAACAACAAACAGGATAACTCCCATAGCAGAAATAGTTATAGATATAGGACTAATTAGTCTAAAACCAAACTTATCTATAATTGGGCCGGCAAGAAACAGTTGACAAATAATTATTGACCAAAAAAACGCAGAGCCTAAAGCTCCCGTTTGAGTTGCATTAGTATGGAAGCTAGACATCATATCATCTGTGATAAGACTAGGAAATACCTGCATTATATATTTGTCAAAAAGCAAAAAAGAACTAAGAATGATAATTATCCATGCATATCCGCGAATATTGTGAATTTTTTGTTCCATACTATATTTATTTTAGTTGGCTTAAGAGTATAAGTTTAAGTTCCTGAAATATATAAATCAAGCCTAAAGCTTTTCTTTGTCTAATATAAGCATTTTTGATATTATAGGCTCAATAAATTTATTTATATTAATATTAGATATGTTGGCAAATATTAGAATTGACGAAAAGAAGTTTGTATTGATGCAATTTCTTTTAGGCTTTGTGGGTTATGTTATTACGCTCATGGTTTATGGATATGTTTATGCTAATTCATTTGCACTTGGTGCATTAACAATGTTTTTAGCTAATTTTGTGTTTTTCTTTAGATTGTTTATCGAAAAACAGTTTAGTCCAGGGATTGAGATAGTTATTTTTTATTTGAGTGAGCTCCTGAAATTAAGCATTGTTGCATTGATTACAATACTGCTTGCAGTTTATGTCAAACCAAAATTATTTTCTTACATTTTTGGATTACTTTTGTTACAATTAGTCGTGTGTTTCGTACCTATTTTGTTCAGAAGGGTAAGATAGGTATATTTTAGGGTTGTAAATACTAATTTATTTAAATTATTGGTGGAATAAGTAATGGCAAATACAGAGGCGGGTTCTCAAGTAGCTACAGAATACGTTCAGCATCACTTACATCATTGGCAAATAAGCCTAGGTGAGGGTTCTTTTTGGCAGCTAAACGTAGATTCACTGTTGGTCAGTGGGGTTTTAGGTATCGTATTTATCTTGGCTATGTTTATGGCTGCAAGACGAGCTAATGCTGGTGTTCCTGGTAAGTTTCAAAATATGATTGAAGCAGTGTGGGAATGGATGGATGGTATGGTGGCAGAAAACTATCATCATAAAAGAGATTTTGTTACACCTCTAGCGTTGACAATATTTGTTTGGGTTGTGCTTATGAATTTGATGGATTTACTTCCTGTAGATCTTTTCGGTTGGTTAATTAGTTTCTTTACTAGTAGTCATGATGTGTATTTTAGGGTTGTGCCTACAGCAGATCCTAATGTCACTTTTGCGATGTCTATCGCGGTATTTTTCTTGGTGATTTTTTATAATCTTAAAGCTAAAGGGTTTGGTCTGCTGAAAGAAATTTTAAGCGCTCCGTTTGGAATATGGTTATTTCCTCTAAATATATTCTTTAGACTTGTGGATGAGATAGTTAAGCCAGTTTCATTGTCACTGCGTTTGTTTGGTAATATTTTTGCAGGAGAACTTATCTTTATCCTGATAGCATTATTGCCATGGTGGTTCCAATGGACTCTTGGTGGTATATGGGCGATATTTCATATATTAATAGTATTAATACAAGCTTTTGTATTTATGATGCTGACTGTAGTTTATCTGAATATGGCTCAGGAAGCTCACTAAGTTTAAATCAACCTAAATAAAAATAAATAAACAGGAGAAATAAAAAATGGATATGTCTTTACAAGTTTTGGGCAACTTAAATGGTTTAACAGCAATAGCAGTCGCTTTATTAATCTCACTACCTGCTTTAGGTACTGCGGTAGGTTTTGGTGTTTTGGGTGGTAAGTACTTAGAAGGTGTTGCTCGTCAGCCAGAATTAGGTGGTATGTTATTAGGTCGTATGTTTATCGTTGCTGCTTTCGTGGATGCGTTCGCTGCTATTTCAATAGCTATTGGTTTCTTAGTGTTGTACGCAAATCCTCTAGCTATTCCAGGTCTAGCAGATGCTGCTCAGAAAGTTATTGGTGCATAATAAAGTAATATAAAATCATAATTTTATTATCTAAAGGATAAGTAGATGGATATTAATATAACTCTAATTGGGCAGATGATAACGTTTGCAATCTTTGTTGGATTTACAATGAAGTTTGTATGGCCTCCACTGCGCAAAGCTTTAGATGAGCGTAGAGAAAAGATTGCTGAAGGTTTGGCATCTGCTGATAGAGCATCTCGAGAGTTAGAAGTTGCAAAAAGGCAGTCTGCTGAGATCTTGCGTGAAGCTAAAGCAAAGGCTACTGAGATAGTTGAGAACGCTTATGTAAGAGCACATAAGGTAGATGAACAAGCTAAAGAAGAGGCTATCGCAGCTGCTGATAAAATTAAGAGCATGGCTATGGCTGAAATAGAGCAAGAAAAAGTGAAAGCAAAAGAAGAGCTTAAACATGAAGTTGTTAGTTTAGCGATGGCAGCTGCTAGTAAGATAATATCAGCAAATGTTGATGAACAGTCTAGTAAAAAAATTTTGAAAGACTTTGTAGAGAAAGTATAACTTTTGGATAAGAAGGTAGGTAAATGACAAATCTAAGTGTGATTGCTAAACCGTATGCCAAAGCTGCATTTGAGTTTGCAAATGAATATAATCTACTTCAAGAATGGTCTGCACAACTAAAATCGTTTGCCGAGCTGGTTCAAGATGACTCTGTCGCAGCTATTATTTCTAGTCCTGAATTTTCTCAAACAGAGATTGTTAATGCTGTAAAAGATCAGCTAGATGAAAAGTTTTTCAACTTTGTTGCACTAATAGCCGAAAATAAAAAGTTATCTATACTACCTGAAATAGCATTCCAGTTTGAAACTATAAAGAACGTTCATAATAATGTAAAAGTAGCTGATGTTATTTTGGCTTACAGTGTTGATAAAAATACATTAGCTAAATTAAGAACTAAACTGGAAGAGAAGCTTAGTTGTTCGATAAATATGAATGTGATTATTGATCCTATTATAGTGGGTGGAACGGTAATTAAAGTTGGCGATACAGTAATAGATGATTCTGTATCTGGTCGTATAGAGACATTAAAAAGTATTTTGTTATCATAAATTATAGGAAGTGAGCTTATGCAATTAAGTCCATCAGAAATAAGTGGTTTAATAAAGAAAAGAATTGAAAAGTTTGATAATTCAGTCGAACTTAAATCAGAAGGTACAATCGTTAGCGTAGCTGATGGTATCGTTACAATTTATGGCTTAGATGATGTAACTGCTGGTGAGATGATTAAGTTGCCAGGAGATGTGTATGGTCTGGCATTAAACTTAAATACTGACTCTGTCGGAGCAGTTGTTTTAGGTGATTATGAACATATAAAAGAAGGTGATAAGGCATATTGTACAGGCAGGATTTTAGAAGTTCCTGTTGGTGAGGCTTTGTTGGGTAGAGTCGTAGATGCTTTAGGTAATCCAATTGATGGTAAAGGTGAGATTGAAACTGCTCATTCTTCTCCAATAGAAAAGATAGCTCCAGGTGTAATTTGGAGAAAGTCAGTGGATCAAGCTTTACAAACAGGTGTTAAGTCAATTGATTCTATGGTTCCAATTGGTAGGGGTCAAAGAGAGTTGATTATTGGTGATAGACAAATTGGTAAGACAGCCATAGCTATTGATGCAATTATTAATCAAAAAGGTACAGGTGTTAAATGTATCTATGTTGCTATTGGTCAAAAAGCATCATCAATTGCTAATATTGTGAGACAGCTTGAAGAGCACGGTGCTATGGAGCATACAATTATTGTTGCAGCTACAGCTTCTGACTCTGCTGCTTTGCAATATATAGCACCTTATGCTGGTTGTTCAATGGGTGAATATTTTAGAGATCGTGGTGAAGATGCGCTAATTGTGTACGATGATTTAACTAAACAAGCATGGGCATATAGACAGATTTCTTTACTATTGAGAAGACCTCCAGGGCGTGAAGCTTACCCTGGTGACGTATTCTATCTTCATTCAAGACTTCTTGAAAGAGCTGCAAGAGTAAATGAAGAGTATGTAGAGAAATTTACTAATGGTGAGGTCAAAGGTAAGACAGGTTCTTTGACTGCTTTACCAATAATTGAAACACAAGCAGGTGATATTTCTGCATTTGTACCAACAAACGTGATTTCAATTACTGATGGACAGATATTTTTAGAGACTGATTTATTTAACTCGGGTCTAAGACCAGCTATCAACCCTGGTAACTCTGTATCGCGTGTTGGTGGTGCTGCTCAGACTAAGATTATCAAGAAGTTAGGTGGTGGTATTCGTCTAGCCCTAGCACAGTTTAGAGAACTAGAGGCATTCTCACAGTTTGCATCGGATCTTGACGAAGCTACTAGAGCACAGCTTAACAGAGGTCAAAGAGTGACAGAACTTTTAAAACAAAAGCAGTTCTCAACACTGTCAATTGCTTTGATGGCACTATCATTGTATGCAGCTGATAATGGATATTTAGATAGCTTAGAAGTTTCAGAGGTTATTCCTTTCGAATCAGCATTACATGCGCTTGCGGAAACTAAATATGCAGAAGTTGTGGCTGAGATTAATGAAACTGGCAAATATGATGCTGAGATTGCTGAGAAGTTAAAAACAATTGTTGAAGATTGTAAAGCAAATCAAGCTTGGTAATAGGAGTATAGACTATGTCTAATGCTAGAGAAATACGTTCTAAAGTACAGAGTGTTAAAAATACCCAAAAAATCACTGGTGCTATGGAATTGGTTGCAGCTAGTAAGATGAGGGGTGCAATAGTCAAGATGAATAATGTACGTCCTTATGTTGAAAGTGCAAATACTATTATCAAAAACGTTACAATGGCAAGTATTGACTATCCAAATCCATATCTTTTTGATAGAGAGGTAAAAAGAGTTGGGTATATAGTTACTTCTACAGATAGAGGTCTTTGTGGAGGTCTTAATATCAACTTATTTAAGCACGTTCTCAAAGATATCAAAAAGAATCTTGATGATAGAGTTGAGATTGATGTCTGCGCAATTGGTTCAAAAGCGGCGACATTTTTTGCAAAACTTAAAGATGTTAACGTAGTTGCCACAGCACATTATAATGATAAGGATAATGAAGGCAGTGTTAGAGCTATTGGCGGTGCACTTAAAGTTATGCTAGATAAGTTCACAAATGGTGAGATAGATAGACTTTATATGAGTAATAACGAATTTGTTAGTACAATCAAACAAAAGCCAAAATTGCAAACATTACTACCTATCCAAGACATCTTCTCAGAAGAAGAGCTTAAGGCTAACAAGGCTCAAGCATCTAAGGGGCATTGGGATTATATATACGAAAGAGATATTGAGGAAGTTTTAAATGCTTTATGCATTCGATATATAGAAGCTCAAGTAAGAGGAGCAATATTGGAGAATGCTGCATGTGAGCAAGCTGCTCGTATGATGGCTATGAAAAATGCGACTGATAATGCAAGTGATATAATCGATCAGTTGAAACTAGATTACAACAAAGTAAGACAAGCTATGATTACTCAAGAGCTTGCAGAAATTTGTTCAGGTGCGGCAGCAGTTTAGGAGAGATAAATGAGTACAGGTAAAATTATTCAAGTAATTGGTGCTGTTATTGATGTAGAGTTTTCTCGAGATAACACTCCAAAAGTATATGATGCATTAAATGTAAAAGAAGCAAATTTAGTACTAGAAGTACAGCAGCAAATTGGTGATGGTGTTGTAAGAACTATTGCTATGGGTTCTAGTGATGGTCTAAGACGTGGAATGGTTGTGGAGAACACAAACGCACCAATTTCTGTACCAGTAGGGCATGGTACTTTAGGCCGTATTATGAATGTGTTAGGTGAACCTATTGATGAAGCGGGACCAATTCAGTATACAGAAACTAGGTCTATTCATCAGGCACCTCCAGCTTATGATGAATTAGCATTAAGTACAGAAATATTAGAAACAGGTATTAAAGTAGTTGATCTTATTTGTCCATTTGCAAAAGGTGGTAAAGTGGGTCTATTTGGTGGTGCAGGTGTTGGTAAGACTGTAACAATGATGGAGCTTATTAACAACATTGCAAAAGAACACAGTGGATATTCAGTATTTGCAGGTGTAGGTGAAAGAACTCGTGAAGGTAATGATTTTTATTACGAAATGAAAGACTCAAATGTACTAGATAAAGTAGCCCTAGTATATGGTCAGATGAATGAGCCACCAGGAAATAGATTAAGAGTAGCTCTTAGTGGTTTAACGATAGCAGAAGGCTTCCGTGATGAGAAGCGTGATGTATTGATGTTTATTGATAATATTTATCGTTACACATTAGCAGGTACAGAAGTTTCAGCATTGCTAGGTCGTATGCCATCTGCAGTAGGCTATCAACCAACATTAGCAGCAGAGATGGGTGCTTTACAAGAGCGTATTACATCTACTAAGACGGGCTCTATTACTTCAGTTCAGGCTGTTTATGTACCAGCGGATGATTTAACAGATCCATCACCAGCTACAACATTCTCTCACTTAGATGCAACGATTGTATTATCGCGTCAAATTGCAGAGTTAGGTATTTATCCTGCTGTTGACCCTCTAGATTCAACTTCTAGACAATTAGATCCTTTAGTTGTAGGACAAGATCATTATGAGACGGCTCGTGCTGTTCAGAAGGTGCTTCAGAGATACAAAGAATTAAAAGATATTATTGCTATCCTTGGTATGGATGAGCTTTCTGATGAAGATAAAAGAACAGTTGATAGAGCTCGTAAGATTCAGAGATTCTTATCTCAGCCATTCCATGTTGCAGAGGTGTTTACTGGTAATCCTGGTAAGTTTGTATCACTTAAAGACACGGTGGCTAGTTTTAAAGCTATAGTCAATGGTGAGTATGATCATTTACCAGAGCAAGCTTTCTACATGGTTGGTTCAATCCAAGAAGCAATCGAAAAGGCAAAAACTCTATAATAGGGTGTAGATATGACAAAAAAATACCTAAAAGTTGATGTGGTTAGTCCCCAAGGTTCAGTTTTTAAAGGCGAGGCTGATATCGTAAGTCTACGTGGATCTGCTGGAGAAATGGGTATAGCATATGGACATACAGAGCTTCTATCCACTCTACCAGCTGGTGTGGTCAATGTTAGAAAAGATGAACACACTGATGTACTATACGTCTCAGGTGGTATTGTAGAAGTTACTCCTACTCGTGTTACAATTATGGTAGATGATATGGAGAGAGCAGAAAACTTGAATCAAGCTGAAGCTGAAAAAGCTAGAGCTAGAGCTCAAGAAGCACTTAAAAATCCAGATGCTTCTAAATTAGATGTGGAAGCTGCAAATAAAAGACTTAGAGAAGCAGATGCTCGTCTTAAGGCTCTCAATTCATCTAAAGGCTTATATTACTCAAAAGATGATTAATAGCGATAGTTATTAATTTTTCAAAAATTTCTACTTATAAGTTTATCTTTAATAATCTATTTAAAAATCACTATCACTAACATATTCATCTAGAATTATTTATAATTATAAGATTAGAATTTATGTTATTTTGTAATGAAAAAAGTTTTTACTTTAATTGTGTTTTGTTGGTTAATCATACCTACGTATATAATTGCCCAATCGGTCATGAATGTGGATGTGGAGAATAATGACTCTATATATCTGCTTCCTAAGCGAATTATTGCTGGATTTTTAGATGTTAGAACTCCTAGTTCAACATCTAGAGTTAATATTGATAAGGCAAAAGATGATGGATATAACGTTATTGTTATAGCCTATGGCGAAGTTTATGGTACAGATATTGGATTCTATACTTCTAGCCCTACTTCCATACAAACTATTATAGATAAAGTAAAACAAGCTAAAGAAGCTGGTATGAAAGTTTTATTAGCAGTTGGAGGCATTCCAAATACTTTTCATCCAGGTGTAAGTAAAACAGATATTACCCCTAATATTTTTGGTAAAGATATGCCAGATGTACAGATCAGTGCTTTAGCAAGTAATATAGTTAATTTTTTACATAAAAATAGTATTGATGGAATTGTTTATAGTTTTAGGAAATTTACATCAGCAGATTTTATTAATCAACTTTCTTTAGATATCAAAAAACTAGATCCCAAAATTGTAATTGTTGCGGAACCTCAGGTGAATGATTATAAACTAGTAACAACTGGTAATAGTACTGATTATGATATAGTTATTCGGAACGGATATATAGATTATTTGTTTATTCAAGAGTATGATACATATCCAGAGTATGAGCCTGGCTTTATAGCGGATAGCTATTTAAAAATTGTAAATGATTTACATATTCCTATCCATACCAAAATTTTAATAGGTGAGCCAACAAATGCAGTCTCGGGAGGTACAAATACAGTATATCATCCTGAAGGTAATGCAACCTTATCATTAACAACTGAGCAGGCCGTGGAGCTTATGTTGCCTCAGTTTGAAAAGCTTAAGTTTAAACCTAGATTTGCAGGTGTGACAGGCTGGTCTTTAAATACAGATTATGCAGCAGATTTGTATGGAGATTCTTTGCATAATTCTGGAATATTTGCTAAAAATCTCAGAAAGTGTATTTATGATAATGATTGTGTTCAAGTTGATAGCAAAATTAGAGGACCAGTTATTGCCGGCTTCTTACCACTGTGGGGAAAGAGTAGTTCCTATAATATCTTGGGTAGACAGATAAATACAACGCCAGTCGATATATCGATGCCAAAAAATAAAGAATATTGCGATCAAAATCCGAATGTCTGTAAGTATAATGTGATAATAGCTGCATATGTTACACATACAAGTAGTAAGGGTTTTGAATTATCGTTTAATAATGAGAATGGTAGCTCAAATAAGTTATACAATACTAAAGATCTAAAAGAATTTATTAATTATATGGAGTCAAAAGGTAAGCATGTTTTAATTTCTTTTGGTGGAAAGTCATCACATATTGATTGGCAAACCGTAAACTTTGATAATTTAATTAGTATTGTAAAAGAGTTTGGTTTCAATGGTATAAATTTTGACCTGCCAAAAACGGTTATACCAAAAAATGAGAAACAGGCTCAAACTGCTGCTCTAAAAATAAATCGACTCATAACGTCACTTAGAAATAATGATAAAGACTTTTGGTTAACTTTTTCTCCTGAGTGGGATTATATTGTAGCTCCCTTAGCTAAGAACAATAAAGACAATATGTATGTCAGCCATGGCTATATTGAGTTATTAGATAACATAGGTATAAGTAAGATAAATTATATTTTCCTTAATACTTTTTCTGAAAGACCATATGATGCAATTCTAGGATTCTATAAGGATAAAAATAATGAATTCACTAAAGTATCCCCTTTAGATGGATATGATAAATTTTTAGCTTCACTTGCATGGGCTCTAACAACATCACAAGGATTTGAAGCAAATTATCCAAAATATGAAGTTGATAGTCCTATCAAAATTCCTCCTAATAAGCTTGTTTTTATCGTTCCTGCTACTAAAGGAGCAGCTCATGGAGGAGATACTTATGTTTTATCAAGTCCAGAGATAAAGCAAATACTTTCATTGATGAAAGAAAACAAAGCTTCTTTTGCTGGATTTGCGCTTTGGAGTATGGACTTTGACGCTACAAATATTAAATCAGAAGATTTGAGTAATGGCTATCAGCATTTACCTTGGAGCTCTACGAATAATATAGCAAGTATCGAACTACCTCCAGTAGCTTCAATTGTTAATGATAGTGCTAGATATCTAAAAAAAGTAAACTCTTCAGATAATCCACAAAACTATATTCTGGATACAGAAATTGTTAGATATCCATATCAAATAGGTAGTTATGGTTCAGACACTGTTGTAAGTTTTGCAGGTAAGATGTATAAGTGTAAATCTATGCTAGAAATTAAATTATGCAACGATGAAGCATATATTCCAGATGGTTTATATGGAGATCTTGCTTGGGAAGAGCTTAAGCTGCAGAGTACAAAAAAAGTTTTAAAAAAGAAAAAATATAGATTAAAAGATGGTGAAGTTGTTACATATCCGAAAGGTATAGGAAGTTATAAATTTGGTCAGATTGTAATTGCTGATGGAAGAGAGTTCGAGTGTCAGAAAGAAGAGTACTGTAATGACTCTTCTTATAGTCCTATGAAAGAAAAAGGGTTTTTGGCATGGAGTAATATTACAAACGATATTTCTCACTTTGCCAGTGAAGAACAGAATATTAAATCTAGTAGTGGTGCTGATTATATCTATCCTTATGGTATTGAGGATTATAAAGGAGGTACCGTCGTAGCCGTTGACAAAGATTTGTATAGATGTAATATCGGTCCTGAATCGAGTCTATGTACTATGAGTGCATATAAGCCTACGGGTAAGTATGGTACAGATGCTTGGACAAAGATAAGTAATAAATAATTTTTATATGGCTGCTTATTTGATGGAGTCTATGAGCTCTTTAAGTTCTCCAGATTCATTCATTTCCATGATTATATCGCAACCACCTATTAATTCACCTTTTACCCATAATTGAGGGAATGTAGGCCAATCTGCGTATTTTGGCAAAACAGCGCGAATATCAGGGTTCTCCAAAATATTAACAAATGCAAAAGGCTTCCCGCAAGCTCTAATCGCCGTAGCAGCATGAGCAGAGAACCCACATTGTGGCATATTTGGAGAGCCCTTCATGTATAGAATAATATCGTTTTCTTTTAGTTGTTTTTCTATTCTATCAACAACTTTTTGCTCTTCTGGTGTGTACATATCTATTTCCTTTTTATTTGATTAGACAACTAAGTTTAGAAATTTTATCTAAAAAATGATAGCATATTATACTAAACGGGTATAGTACCGAGATGCTATAATAAATTAATTCAACTTAGTTCAGGGAGAATGATCAGATGAAATTTGAATTACCAAAACTACCTTATGCATTGGATGCATTAGAGCCTACTATCTCAAAAGAAACGATTGAATATCACTATGGTAAGCACCATCAAACGTATGTAACTAATTTAAACAATCTGATTGAAGGAACAGAGCATGCTGGTAAAAATTTAGAAGAAATAATAAAAACTTCTTCTGGTGGCATATTTAACAATTCAGCTCAAGTATATAATCATACATTTTATTGGAATTGTTTAACTCCAGGTAAAACTCAACCTTCTAGTCAATTGAAAGCAGCAATTATTGAAACTTTTGGTTCAATAGATAACTTTAAGGATCAATTCTCTAAGGCTGCTGTAGCTACATTTGGATCTGGTTGGGCTTGGCTGGTAAAGAATACGGAAGGTAAGTTAGAAATTGTAACTACTAGTAATGCAGGCTGTCCTTTGACAGATAACAAAAAACCACTTCTAACATTTGATGTATGGGAGCATGCGTATTATATCGATTACCGTAATGCAAGACCTAAATATGTTGAGTCTTTATGGGATATAGTGAACTGGGAGTTTGTTTCTGAGCAATTTGAGAAGTAGGCTATATCAAATGAGTAAAAATAATTTGCCATTATATCCTTTTACTGTTGGAGTATTGTCTATAGTATTTATTTTAGTGGTAATTATATTATTTCCAAGTCTTCAGATAACTGCTGTCACAAAAAATATTGTACTAGCAATTCTTTTACTTCCTTGGATAGCTTTTATTATTTCTTTATTGTTTTTTAGAAAAAATAAGTGAATATTTGATAGTTTATTCAATATTTGCCATTAATTTAATTCTTTTTCTAGAAAGATAGATGATAGCAGATATTAGTATTCCTATGATAAAGCTTGCTATAAAAAGACCTTCCCATTTATAGTGGCTTTGTACATATCCTGCAAATGGTCCTACAAGGACTCTTCCTAATGAATCGATTGAGCTAAGGACAGCAAACTGGGTTGCTGAAAACTTTATGTTTACAAGACTCATAATCATTGCTACAAGTATTGCAGTACCCATTGCTCCACAAAAATATTCAACAGCAACAGAACTTACCATTAGATAGTAGTTTTTACCGACAACTGCTAGTAGTACATACATTAGATTTGCTGATGCCATAATAATGCTAAAGAAGAAAAAGCTTTTATAGATACCTATTTTCCTTGCAATTAGCCCACCTACGATAAGACCTATTAAAGTCGCGGCTAAAGAAAAAGCTTTGTATGAGACAGCTATGGTAGTTTTATCAAATCCTAAGTCAGCAAAAAAGACCGTATTAAGTGAAAATGCGATTGCATCAGCAAGTTTATATCCAATTATTATCAATAATATTATAATTGCAGTTTTAATTCCTTGCCGTTTAAAAAACTCAATAAACGGTTGTGTGAAGGCTTCTTTGAAACTTTTTGGTACTGTGGTTGATGAAGACTCTTTTAAAAATAAGCAATAGAGTGGACAGATTATGAAAAATGCAAGAATTGTTATTAGTGCTAGGCTCCAACTGCTAGATATAAGTTTTTGAGTAGAAACAATATCAATATTAGTAAACAAGACATTGCTACCATAGTGTTCAGTAAGTTTAGGTGTACATATCTCTATAGGTTCAGCACCGCCACTATAATAATCAGCTAATATTAGTACTAACGATCCTGTTACAAGCATTGCAATACGATAGCCCATAACTGCTATAGCATTACCAAGAGCTTTCTCTCTCTCGTTAAGAATTTCAGTCTGATATGCATTTATAGCGATGTCTTGTGTTGCAGATGTAAAGCATATTAAAAAGCCGATAAAAGCAATCATAAATGGTTGAGCTGCGGGAGATAATTGACTCATGAGAGCTATTAGAATTATTAGGATTGTCTGTGTTGTAAGTATCCAACTTTTGCGTCTACCAATCCCTAAGATATTAACTTTATCAAGGAACGGAGCCCATAGGTATTTAAATGTATATGGTATTGCTATAAGTGTTAAAAAACTTATATTTTGAATATTGATGCCGCTATCTTTATACCAAAGCAATAATGATGATGCGGTAAGCATCAGAGGCAATCCAGAGGCGTAACCTAGAATTAGCATAGTAAACATTTTGGGCTGTTTAAATGGTGCAACCAATTTGTCACTAAATGTTGGAGAGTTATTCATTATCTATAGAATAAAAATTTTTTGATAAAAGAATCGTAGTTTAATTAAGGAGAAAAGTAAATAAAATAAGAAAGCGGTTTTGATTAAATTATAAATCTCTGCTTGTTGCGCCAGTATATAACTGTCTCGGACGACCAATTTTTTGTGCTGGATCATTAACCATTTCGATCCATTGAGATATCCAACCAGAAGTTCTAGCAAGAGCAAATATTGCTGTGAACATGCTCTCTGGAATACCCATAGCTTTTAAGATGATTCCAGAGTAAAAATCCACATTAGGGAAAAGCTTTCTATCAATGAAGTAACTATCTTGTAAAGCAATCTCTTCTAGTTTTTTAGCTATAGCAAGAAGTGGGTTATCACTGTTACCTAGTTTAGCTAGAATTTCTTCACAATTAGCTTTCATGGCTGTAGCTCTTGGGTCAGTATTTTTATAGACTCTATGACCGAATCCCATTAGTCTAAATGGATCATCTTTATCTTTTGCTTTTTCGATAAACTTATCGATATTATCAACACTACCAATTTTTGATAGCATTTTTAATACAGCTTCATTAGCACCACCATGAGCAGGACCCCATAGAGCTGTAATACCAGCGATGATAGCTGCATAAGGAGAGTTACCAGTTGAACCAGAAAGTCTAACAGTTGATGTTGAAGCATTTTGTTCGTGATCAGCATGAAGCATGAAAATAGTATCCATAGCTTTAACATGTAGCTCATCAGGTTTAAAGCTTTCATCTTCACCAAACATCATGTAGATAAAGTTTTCTGCATAACCATACTCTTTTTTAGGCTCTAAGAATCTTTTGCCTTGATTATGTCTATAAGCCATAGCTGTCATAGTCGCAATCTTAGCAACTATATTTTTAGCAACTTCATCTTGTGCTTCAGTTTGACCATTGTGAATATGCTCAGCGGCTAAAACATTAACACCAGCAATTAATCCAGACATAGGATGAGTGTGTTGTGGCATAGCTGAAATAGCAGCTTTAACATGCTCACATACTGGCATCTTAGTTATGATTTCTTCTCTAAAATCTTTGATTTGAGCTTCTGTTCCCAATTCACCATAAATTAAAGCATAGCAGAGGTTTCTGTAATTTGATTTCTGAGTCCATTCTTCGATTGGATAGCCTCTGTGTAAAAGAATACCTTTGCCACCGTCGATATATGTGATTTTAGATTCACATGCGGCTGTCGACATAAAGCCAGGATCGTAAGTAAAGACACCGTGCTTTACAAGAGATGATACATCTATGCAGTCATTACCTAGGCTAGGAGAGTAGACTGGTAATTCTATTTCAATATTTTTATCTGCATACTTAAGAGTTGCATATTTACTCATTAATAGGCCTCCAAGTGAGTTGATCAAAAAATACAATGCAAAGGTTTGCAATAAAAAGACACCTTTTCTAAAAAAATAATATACTAATAAGGTATCATTACAGGGGAATGATAAGCTAAAGATTTCTCTTTTGCAAATAAAAAAATCATTAGCTGTGTATGATGTGAATATTATTTATTTTGCTTAATAGTTTGTTGCATTTGATTATGAGACGAAATAGAATCAAAAATTTGTTTAAGTATTTGAATTTGTTTTACTAAAAATATATTATTTAAGAGTTGTTGTATAACATTGGTTTACATCCGATTTACTGATATACATATAAATTGCTTCGGAGGAATGTCGAGCATGAAAAAAATTACGAATGTTGATTTGATGTCAATTAAATCTTATAAGTTTCCTATTACTGCTATTAGTTCTATACTGCATCGTATATCTGGTGTGGTATTGATTTTTGCAATACCTTTGGCAGTTGTTGGTATGAATTATACACTTGCAGGTCCCGATGGTTATCAGCAAACTGTCGCTGTTTTGACTAAGGGTTGGTGCAGTATATTCTTTTGGCTGTTTTTATCATCTATAACTTATCATGTTTATGCGGGTGTTAGACATATGATTATGGATATGGGTTTTGGTGAGAGTATGAAAGCAGCTAAGATTACTTCGTTGCTTGTTATCATTTTAGGTGTTTTATCGGCTATTTTATGGGGGTGCTACTTATGGCTGTAATTTCATTAACTTCTTCTGGAATTAAAGACTTTTTTGTACAGAGAGTGACGGCTGTAATTATTGCTGTTTATTTTGGTTATCTTATTCTTCAGACTTTGTGTTTATCTCATGCTGGAGCGCTTAACTATGATAGCTGGAGAGGATTGTTCACAGATAGCATGTTTTTTAGAGTTGCTACATTGATGGCTTATTTGGCGATGTTTTTTCATGCTTGGGTAGGTATTTGGATTATTTGTGGTGACTATATTAAGTGTGCTTGGGCATCAGCTCTTATTATGCTGAGCTTTGTATTGGTCTATGCATTCTGCTTTTTTTGGTTATTTGCGGTTTTATTTTTCTACTAAGAGGTTATTTTTATGAGTATAGCTACGCAAGAATTTGATGCTATTGTAATTGGTGCTGGTGGTGCTGGTTTAAGAGCATCTTTTCAGTTGTCGCAGTCAGGTTTTAAAACAGCTGTTGTTTCTAAAGTTTTTCCTACTAGATCCCATACTGTTGCAGCTCAAGGTGGTATTGCAGCGGCACTAGGGAATGTTGAGTTCAATGACGGGTTGCCTTCAGATGATTGGAAGTGGCATATGTATGATACTGTTAAAGGTTCTGACTATATTGGTGATCAAGATGCGATCGAATATATGTGTGAACATGCGCCGCAGTCAATTATTGAGTTAGAGCATATGGGTATGCCTTTTTCAAGACTAAAAAACGGTAAGATATATCAGCGAGCATTTGGTGGTATGTCTAGAAATTATGATCCCGCTAATCAGGCAGAGAGAACTTGTGCTGCAGCTGATAGAACTGGGCATGCGCTTTTGCATACTCTGTATCAGGGTAATCTTTCTCATAAGACTGATTTTTATACAGAATGGTTTGCTGTTGACTTGGTCAAGGCTGATGATGGAAGTGTAGCTGGTGTAATAGCTCTTAGTATAGAAACAGGAGAAACTGTCTTCTTAAAGGCAAAAATTACAATATTGGCTACTGGCGGAGCAGGTCGTATATACGAATCTAGTACTAATGCTTATATCAACACAGGTGATGGTATGGGTCTTGCTTTAAGAGCAGATTTACCACTTCAGGATATGGAGTTTTGGCAATTCCACCCTACGGGTATTGCTGGAGCGGGAGTTCTGGTTACTGAGGGTTGCCGAGGTGAAGGTGGAGTACTGCGTAACAAGGATGGTGAAAGATTTATGGAGCGATATGCTCCTAATGCCAAAGATCTTGCTTGTCGCGATGTTGTGTCGCGCGCATCTCAACAAGAAATCATGGAAGGTCGAGGTGATACTTTCTCTGGAACAAGTTGTGTATGGTTGGATTTGACTCATCTTGGTGAAGAAGTTATTGATGAGAGATTACCTACAGTTAGAGAGTTGGGTAGAACTTTTGCTGGTATTGATCCTGTTGAGAAGCCAATACCAGTTGTACCCACATGCCATTATCAAATGGGTGGAATACCAACTAATAAGCATGGCCAAGTAATCACTCAGGTGAATGGTGAAGATAAGGTTATTGGTGGTTTATATGCTGTTGGTGAATGCGCTTCTGTATCAGTGCATGGTGCAAATAGACTTGGTAGTAACTCTTTATTAGATTTGGTTGTGTTTGGTAGAGCTGCAGGCATGCATGCTGAGCAAAGCTTGAAAGAAGGTATGCCTTCAAAAGAAGTTTCGCAAGAGAATATTGAAAAAGCTACTGCTAGAATCACTAAGTGGGATACTTCTGAGCAAAGAGGTTGTCAAGAAAAAATAGCAGTGCTTAGAAAAGAGCTTCAGCAGACTATGCAACAATACTTCTCGGTGTTTAGACAAGAAAGTACAATGAAAGAAGGTCTTGATAAATTATTCAAAATTAGAGAAAGACTTGATAATGCTGTTTTGGAAGATAATTCTAGAATTTTCAATATGATGAGAATAGAAGCTTTGGAACTGGATAATCTTGTATTGACTGCGATAGCTACAGCGAAGTTAGCACTTGAGAGAAAAGAATCTAGAGGTGCACATTCGAGAGTGGACTATCCTGAAAGAGATGATAAGAACTGGATGAAGCATACGTTGTATTTCTTAGATGGTGATAAGACATCACAACGTGATGTGAATATGTCTCCTACTAAGGTTAAAGCTTTCCAACCAGCAGAACGTAAGTATTAATACGAGGATTTGATAAATGGATGTAAGATTTAAAATTTATAGATATAATCCAGAAGTAGATAAAAAGCCATATTATGATGAGTATACTGTCACAGTAGAAAATGAGGGAGTTAAAGTCTTGACTGCTTTGGAGCTTATCAAAGAACAGGACCCTACATTAGCTATGAGAAGATCTTGTAGAGAAGGTGTTTGTGGTTCTGATGGCATGAACATTAATGGTAAAAACCGTTTGGCATGTATTACCTCAGTTGGAGAGTTAAAACAACCAATTAAAGTTAATCCTCTACCGGGCTTACCAGTTGTTAGAGACTTGATTGTTGATATGAAGCAGTTCTACAAGAACTATGAAAAGGTTAAACCATATCTTATAAATGATGAAGAGCCTCCTGTCAAAGAAAGACTACAATCACCTGAAGATAGAGCTAAATTGGATGGTCTTTATGAGTGTATTCTATGTGCATGTTGTACAACATCATGTCCGTCTTTCTGGTGGAATCCAGATAAATTTATAGGGCCTTCAGGTTTGTTACAGGCATATAGATTTATTGCTGATTCAAGAGATACTGCTACGGAACAAAGGCTTGAAGACTTAAAAGATCCGTTTAGTCTATTTAGATGTAGAACTATTATGAACTGTGTTTCTGTGTGTCCTAAAGGTCTTAATCCTACGGAAGCTATCGGTAAGATCAGATCTGCACTATTAAAGAAAAATGTGTAAAATTTAAAACCTGACATTTAGGTATTTATATGAAAAAAAAACAACCGGATTTTAGTCAGTGGTTGGAAACAACCCAGCTCTTCGGAGGTAATTTAGAATATCTTGAATCAATATATGATGATTATATTATGGGCAACTATGAGGACATTGATCCAAAATGGTTGTCCTTTTTTGATTCTATAGCTAGTTCAACTGATACTGTGCATCGCGACTTGGTTGATGAGTTCAAATTTTTGGCTAAAAATAGATCTACTGCTACGACAGTTATTAGTGGTGAGGGTGATGTAAGCTTAAAAGCAAAAGCTCTTGTAAAAGCTTATCGATCTCATGGCTACAAATCAGCAAATATTGATCCATTAGGATTAATGAAGTATCAAAGAGATTCTGATCTAGAGTTAACTGCGCATGGGCTATCTGAAAAAGATTTATCTGAGAAAGTTAATCTTGGTGAATTTACTGATAATAAAGCTATTACACTGAAAGAAGTAATAGCTAAAGCTAAGGCAATTTATGAATCTAGTGTAGGTTATGAGTATAGATACATTGGTAATAAAGAAGAAAAATTATGGCTTCAAGATAAGATTGAAAAAAACTTATCTACAGAGAAGTCAGATAAAAAATGGATTTTGCAACAGTTGGTTGCAGCAGAAGGCTTAGAGAAATATTTAGCATTAAGATATGTGGGTCAAAAAAGATTTGGCCTTGAGGGTGGAGAATCTTTAATTCCATCTCTTCAACATGTTATAGAAAAAGCTGTATCTAGACATTCAACGAGATTTATCCAATTAGGCATGGCTCATAGAGGTCGCTTGAATGTTCTTGTGAACGTTATGGGTAAAAATCCTAAAGATTTGTTTGAAGAGTTTGAAGGTAAGAGAAGCGAAAAGAGCCTGTCTGGTGACGTCAAGTACCATATGGGATATTCGAACTATAGATGTATTGATGGTAAAGAGGCAAAAATTGCACTAGCGTTTAACCCATCTCATCTTGAAACGGTAGATCCTGTTGTAGAAGGTGCTGCTAAAGCTATACAAGATAAATTAGATGGTAATGTGTATAACAAAGTGCTTCCTATATTGATACATGGAGACTCAGCTTTCTGTGGGCAAGGTATTGTAATGGAGACTTTTGGTTTTTCTCTTACTGAAGCGTATGGAACAGGCGGTACAGTTCATCTTGTTGTAAATAACCAAGTTGGTTTTACTACTAGTAGTACATTTGGCGTGAATAGAAGTAGCAACTACTCAACGGATATTGCAAAAATGGTAGATGCACCAATCTTTCATGTAAATTGTGATGATCCTGAGGCTGTACTTAAGGTTGCTGATATAGCTCTTGAATATCGCATGAAATTTAACAAGGATGTAGTTATTGATTTGGTTTGCTATCGTAGAAACGGACATAATGAAACTGATGAGCCTTCAGGAACTCAACCACAGATGTATGAAGTGATTAAAAAGCTTCCTTCGACATTAAAATTATATAGTGAAAAACTTCTTAGAGAAGGAGTTGTTGATGAGAATCTTCTTGCACAATTAAATGCTAACTATCGTAGTAAGCTTGATAATGGTCAAGTTACCATAGATATTCTTGATAGAAAAGTTGTAAAAGATAAGCTTAATGTCTGTGATTGGTTGCCATATATTGGTAAGCAGGAGACTAAGTATACTTACCATGCAATATCTGAGGATAAACTCAAAGAGTTAGCTTTGAGAATGAGTGAAGTATCTGAAGAAGTCAAGGCTCAGATGCAGGTTAAAAAAGCTATAACAGATAGAGTCAAGATGGCGAATGGCGAGCTTCCATTAAACTGGGGGTTTGCTGAATCTCTTGCTTATGCAACATTGCTTGATGAAGGTTATTCGGTAAGGATATCTGGAGAAGATAGTGGTAGAGGAACATTCTCTCATCGTCATGCGGTTGTTAAAAATATGGATACTAGCTCACAACTAAGAGAATATATTCCACTTCAACATATTAATGGAAAAGTTCGATTTGATGTTATAGATTCTACATTATCGGAATATGGTGTTTTAGGATTTGAATATGGGTATAGTTGTTATAGTCCAGATTCGTTAGTAATTTGGGAAGCTCAGTTTGGTGATTTTGTAAATACAGCTCAAGTAGTTATTGATCAATTTTTGGTGGCGGCTGAAGAAAAATGGGGTATCTTGTCAGGGTTGACACTATTTTTACCTCATGGCCAAGAAGGTGCTGGTGCTGAGCATTCTTCAGCACGTTTAGAGAGATTTTTACAATCATGCGCGAATAGAAATATGCAAGTTTGTACTCCTACCACTCCAGCACAAATCTATCATTTGCTGAGACGTCAAGTGATTAGACCGCTTAGAAAGCCATTGATTGTAATGACACCTAAGAGTTTATTAAGAAACCCTATGGCTGTGTCTACACTAGAAGAGCTCTCAAAAGGTAAGTTTGAATCTATTATAGATGATGCAAGTGCCAATAAAGAGAAGGTTAAAAAACTTATACTTTGTAATGGTAAGGTTTATTATGATCTAATTGCTAAAAAGCAAGATGCTCATGAAGATGTTGCTGTAGTAAGACTTGAGGAGTTGTATCCGTTCCCACAAGAAGAACTTGCAGATATTTTTGCTAAGTATAAGCATGCTGACAAGGTGGTGTGGCTACAAGAAGAGCCTCAGAATAAGGGTGCTTGGTATAATATTAGACACTTCATAGAAAAGCTTGTATTAAAAAACCAAGAGTTGCTGTGTGTCGCGAGAGAGAGATCATCTACTCCTGCAGTGGGCTATCATGCGTTGTACGTCAAACAGCAAGAAGAAATTATTAATAGAGCTTTAGAAATTTAAAATTTAAGTTGTTACTAGGAGTAAGAAATGATTGAATTAAAAGTACCTATGTTTCCAGAGTCTGTCGCAGATGGCACATTAGCTCAGTGGAATAAAAGTGAAGGTGATTTTGTTGAAGAAGGCGATATAATTGCTGAAATCGAAACCGATAAAGTGGTTATGGAAGTTCCAGCTACTGCTAGCGGTATTCTAAAAGGAATCAAAAAGCAGGAAGGTGATACAGTCTTGTCTGAAGAATTTTTAGCAAATATTGATACTAATGCTTCAGCTTCTGAGCCAAAGCAAGAAGTTGTTGCAGAGGTTTCTTCACAAACTTCTGGCAAAGAAGTAGATGTTAAAGCACCTGTTTTCCCAGAGTCTGTTGCAGATGGTACAGTTTCTGAGTGGCATAAGCAAGAAGGTGATGCTGTAGCAGAAGGTGATATTTTAGCTGAGATCGAAACAGACAAAGTGGTCATGGAAGTTCCAGCGACATCTAATGGAGTTTTATCAAAAATATTAAAACCTGCTGGTGAAACAGTTCTTTCGTCAGAGCTAATAGCAAAAGTTATTGAGGGCGCAGTGGCATCTGCAGCACCTAAGTCAGAAACAAAAGCCCAGACTGAGGATAAAGGCAATGATCCTCATTTAGTTCCTTCTGCACGTAAAGCATTTAATGCAAGTGGATTAGATTCTGCTGCAAGTATTGAAGGTACTGGTAAGAAAGGACGTATAACATCTGAAGATGTTAAAAAAGCGGTATCTAGTAGCAAGCCACAACAGCCTGCTATAGTCGCTAACCAAGGTCCAAGATACGAGAAAAGAGTTAAGATGACTCGTTTACGTCAAACTATAGCAAATAGATTGGTTGAGGTTCAGCATACTAATGCAATCTTGACGACGTTTAACGAGGTTGATATGAGTGCAGTTATGGCGCTTAGAAATAAATATAAAGATATATTCCTTAAAGAGCATGATACAAAGCTTGGTTTTATGTCTTTCTTTATTAAAGCAGCAACTGAAGCACTTAAAAAGTTCCCAGATGTTAATGCTTCTATTGATGGTGATGAGATTGTTTATCATAACTACTTTGATATTGGTATAGCTGTTGGTACAGATAGAGGCTTAGTAGTACCTGTTTTAAGAGATACAGATGGTAAATCTTTAGCAGAGCTTGAAGCAGATGTGCTTGATAAAGCAATTAAGGGTCGCGATGGTAAATTAAGCCTAGAGGATATGCAAGGTGGTACGTTTACAATTACTAATGGTGGTACTTATGGATCTATGTTATCTACACCAATCATTAACTCACCACAAAGTGCGATCTTAGGTATGCATAATATCGTTGAAAGACCAGTAGTTGTAAATGGCGAGATTAAAATCCGTCCAATAATGTATTTAGCATTATCTTATGATCATAGAATTATTGATGGTGGTACATCTGTACGATTCCTGAAAATGATTAAAGAATTGTTAGAAGATCCAAATAGAATTTTACTGCAAGTTTAATTATTTTTCTTTCAATTTATTCTAAAGGTATTTTTCTCATGAATTTAGATTTTATAAAAGACAGAATCGTTGCTGTGCCAGACTTTCCGAAGCCTGGTATAGTATTTAGAGATATCACTCCATTATTAGCAGATCCTCAAGGTTTAAAAATGACCGCAAAAGCTATGGCTGAAGAGTTGAAGTCGAAAGGTATAAAGCCGACAATTATTGCTGGTACTGAAAGTAGAGGGTTTATTTTTGGGGTAGCACTTGCAGAAGCTTTAGGCTTAGGATTTGTTCCTGTAAGAAAACCAGGCAAGCTTCCTAGAGAAACTTACAAAGTGAGCTATCAATTAGAGTATGGTAGTGATAGCTTAGAGATTCATAAAGATGCTTTTAAGCCTACAGATAAAGTACTGGTTGTCGATGATCTGTTAGCAACTGGTGGCACAGCAAAAGCAACTGTTCAGCTTATCGAAAAAACTCAAGCAAGTGTCGTAGGTCTTATATTTGTAATAGAGCTTGAAGATCTGAATGGTAGAAAAGTTCTTGAAGGACACAATGTTTCAGCATTAGTAAAATATTAGGAGATGATTGTGGCTAAGTATTTTGGTACAGATGGTATTCGTGGTGAAGTAGGTAAATCTGTTATAAAAGCAGAATTTATGCAAAAGCTTGGAAATGCGGTTGGAGCATTAATAAATGAAAGGGATTATCCGAAGTTTGTTATTGTCGGACAAGATACGCGTAGTTCTGGTAATTTTTTAAAATTTGCTTTAGTTTCAGGTCTAAATGCAGCTGGTATAGATGTGATTGATCTAGGTGTAATCCCTACACCTATTGTGGCTTTTATGACTGTTAAATACAAAGCAGCTGTTGGATTCGTTATCACAGCATCACATAATAAGTTTACTGATAATGGTGTTAAGCTTTTTTCATCAAGTGGGTTTAAATTAGATGATGCTCTAGAAGAAGAAGTAGAAGCTAAAATTGACTCTGATTTTATTTATCAGGCAGAGTGTAAGTTTGGTAATTATAAGATTGCTGAAAACTTTATAGATGGGTATATTGAAAACTTATTTGAAAGTTTTGGTTCTTTGGTTAATTATAAAGGTAAAGTTGTCATAGATTGTGCTCATGGCGCTGCTTCGAATCATTTTGAAGCATTGCTTGATAGATTTGGTATTGACTATATTTCTATAGCATCTAATCCAGATGGTTTAAATATAAATGTTGATTGTGGGGCGACTTGTACCTCAAATATTAAAAAAGCAGTTAAAGAGCATAATGCTGATTTAGGGATTTCTCTAGATGGGGATGCAGATAGAATTATTATTGTTGATGAGAATGCTCAAGAAATTGATGGTGATGGAATATTAAATATTATTGCTCAATATAGTAATATTTGTGGTGGTACTATTGGTATTGTAGGTACACAGATGACAAATATGAGTTACGAAAATCATTATAAAGCAAATAACATACCATTTATTCGCTCTAAAGTTGGTGATAGATATGTTCTAGAAGATTTGGTTAAGCATGGCTATAAAATAGGTGGAGAGTCATCAGGGCATGTTATCAACCTAAATTTTGGAACTACAGGTGATGGTTTGTCGACAGCTATTCAGTTGTTAGCGATTTTTTCGCAAAGTGATAAACCAGTATCAGCGTTTAAATTACCTGGTGAATTAATGCAACAGACTATGATCAATGTTCCACTTAATTTTAAAGTAACATCTGATGATTTAGCTAAGCTAGCTAGTGATGTTGCTAAAGCTGAAGAGCGATTAGGTAATCGAGGACGTGTACTGTTGAGACCTTCAGGAACTGAGCCCGTTCTGAGAGTTATGGTTGAGGCAGATGCTAAAGGTTTAGCTACAAAAGAAGCGGAGCATTTGGTTGAAAAGGTAAAACAAAAATTGGTGTAGATATGCAAAAATTAATAATGGGAAATTGGAAAATGAATGGTAGCTCTGCAAGCATTAAAGAGCTTTGTAAGGGTATTTCAGAAGTCGATTACAATAGTGAAAAAGTCGTTGTTGCTGTTTTTCCTTCAAGTGTATATGTTAAAGAGGTGCTTGCGCAGCTTCCTAAAGAAATTGGGGTAGGTCTGCAAAATATTACTTTCTATGATAATGGTGCATATACTGGAGAGTTATCTGCAGAGATGTTGCATGATGTTGGTTGTAATTATCTACTTATAGGACATTCTGAGAGAAGATCTTTGTTTGGTGAAACTGATCAAGATGTTTTCAAAAAACTTAATAAAATTATAGATATAACAGTTGTGCCAGTTGTATGTATAGGTGAGTCGCTAGAAGATAGACAAGGCGGAAGGTTAGAAAAAGTACTAACAACACAATTAAGTCTAATATTAGAAAATTTGTCTATTGAGCAACTTGCTAAGGTTGTAATAGCTTACGAACCTGTTTGGGCTATAGGCACAGGAGTTGTAGCATCATTAGAGCAAGTACAAGAGACACATCAATTTATTCGTTCTCTTGTAGCTAAAGTTGATGAAAATCTTGCTAAAAATATGAAAATAGTGTATGGTGGTAGCCTAAAAGCTGAAAATGCTAAAGATATATTAAGTTTGCCAGATGTTGATGGTGGCTTGATTGGTGGAGCATCTTTGAAAGCTTCTGAGTTTAACGAAATAATAAATCAAGCAAATAAAATATGTACGGAATAATTTTAACTATAGATATTATCGCAGCTATCGCTATTGTAGCTCTAGTTTTGCTACAACAAGGTAAAGGCGCTAATATGGGTGTTTCTTTTGGTGCAGGTGCTTCTAATACTGTTTTTGGTAGTAAGGGAGCAGCTTCATTTTTATTTAAAATGACGGTATTCTTTACGGCAGTATTTTTTGTATGTTGCCTTACTTTAGGATATTTAGGTAAAAGTCAAAATACAACCGCTAGCGTAAGTTCAGTTAGTACTGATAACTCTATAGCTAGTCAATATGATCAATATCAAAAAGAGATTGATCAAAGTTCTACTAGTACGAAAAAATAAAGTACTCTATTTAGCACCGGTGGTGGAATTGGTAGACACGCCATCTTGAGGGGGTGGTGTCCGTAGGACGTGCGAGTTCGAGTCTCGCCCGGTGCACCAAAATCTAGAATTATTATAAAGATAATTTTCTGATAATATAACAAATACATATTGTTCTTTAGTTTTTTTAGTATGAGCCAAAATTATGGAAAAGTTGTTGATAAGAATGTAATAGAAGGTACAAGATATTTCATATCTTTAGTTGAATTAGGCTCGTACACGGCAGTAAAGAATTACTACTCTGTTGAAATTAGTACAGTTCGAAATAAATTAGAACTTCTTGAAAGTTATTTAGGAGTTAAATTAACTCGTCCAAGTCGTAATAAAATAGATATAACAGATTGTGGTAAAAAATATTATTTATCGTGTAGCAAACTATATACAGACCTGCAAAATACCATACTTTCTAGTAAATATAAGGGTATTGATAAACTAAAATATATTCGGCTCTTTGGGACAAGAGCTTTTGTTGAATATATTTTGCCTAATATTCATCAAATAGATGATAAATGTGAGTATATTTTTACTTCGGATACGTATTTATTTGATCAAACAGCTAGCTATTTATATCAATTGTGTAATTATGATATAGCTCTTATAGCCGCTAAAGATTTAGAAAAAATAGATCAGGATAATTGGATAGTTTGCGCAACTGTTGATTCAATTAGTCTGCCATCAAAGATTTATGTTAATCAAGAGTTAATGAGTCGATATGATTTAACTAATAATCCACAAAATATTTTCAATCTACCTTTTATTTTGCGTGGAGATCATACAGCATTTAGTCTTAATGTTAAGATTAAAGGTAAAACTACAAGTAAGGCAATTGAGAATATAAGATATATTGTCGAGGATGATAATTATAAGGTTATGCTTATTGAGCAGGGACTTGGAGCAGGTATTTTATTAGATAATTATTCGCAAATTTCTAAGTCAGATATAGTAGCCTTAGATAATATTATAAGTGAAACTTTTCATGAAAAAGTTGTTGTAATAGTCTCGAAATATATTTCGAATAAAACAAAAATCATTAAGTTTCTAAGAAGACAGGTAGATAGCTATGTAAATACTATTTTAAATGCATAGTTTTTTCAAAGAATATGATTTAGAGTGTTTATATTTGTTAGTTTAAGTAAATATATCATTAAGATTATCTATTAAATATTTTTCTTTATTGATAACATAACAGTAGTGTATTAAAAGGTATATAATTAATTGAACTATCTATGAGTAAACATGCTAAAGAAGTTGTAGACAAGAATGTAATAGAGGGTACGAGATACTTTATATCCTTAGTAGAGTTAGGGTCTTATGCAGCAGTTAAGAGCTATTATTCAGTTGAAGTTAATACTATTAGAAATAAGTTAGAATTATTGGAAAGTTATCTAGGTGTCAAACTAATTCAATCAGGTAGCAATAAAGTAGAAATAACGAAGTACGGTAAAAAATACTATGCATCTTGCCATAGATTATATATAGATTTAGAAAATAGTATTCTTTCTAGTAAATACAAAGGCGTTGATAAGCTAAAGTATATACGCATTTTTGGTACTAGAACATTTGTCAATTATATTTCTCGAAATATTCATGAGATAGATACTAAGGATGATTATACATTTACTTTTGATAGTTACTTATTGTATCAAGCTAATAGCTATATTTATCAATTAAACAATTATGATATAGCTCTTATATCATCTAAAGATCTTGAGAAAATAGATCAAGACCATTGGATGGTTTGTGCAACTATAGATTCGGTGAATTTACCATCTAAAGTGTATGTTAATCAAGAATTATTAGATAAGTATGATTTGAAAGCGAATCCTCTAAGGGTTTTTGAGCTTCCTTTTATTATGCGAAGAGATCAATTATCTTTTAGCTTAAATGTTACAGTAGATGGTAAGGATACAAGTCAAAGTATTAAAAAGATAAAGTATCTTGTTGAGGATGACTTACATAAAGTTTCTCTGATTGAGAAGGGTTTGGGAGTTGGTGTTTTGTTAGATAATTATGCACAGATATCAAATTCATCTATTGTTGCTGTAGATGGAATTACAACAGAAACATTTCATGACAAGCAAGCAGTAATAGTATCAAAGCATGTTAGAAATAGAACGAAGTTAATAGAATTTCTTCGAAAACATGCTAAAAATTATGTTAGTACTGTTCTTGGTCAATAGCTATTGGTCTATATATCATTGATATTATAAATTCATAATGGTAACTTAAAATCATCTTTGAAAAAATAGGTTAAAAATGAGAAAGGTTCTAATAACTTCTAAGATGATTTTATTGACGGTAATATCTATGTCAGTTATGTACGCAGATGATACTCCATCATCAACAGCAGTTCCCATTAGTAAGGTTGTTGCAAATATATACTCTCAAGGCTACCCAAGTATCAATAAAATCGAGTTTGATGATGGAATATATAAGGCAAAAGTTATTAATGATGTCGGCAAAGAAGAGTATCTGTATATAGATCCGAATACAGGTAAAGTTCCTTTGCCAAAAAATGACTCAAAAGAAATCAATATGAGTGATGCTATAGCTGCAGTACCTAATGATAGATGTAAAACTATTACAGGCGTTGAAGACGAAAGTGATGTTTATGAGGTTGAATGTGTAGATACTGCTAATAAAGAGGTTAAAGTATATGTTGATGCTATTAGTGGTAAGATATCTCAAATTGAATATGATGATTAAATAAATATATTTATACAGTCATTTAAGAATAAGTAGCCCTTATCTGTAGGCTTGATATTATCTTTATTTACTTTGAGTAAACCTCTGTCTATAGCTGTTTGTAAATTGTTTTGTATAATACTCCTTGGTAAAAAAGTTTGCCTTTCAAATAGATCAAAGCCGAAACCATCTCGTAAGCGAAGGGTGTTGAGCATAAACTCATAGATTAAATCATCCTGACTGACAACATTTGAATCTTTTATATAGTTATTTGCCTGTGAATATATTTTGGGATGTTTGTGTTTCCAAGTTCTTTTAATCTCGTTGGTTTGAAGATTTGTAATCTTACTATGAGCTCCAGCACCAATACCTATATAGTCACCGAAATTCCAGTAATTTGAGTTATGAACTGATCTTAAGTTATTTTTTGCATAAGCTGATATCTCATATTGATAGTACCCAGCTTCTTGGAGTAGTTTTTTACCAGTTATTTCAATTTTTTCTAGAGTTTCTTCGTCTGGTAGTTTTGGAGGCTTTGCTGCAAAAAGAGTATTTGGTTCTATAGTTAGTTGGTACCAAGATATATGTGTTGGCTTCATTACGATTGCTTGAGAAATATCAAAAATTCCATCTTTAAAGCTCTGATTAGGGAGACCATGCATAATATCAATATTAAAATTCGAAATGGTTGAATTATTAATTTCTTCGATGACTGTATAAACATTGTCACAATTATGAATTCTACCTAATAACTTTAGCTTTTCATTTTGAAAGCTTTGCACACCAATGGAGATACGATTTATACCGATATTTGCATAGTCTGAAATAGATCCACGTTCGACAGTACCAGGATTCATTTCTAGGGTTATTTCACAGTTGGGACTAAGCTTTGCATTATTTTTTATATGTTGTAAAACTTTGCCGAGATAATCTGCCTTAAAAAGTGAAGGGGTACCGCCCCCTATAAAAATACTTATAACTTCTCTATCTTGTAGATCTTTTAGATGAGTATCAAAGTCGGCAATTAGTTTTTTGTAATAATCTTGTGAGAGGTATGTATCATCTTTGATTGCATGTGAGTTGAAATCACAGTAAGGGCATTTACGTACACACCAGGGAAAGTGTATGTATATTCCTATTTGTTTGTTTATATTAAACATCTTATGCCTTAAAGATGAGAAATTTACTAACAACAAAAGTATATACAGCAACTAATCCCATTGTTATAAATAGTGCAAGTAAATATTGTATATGTAAAAGATGAAGCAATACATAATATATGCTTTCATTAAGAGCTAAACCTATCATGACATTAATGAAAAATTGTGTGGCAGCCTTTTTATGTGATTGAGTTGTTGTTGAGAATGTCAAAAATCTATGTCCAAAGTAGCTGACATTAAAAGCAATAAGAAATGCAAAAAAATTTGCTACCATAGGCTTGAAAATATCAAGTTCAACCAAGAACCATACAATAACGAAGTTAGTTATTGAGGCTAATATACCTATAATAATAAAGTAAGATAATTGTTTTTTTAACATTAGTTTGTGGAGTTTTATAGTAGTTGTTTATATTATAACTATTAAAGAGAATTTTATAAGGGAAAGTTCAGTGGAAATAATTAAATATCAATTGGGAATTGTTGAAGGCTTACCATCATCTGCTTTATATATGATGTTTAGTATCAATAAAGAGAATGATGTTAAGTTTGGATTAAAGGTATTACAAAAGTTTGTTGATGGTAAGAGTGTAGTTGCTGGATTTGGTAAAGATCTTTTGCAAATGTTTGATCTTCCTAGTGATGATAATTTCAAAAGAGCTAAATTCAATAGTGAAAGAATGCCTGATAATGATGGTTATGACTTGGTACTTTGGTTAAGAGGAGATGATCGAGGAGAGCTATTTCATAATGCACTAAACATTAGAAAAGCATTACAGGATTTCTTTACTGTAGAAAAAATAGTTTCTAGCTATACCTATCATGGCAAGTATGATTTATCAGGATTTGAAGATGGTATTGAGAATCCTAAAGGTGAAGAGATTGTTCCATCATCAATAATACCAGAAGGTGAGTTAGAGGGGTCGAGTTTTTGGGTTCTTCAACAATGGTTACATGACTTTGATTGGTTAAATAATGCAAGTCAATCAGCTAAAGAAGAATGTATAGGTAGGTCTCTGGATGATTCTCATCAATTTAAGGATTTGAAAGACTTCGCTCATGTTAAGAGATCTGCCAAAGAAAACTTTGATCCGGAAGCAGAATTGCTAAGAAGATCAATGCCTTGGTCAGATAATAATCTAAATGGAGGGTTTATGTTCTCTGCGTTTGCATTATCATTTAGATCATTCAATTTACAGATGGGCAATATGCTCGGAGGTAGTGATGGTATTGTTGACGGAGTCTTTAAATTTTCTAAAATTATTGAGACAAGCTATTTATGGTGTCCACCTTTCAAAAAAGGTAGGCTTGATATTTCATTATTAAAGTGATGCAAAATAGTTGAAAGATTATATTTTATATACAAATAGTCATTAACAGGTTAAAATATACGCGTGTTATGCAAAAATTAATTAGTATCTACGGAGGTTAAAGCATGTCTGATATTAAAAATATCACTAAGCTACAGATAGAGGAAAAAGGAAAGAAATACTCTCTGTATAGCTTAAAGAAACTTTCTCAAGAGCTTGGTAAAGATGTAACTCGTCTTCCTTACTCTATCAGAGTATTACTTGAAAACCAACTAAGAAATATAGATGGGTATAAAGTAAAAGAAGATGATATGCATAAGGTTTTAGATTGGGACGCTAAAGCTAGCTCAAGACCTGAAATTCCACATATGCCAGCTAGAGTAGTGATGCAAGACTTCACAGGTGTACCAGCTGTAGTTGATTTGGCAGCAATGAGAAAGGCTATCAAAGATGCTGGTGGCGATGCTGACAAGATTAATCCTCTTGTAGATACAGCTATGGTAATTGACCACTCTGTACAAGTTGATTACTATGGAACAAAAACAGCTTTAGCGCAAAACGTTGCTAAAGAATTTGAAAGAAATGGTGAAAGATATAGTTTACTTAAATGGGCTCAGAAAGCATTTGATGATTTCATAGTTGTACCGCCTGGAATGGGTATTATTCACCAAGTAAACCTTGAGTATCTTGCAAAGGGTGCATTGGTTAAGAATGTTGATGGAGAAGATGTTATTTATCCGGATACATTAGTGGGTACAGATTCACATACTACTATGATCAATGGTGTTGGTGTAGTAGGTTGGGGTGTAGGTGGTATTGAAGCTGAAGCTGTTATGCTTGGCCAACCATATTACATGGTTCTACCTGATGTAGTAGGTGTTAAGCTTACTGGTAAACTAAAGACTGGTGTTACAGCGACAGATTTAGTACTTGAGATTACTGAAGTACTTAGAAAGCACGGTGTTGTTGGTAAATTCGTTGAGTATTATGGTGAAGGCTTAGAGAGTTTATCTCTACCAGATAGAGCGACTATCGCAAACATGGCTCCAGAGTATGGTGCTACTATTGGTTTCTTCCCTGTTGATGAAGTCACGTTAGACTTCTTTAACAATACAAATCGTAGTGAACTTGTTGATGCTGCACGTGATATGTATAAAGAGCAACTATTATTTAGAGAAAATCCAGCAGAAGAACCTGAATACTCTAGTTATGTAGAAATTAATTTATCAGAAGTTGAATCTAATCTCGCTGGTCCTAAGCGCCCACAAGATAGAGTTACTTTCCATGATATGAAAAAGGCTTTCAAAGAAGCTTTAGTTCACGAGCAAGGTTTACATGGTTTTGGTTTAACTGATGAGCAATTACAAAAGTCTGCTGAAGTAAAAGGTCTTGGTGAGAAAATCACTCATGGCTCACTTGCTATTGCTGCAATTACTTCATGTACAAATACATCTAACCCTTCATTACTGTTAGGTGCTGGATTACTAGCTAAGAAAGCAAATGAGAAAGGCTTAAAAGTTAAACCTTTTGTTAAAACATCATTAGCTCCAGGATCCCAGGTTGTTACTCAATATCTTGAAAAGGCAAACCTATTGCCAGAGCTTGAGAATTTAGGATTTAACCTTGTTGGGTATGGTTGTACTACTTGTATTGGTAACTCTGGTCCTCTAGATGAGCCTGTAGTAGAAGCTATTAATGAAGCTGATCTTGTAGTAGCTTCTGTAAGTTCTGGTAACCGTAACTTTGAAGGTCGTATCAATCCTCATGTTAAAGCGAACTATTTAGCTTCTCCTATTCATGTTGTTGCTTATGCTTTAGCTGGTACAGTTGACTTTGATCCAGTTGAAGATGCTATTGGAACAGATGCTGAAGGCAATAATGTTTACTTAGCAGATATTTGGCCAACCACAGAAGAGATTGCTGCAATTCAGTCTGATGTAATCAACTCGGCAATGTTTGAAAAGGCTTATGCTACTGTACTTGATGGAACAGAAGATTGGCAAAAACTTGATGCTCCTGAAGGTAAGCTTTATGAGTTTGATAGTTCTTCTACTTATATTCAATGTCCAAACTTCTTTGAGAAGTTTGCGGAAGGTAATGATGATTTAGATATCAAAGGAGCTAGAACTCTACTTATGTTAGGTGATTCTGTAACTACAGATCATATCTCACCTGCTGGAGCAATTCCAGAAGAGTATCCTGCTGGACAATATCTAAAATCTCATGGTGTTGAGAAAAAAGATTTTAACTCTTATGGTTCACGTCGTGGAAACCATGAAGTTATGATGAGAGGTACTTTTGCCAATATCCGTATCCGTAACTTACTTTTAGATAATGTTGAAGGTGGATATACTAAGTATCATTTTGATGGTTCACAACAGTATGTTTTTGATGCAGCTATGAAATATAAGGAAAAAGATATTCCTTTAGTAATTTTGGCTGGTAAAGAGTATGGTACTGGCTCATCACGTGATTGGGCTGCTAAAGGTACATTCTTACTAGGTGTTAAGGTTGTTATAGCTGAGAGTTATGAAAGAATACATAGATCTAACCTTGTAGGTATGGGTGTATTACCTCTTGAATACGTCGATGGTCAAAATGCTAAGACTCTAGGTTTAGATGGTTCGGAAATGTTTAATATCAAGAATTTAAACAATATTCAACCTCGTCAAAGAGTAGTTGTAGAAGCTGTACATCCAAAAACTGCACATACTACAACGTTTGAAGCATTAGCTCGTTTAGATGCGGATGTTGATGTTGATTACTTGAAGAATGGTGGTATTTTACAAACAGTTCTTAAAGATATCATGAATCAAAAAAAAAAATCTAGTTCAGTAAATACTGATAGTAATACTTGTTCTGGAGATTCATCAGAGTCTTCTTGTCCATTTTCAAAAATGGCTAATTTCTTTAAAAAACTATTCAAATAATTAATCTCTGAAAATTATTTAGTTCTCTATTTTTTTTATTCTTTAATAGTGATAAAGTTTCACTATAATTATTAATTATATTTTTATATATGATAAGAAAACTACTAACTCTTTGTGTGCAAAAAAAAGCATCAGATTTACATCTGTCATCTGGGTGTAAAGCCAAGTATAGAATTGATGGCGACCTGATCGATATCGAAACATCTCCTATATTAAATGATAAGATGATCTCACAAATGCTCTTGGAGATCATGACAGATGATCAAAAAGATGAGCTTATAGAAACTTATGAATGTGATTTTTCGATCGATGATAAAGATAATGATGCAAGATTTAGGGTTAATGCTTTTTTTCATAATCGTGGCTATGGTGCAGTATTTCGTCGTTTAGAAAATACGATCCCTACTCTAGATCAGTTTGGAGCACCACGGATTCTTAAGGATGTACAAGCGAAGCAAGGAGGATTGATTCTTGTCACAGGACCTACAGGTTCGGGTAAAAGTAGTACCTTAGCAGCTTTAGTTAATGAGATAAATCAGAAAGAAGACTCTCATATTTTGACTATTGAAGATCCTGTTGAATTTGTACATACAAGTCAAAGAGCTTTGGTCAATCAGCGTGAGGTTAAAAGAGATACTAAAAGCTTCAATGCTGCATTGAAATCAGCATTAAGGGAGGATCCAGATTGTATCCTAGTTGGAGAGATGCGTGATTTAGAGACAATACGTTTGGCTCTTGAGGCTGCTGAAACAGGTCACCTAGTATTAGGAACATTGCATACCATGTCAGCGATTAAAACTGTGGATAGAGTGATATCGGTATTTCCACCAGCTGAGCAGGAATTAGTCCGTAATATGTTAGCAGAATCTTTACAGATTGTAATATCTCAGCGTCTTCTTAAGCGTAAAGGAGGAGGTCGTGTAGCTGCGTATGAGGTTCTTATATCTAATACAGGTATAAGAAACATGATAAAAGAAAACAAGCTTTCTCAAATCTATACAGCACTACAGACTGGTACAGCAAAAGGTATGGCCACTATGGAGCAAAGTATTGAAAATCTTCTTAAGGCAGGAACAATAACTCCAGAAGAAGCCGCTAAATATATAGTAGTAAGGTAAAATATTATTTTGCATAGGATTTAGAGATTTCTTTAATTCGATTTGCTAACATACAGACACTAGTGAATGCTGATTCAACATGACCTTTTATACACTAGTTCACCATATGCTGAGATATTTTGGTTTGTATCAATAAAAGTAGTTAGTAGTATTTTGTTTACCTATATTTGCATAATGCCAAGCATGTAGTGATCTATACTCTAGTCTGTTTAGATTTACAGCTTGGAGGCTACTATAATTAGAATCTCACAATAGTTCGCTATTCTCAAGTAAGCATAATCTAGATTAAGAAATTGTAATGTTACTTAATCAGATTTTATAAATATAATACTAAGTATAAATTGAGACATTGGGAACTCTTATGAAAATGGTAGTAGCAGGTGGATCTGGGTTTGTAGGTAGAGAGCTATCAAAACAATTAAGTTCGAAATATAGATTGACTCTACTTACTAGATCACAAAAGGCTAAGATCGGATATTATGATGATTTAGTAACTTGGTCTGAGCTTGATGAGGTTAAGATATCTGATTTTAATATTGTTATAAATTTATGTGGTTATAACATTGGTCAGAAGCGTTGGAGTGACTCTGTTAAGAATAAGATTATATCTAGTCGTGTAGAGCTAACTACTAGGTTGGTTGAGCTTATAGGTAATAAAAATATTTGGCTAATTAATGCTAGTGCCATTGGATATTATAATTTCTCTGATATACCTCAAGATGAAGATAAGCATGATAGAAAGTTTGATAACTTAACTTTTGGTCAACAGGTTGTTGATAGTTGGGAGAAATGCTTGATAGAGTCTCAGCTAGTTAGATATACAATCATGCGCTTTGGAGTTGTTATTGGAAATGGAGGTGTTCTTGAAAAAATGATTATGCCTGCTAAATTTGGTTTTTTGACAAGTTTGGTAAAGGACATAATTATATGACTTGGATAAGTGTTCATAACTTATCAAGAGTGGTTGAATTTATTATAGATAATAAGCCGGATAAAAAAGAAATATATAATTTGACATCGCCCGAAGCTTGCCAACACAGACATTTAATAGAGCTTCTAGGTAAGTATCTAGCTAAAAAACATATAATTAAGATCCAAGTACAATAATTAAACTAATGTTTGGTCAGATGGGTGAAGAGCTTTTATTATCTAGTCAAAATATAAAGCCAACTAAATTACAGCGTGAAGGTTTTGAATTTGATGATCATGAGATCTCAAAGGCTCTAGAGAGATATATTTAATCTTCTTGTTTATGCTCAATAGGGATTTTTACTGTAACAGTTATACCTTTGCCATCAGTATTATTCTGTGCAAATATCTTACCGTCATGGAGTCTTACGATTTCAGAAACTATTGCTAATCCAAGTCCACTTCCCTCCTCACCTGTGCCTGTTTCTCGATAGAATCTATCAAAAATCCGTTCAATATTTTCAGGAGGCACGCCTATACCATTGTCTTTAATTTCAACGACAATGTTATCATCTTTTTGGAAAGAATGTATTTCAACAAGTCCACCATCAGGAGTGTATTTAATAGCATTAGATATTAAATTTTTAAACATTATTCCTAATAAGTATTCATTGCTATAACAATATAGTTGTTCATGTGAAGGATAGAAGACAATTTCTATATTTTTTTCGATAGCCTTAATGGCGTTGTCAGCGATGAATGTCTCAAGAACAGTGTTTATCATAAGTTTTTTACCAAATGTAATTTGTTCATTTGGCTGGATTCTACTTAATGTTAATAATTGGTCAATAATATGAGAGTATCTATTTGTTGAGCTTTTTATCCTCTCTAGCTTTTGCTTGATTTCATGTATATCATCAGAAGCAAGTGCTATTTCTACCAATGTTTTTACTCCTGCAATAGGAGTTTTAAGCTCATGTGCAGCATCTCCTGAGAAACGTTTTTCTCGTTCTAAAGTTGCGTGGAATTTTTCTATTAATGAGTTAATTTGTTCAACGATAGATTTTATCTCAAAAGGTATAATATCTTCATTAAGCTTTTCATTTTTGCGAGGATTAATCTTTGCTACGCGCTTGTTTATCCTTTCTAATGGGTCAAGAGCTGTTTTTAGTATATAGTAAATAAATCCAATAAGAATTATATAAATCGATGCTAGAAGTATTGCAAATTTAAAGATAATTTGACGAGAAAGTTTATCTTTATCCGCATTATTTACAAACACTGTTATTACATCACCATTGTCAGTTCTTAGCGTATAAGTATACCAATGTTTTTGAGCACCATCATTATCAGTATAAATCCACTCAAACCCTGTTGTAGATGTAATACCATCATAGTTTTTATGAAATGATGGTAAATTTGACGTTTTTAAAAGTAATTTTTTATGTTTTCTATCATATACGATAAAGCCAACGCTTTCGTTATTGTTTTTAATATTTAAAAATGAAGACGATATTTTATTAACGATCATATCTGTAGTATTTTCGTCATCTTCTAATGGATATATTTTTAGGACAGTTTCAATAACTTGTGCTGCGGTTTTTAGTTGATAGTTAAAAAGAGAGTTATTCTGATGCTTAACTTGATAAAAGCTAAAAATAGATATAACAAGCATAAAGATCGCAAAGAAACTGGCGAAAGAAACCACAAGAAAACTTAATATAGAGCTTTCTTTCTTATTCTTAAAAAACATGCTCTTCACAAATTTAAATATTTAGTAAAAATGATTATAATCAATTTTGAATTTTATTATTAGTTTTATAATTGTTATAATCAAATATTATCATAAATAATATTGATGTAGTTTTGTTGGATAGCATGAATAAAGTAGTTGAGCCTTTTTATACAAAGTATTATGAAGCAGCTACTCTATATTTCTATACTCTAGAGGATTTGAAGTTTGACTTAGTTATCACATGCCCTCACGCAGAGTTAGGTAAAGATTTTATTGATTTAGATTTTCCTGCTATTGGACAACTTGTCAAGCTTAGTAAAGAAGAGTTAGATGACTTTTTAGCAATAGAATGTGACTTTGGTACCCATGATCTTGCTCAAGCGATAGCGCAGAGATTGTACAGTGAGTATGGGCTATATACACTTATTGCTGAGCCTTCTTTTCCTCGCTCTATACTTGATGCTGGAAGACTATATCCAAATTGTATAAGAAATATTATAAATTATGATCAGCATATTGAGCTAAAACAAGAGCTAATGAAGCTGTTTGATAAGTATATGCAGAAATTATGTCATATAGTAGCTGTTGCCAAGACCTACAATGCAGTTGCAATAGATTTACATACGATGTCTAGTTATTCGCCAAATGTAGTACAAGAAAGGTATTCAGAAGCTGTTATAGAAACTCCAGAGACATTAAAAAGATATATAGAGCTATATAAAAATGCTCACAAAGAGGGTGAAAAAAGAGTTACAGAACTCTTTACGGGAGATGCTCGCAATGGGATATTTGCCTCCAAAGACTTGATTGAATCTCTATCTCATGAATTAAAGCAAATTGGTATTGATATAGAGTATGACAAGCCGTATATATTAGCGGAGCATTTGGTGGCACATTATCTTGTGTGTGAGCTTGAGGCAGTTTGTATCGATATACCAAAAGATCTACTGTCTAAAACAACAACTGCTGATGAGCATTATGATATAGCTAATTTAGAAGTAGATCGGGATAAATTAGCATCGATGGCGGACGCATTTGCTAAAGCTGTAGCATATAAGCGGCAGAAACAACTAATAGGAGCTTAAAATATGGCAATAAAAAAGACAAATGCTGTCTCTGAGAGAATATGGGGTAAAAAAGCTATTCATATACCTAATACTACAGATATATATGGCGCAGATTTAGTAAGCTCATTTGTAAATAAATATGTTACACGTACATTATGTTTGCTTGCGAAAGATCACAAAATTATCCTACCTAAAAAGACACAGGGTGAAGTTGAGAAAATTGTTAGTTATTTTAATAATATTGGTCTTACATATATAACTATGGATAACTTTATATTCTTAGATAAGCTGATGGAGCATTACAGGTTATCTACTATAGTTATGAACTATGCTGATCAGATTCCTGAGTTTAGTGATTCTGAATATACACATATTGTGCCATTTACAGCGGCTACAGCGATTGAGTTGATTGGAATCAAATATAATAAAAATTATGGTTTGTCAGAAGCATTATCACAGTTTTTGAATGATAAATCATTCCTTAGACAAATGTTACATGATAAGGGGATATTAGTTCCTAGTGTTAATATTGTATCTACAATTAGCGATGATGATTATGTGAAAAGAGCACTAGAAATATATCGTGATTATGAGAATAAAGGTATTTATGAATGTGCTGTGATTATGCCTCGAGCTTGTTCTGGATATGGCATCCATAGATTTGAAAGCGAGAAAGAATTAAGAGATATCCTAAAGCTTATGCATAGAGTAGAAGTGTTTATGATTGATCCGTGGCTTGATAATTTAGGTTCTCCAGCATTCCAGGTGAGTATTGCAGACAAAAAAGAAGATGACGTTTGCCTAGGACTAAGTGATCAAATGCTTGATGGTCAGACACATCTAGGTAATAAATATAAGTCAAGGTTTGGTGAAGAACCAGCTGTTATAGAGCTTTGTGATCAAATGACAGAAATTCTCCGTGATATGGGGGCTAGAGGTGTAGTTGGTGTTGATCTTCTTATTCGTGAAATTAATGGTCAAATAGTTCCTTATGTATTAGAAGTTAATGCTAGACAAACAGGCGCTATATATGCGGGCTTCTTGGCTTATGATTTACGCAATGGTGAGCATAAGCCTTGGGTTGGACATAATAATGTACTTGTCCCTAAGGGCTCTACTATAGATGATTATTATCAGTATCTTAAAGATAATGGTATTGACTATACATATGGTGACAGTGAAGGTGTAATTATAACTTGTATTGGCAATCTTGATCTAAATAATAAAGTTATGATTTTAGTGCTTGCTGATACTGATGAACGTCTTAATAAGATTCTTAACATAGCAACATCTTTTGAATAAATATCTTTATTATCTCTATATCTTATTTATAATCTTAACTATCCTTTACAAAATTTGGTGAGAGTTTTGAATAAAATACCAATAGGGGTTAGCAGCTGTTTAGTAGGCAATAATGTTCGATATAATGGTGGCAATTGTCATAAATCATATATAACTGGAATATATGCTGAGTATTTTGATTATAAGATAGTATGTCCTGAGGTTGCTGCTGGTTTAGGTGTTCCAAGACCTACTTTGTTTTTAGTTGAAGATATTCAGAAAAGTATTTTATCCATAAAAACTAATAAGACTCATAATGATGTTACATATGAAATTCAGAAGGCTGTCGATATGCTTATATCAAAGCTTGATAATGTCTATGGTTTCATCTTGAAGGCAAAATCCCCAAGTTGTGGAGTTGAGACTGCACGAGTTTTTGACGAAAATCATGGTTATACAGGCATAAAAGCAGATGGCCTTTTTGTTAGAGCATTGAGGGAGTGTGATCCTCTTTTGCCGATTGAAGATGATGGTAAATTAACAGATAGAACATTGCGAGATCACTTCTTGCGTAAGGTATTTTGTTACCATAGTCTTAAAACTGAGTTTATGGCTTGTTCTGATATTACTCAAATGATGGAATACCATTCAAAGCAGAAGGTGTTATTGCGTATGCACAATAACAAGGTCAAGAAAGAACTCGGTAATATGCTCTCAGAAGCAGGCAATAAAATTAATATTGAAACCATTAAACACAGGTATATAGAACTTTTTATGCAAGCAATAGCTAAGCCAGCTAAAAGAGGGGCTCATTATATGGCGCTTCAGAATGTTCTTAGAGAAATAAATAAAAAAATTTCAAAGGCGCAAAGACAGTATTTACAGGAGTTACTTAATAAATATCGTGATTGTAAGATTTCTTGGGAAGTACCTGTTAGTGTAATAAGGATGTATCTAATAGAGTTAGATATACCCTATCTAGAGAAGCAGAGCTACTTAAATCCGTATCCAGAAAATTTAAATTATATAGAAGATTAAAGAGCTATTATATTAGTGATTAAGATCAGCATCTATTTCTTTAGGAATAACCATAGCAATTGGAAGACAAATTAATAAAAATACTATTACCATATCAAGAGCATTTTGATAACTTGTAATTGTATATATTGAAGTCGAGTCTCCAATAAGTGTCCCAAAATGAGTAAGTATATATCCTACTAGTGGTAGTAATATGATAGGGATGAAATTATTTATCATGTTCACACCAGCTGTTGCAGATCCTGCAGTTCCCTTTGGAGATATTATCTTAGCTATACCAAATGTAACTGCTTGAGGTCCAGCTGCAGCACCAAGTAAGAAGTATAGCAGAGTAAATACTGATAAATTCATAGGGATATACAGAATGATAGCTAAAAGAACAGCAAGAGATACTATGCTCAGAATTAACATACGACGATATCTATTTGTTAGTGAAGCTACAATTGCTGCTATGGTGAAGCCTACTGCAGCACCAATAAATAATACACCATTGATATGTGAAGCAGTTTCCTGATCAAGACTAAATTTAGCTTGAATTAGACCAACACCCCACAAAGAGCCTAGAACATTAATTGGTATAAATAATACGGCTCCAATTATGCTTGCTGACCAAAATTTTGTATTGCAGAAGATTTTAAAAACCTTAGTGATAGTCTCTTTAAAGTTAGCTTCACTTAAGTGAGTAAATTTCTGAACATGTTTTGGATTATCACGAATAAATAAAGCTATTAGTAGTAATATCCCAATACCAATATATGTAAACACAGCATTACCCTCTTTCCATCCTAATTCAGAAACTAAACTAGATAACATTGTATCAGTGACTAAACCGCCTAAGATGCCAACAACTGTAGCAAATCCTATAAATGTTGAAAAAAGTCTTTCTGGCAGCCACATTGCAGCCATTTTAGCAGCGCCAATAAATCCAAAAGCAGAACCTATACCCATAAATATTCTGCCAATGTAAGCAATTTCATAGTCATTTGTGGCAGAAAATAGGTAGTTGCCAAGAACACAGAATGCTGTAGCAATAGTAATTACTACCTTACGATTATACTTGTCTAAAAGCACACCAGCAGGAATCTGCATTATCGTGTAAGATATGAAGTATGCTGAAGATAACATCCCAAGCTGTGTATGACTAATACCAAAATCGCGAATTAAGTCATCTCCCATTACACCAGGAGCTGCTCGAATAAAGAAGTCGTAACTATAATTAAGAGTCGCAATTAAACATATTACCCATGCTAAAGTAGCCAATAGTTTGGTTTGAGGAAGGTGGCTTTTGCTCATTTCGAAAGTTTTATAAACTTGAACATAATTTTTAGTCTATCAAAAAAAATATAAATTTACTAATAACAAAAGATGTTATTAAGAAATTATTCTGAAAGATTGTCGATGATTTTTTGTTGTTCAGAATCAGTTTTTACATCAATAGATTTATCACTAGCGATATACATATATACTACAGGAAGTACAAATAGAGAGAAAATCGCTCCTATTACCAGTCCACTGGAAATAACTACGCCTATACAGTTTCTACTAATAGCACCGGCACCTGAGGACGTTACTAATGGGATGACACCCACAACCATTGCTGATACTGTCATCAAAATAGGTCTTAGACGTTGTGATGATGATGTTACAATAGCATCATACTTACTCATACGTTCATGCTTTTGTAAATGATTGGCGAACTCAACAACCATAATACCTTGTTTTGATATTAGACCAATCAATGTTACAAGCCCTAGTTGGGTATATATATTTAGTGATGCCCATCCAGCACCCATATACTGACCAACATATAAAGGTATTAGTGCGCCAGATATGGCCATTGGTATAGTAACTAAGATTACTAGAGAATCTCTAAAGCTCTCAAATTGGGCAGATAATGCTAAGAAAATAAGTACAATTGCAAATGCAAAAGCTACCATCATAGTATTACCGTTCTCAATATACTGACGAGCAGAGCCAGAGAAGTTAAATGAGAATCCTTCCGGTAACTCACTTCTAACCACACTTTTAACATAGTCAATAGCTTGACCTTGGGTTACTCCTGGAGCCATAACTGCTGAAATTGTTGATGCATTAAGCTGCTGGAATGTATTTAAAGTGAGAGGTTGGCCTTCAGTTTTGAAAGATACTAGTGCAGATAAAGGAAGCTCGGAATTAAACAAATCACTAGCTTCATCTGAACGGATGTATATATTACCTAACTGCTCTTGAGTTAACATTTCATTACGAGCCAATTGAGGGATTACTTGGAAGCTATATCCTTTTAGGAAGAAATAGTTGATATATCCTCCAGCATAAGAATAACCTAATGTTTTGGCAATATCAGACATAGTAATGCCTAATATACCAGCTTTTTCACGATCAATACTAATATCAACAACAGGGTTGTCAAATTTAAGATCACTCTGAGCGAATACAAATAATCCGCTTTTCATCATTTTATCTATTACTTTATTAGTAATTTCATCAATAGCTTCATAATCATTAACACTTTGAATAACTAAAGATAGTGGAGCGCCTCTAGGTATCCCTGGAAGAGCTGGCGTTTGATATGTGTAGGTTTGAATACCTGGTAACCCTGTAACTTTTTCTTGAGCAATATTGGCAGCTTTTTGTTGAGATATTTCTCTTTTATCCCATGGTTGCATAATAAAGCCACCGAAGATTACATTTGAGCCCATTACACCATTAAGAATAAAAGTGTCTTGCTTGCCTGGAACTTCATCTAGTGTGCTAGCTAATTTTGTACCGAAAGCTTCTAAGTAATTAATATTAGCAGAAGATGGTGCTTGACCCATAATTCCTAAGAAGCCCATATCTTCATTGGGAGCTAGTTCAGATTTAATACCTTTACCCATTATAAAGCAACTTGCTAATACAATCGCACCGACTATTGCTATGGCAGGCTTTATATCTAATACAAATATAAGTATAGATTTATATTTAGCTGTTAGTTTAGTAAAAAGTTTATCAATAAATTTTACTAATTTAGTGCTCATCATCTCTCTATTCAGGATTTTAGAGCATAGCATTGGTGAGAGTGTATATGCAACTATACCGGATATTACAACTGCACCAGCAAGAGAGTAAGCAAACTCGGTAAATAGTTGTCCTGTGAAGCCACCCATCATACCGATTGGAGCATATACTACAACTAGGGTTAGGGTCATTAATATAACTGGGTTGGCTATCTCTCTAGCTCCCTTGATAGAAGCTGCAAAAGGCTCCATTCCTTCTTCAATATGCCTATAGATATTTTCTAGTACAACAATAGCGTCATCAACCACAAGACCGATTGCAAGAATCATGGATAAAAGGGTTAGAAGATTAATTGAGAAGCCCATAAGCGACATCAAAAAGAATGATCCAATAATTGAAAGCGGAATGGCAACAATTGGAACGACAATAGCTCTAAATGATCCTAGGAATAAAAACATTACTACAGATACAATTATCACAGCTTCAAATAATGTATGTAAAACCTCTTCAATAGAAACTTCAATAAATGTTGTTTGGTTATATGCAATGTTAACATCTAAACCATTTGGTAGGGCAGCCTTAATATTTGGTAACTCTTCAACTAGTCTATCAACGACATCTAGTGGGTTTTCTTCTGGAGATACAACTGCACCAGCAAGAACTGCATTTTTACCGTCAAAATATACTGAAGAGTTATAGTCTTGAGCTCCAAGCTCAACTTTAGCAACATCTTTAAGTCGTACTACTTGTTTATCACTTTTTTTGATAATTAAGTTTCTATACTCTTGAGCTGTAGACATACTTGTTTCAGGATTAAGAGTATAGTTTAAGTACGGTCCTTGTATTTGACCACCAGCTGAAACTAAGCTATTTGAACCTACAGCTGTAGCTAATTCTGTCGGAGTGATTCCATATTCTGCCATGCGAGTTTTATTTGGATATATACGCATTGCATAGGGCTTATTACCCCAAACAGCAACAGATGAAAGCCCCCCTTGAGCAAGTAGTTTAGGTGTTAGCTCGGAGTTGATATATGCAGATATTTCCGAAGTATTCATGGTCTTACTTGTGAAAGCTAAGATCAAGGAAGGAAAGTTGTCTGCTGGGTTTAGCTTAATGGCTGGAGAATAGGCATCTTGAGGAAGTTGGTTAAGCACAGAGTTTACATTCTGGACTACCTCTGAAAGTACATCGTTAGTGTTTTGCCCAAGTTTTACATAAACAGTAATAGTGCTTGAGCCAAGCGCAGATGATGATGTCATATAATCAATACCTTTAGAGGAGCCGACAGCTGCCTCTATTGGTCTAGTTACAAAAGCTTGGATTGTAGCAGGGTTTGCACCTGGATAGGCTGTTGTAACTGTAATAGTAGCACTATCTATGTATGGATATTGTCTAATTTGTAATTGAAAAAATGAACCAACTCCTACAACAATGATCATAAAGCTTATTGAAAGAGATAGAACAGGTCTTCTAATAAAGAGATCAATTAAACGCATTACTGGATTCCCTGATTATATATATTGTTGTCAATCTTTACACTATTGTTCAGTATTGCATCCATTCCTTTATGCACTTTATTTTGTCCTGATGTGATAATGGTAGTACCTGGCTCTAAGCCTTTGACTAGTGCTAAGTTATTTCTTGTTTCTAAAACTTCAACATTAGCTTGCCCTACTTTGTATAGTGTTTTGTCAGTATCAACTGTTTTCATACCACCATCAGCAGTAGATGTATAAGATGCCATAACAGGTTTACCATCTTTCATCACGGGTTCAAGTGTGAATACTGATTGACCGTAAAGGCTGTATGAAACCGCATTTCTAGGGATTACAATAGAGTTTTGCTTAACAGGTAGACTAACATGAACGGTTAAAAACATTCCTGGGACGATTTTGTGGTGTGAGTTTTGGTATGTTGCCTGAACGGTTATGGATCTATTTGAATCATTAATAAAAGAGTTTATAGCTGTTATCTTCGCAGTAAATGTTTCTCCTGGGTATGAGTCAGAATAGAAGTTAATTTCTTGACCAACGCTAATCATACTAACTTTGTTTTGTGGTACAGGGAATGTAATAAATATAGGATCAATTTTGGTAAGTGTAGCAGCATTATCGCCGTTGTTGAAATATTGTCCTAAACTTATGTTTCTAATACCTATTTTACCGTCAAATGGAGCTCTAATTTCTTTAAAACCAATTTGTGATTCTATATTTTGAACCTGTGCTAACTTAGAAAGGTAATCAGCATTAGCCTTATCAGCAGATTCTTTTGAGGTTGCTCTTTGTTCAACAAGTTTGTTATAACGATCTTTAGTAATTTTAGCAAGTTTAAGGTTTGATAGTGCTTCTTCTAGACTAGCTTTTAGTTGACTAGTGTCTAATTTGAATAAAAGATCACCTTCTTTAACCTCTTGTCCACTTTTGAAATTGATCTCACTTACAATACCACCAGATTGAGAAGAAATCTCGGTGGATTGGATAGCTTGTGCTTCACCAATGGTATTTATGACTTGTTTCCAGTCGGTCTTTTCTACAACAGAAGATGTTACAGCTACAGGTTGAGGTACATATGAAGCCATACCTTTTTTTATCATGCTTTGAATAAATTCAGCAAAACCAAAAATAGCCCCAAAAAGGATTAACGTTGCTACTACAACTGCTGTTGAAGCAGAACGTTTATTTTTGAGTAAGGAGAGTTTTGTTTTAATATAGTTAATTTGAAAAATAAAGTAGACAATTGCTAACGATATTCCAAGTTTACCGAGTATGAGCCAAGCAACAACAATAGTTGCCAGTACAAAAATCGAGTAGTTTTTCTTACTAGAATTAATTTTCTCTTTAAGGTCTAAAAAAGTTTTTTTAAAATCCACTGTTATATCCCACTATTTTTTAAATATTCTTACAAATAAACTGACACAATTTATGACTAATAAGCAAATGAAAAATATCAAACTATATACAGCCAAACTAACACCAGAGATCTCTTCAGCAATGCTAGTACAGCTACTGACAGTTCCTGTTAATGATTTTGTAGCATCAATTAGGAAAGGGTTGCTAATAGCCCCACAGCCTGTAGGATCATCTGATATTGTTGAGGAGAAATACTGTAAATAAGCTTGATCGGCAGCGATATAGCAACCTACAACAATAATCAAGATAATTGCTAGTTGTACTATTGTACTGAATCCTTTTGAACTATTTTTGATCAGCCCTAGAATGCTAAATATCATTGTGCAAAGTACACATAGTTGCTGTATCAGGCACATAGGGCATGGTTTCCATCCTAAGCCAATAATTGTGAACACCACTGCGACTAACGCAATAAAACAAATAACAGTGTTAAATAAAAAAATGTGTCTAAATATAAATCTCATTATTAAACTTTTTAAATTCAAAGAAATTTTTGTAATTGTATCATAGATTTAATTGCTTTTTTATAATATCCATATAAAGGGTCTCAATGGTGTTTGCTAGATTTTCTTTTGGTACTGTCGTTATTAATGTCTTGATATTTATTGTATTTATAATATTCAGAGTACTTTTAAATTGTTTGATGGTTGAGTGAGAGAATCTTGAATTATCTATTTCTGAATATTTTTCAAAAATGTTTAAAGCGTTTTGTTGTAGCTTTTTATCTCTTAAGAGATTTGCTCTTTTTATTATTTTAAGAGCACTTTCTGCATTGATGCTTCTGGATTCAAGAATTTTTCTTATAGTTATTGCGGCAATTAGAAGTTTGATTTGCTTATTTGTTAGTAATAACTCTAGTTTTAAGTTGTTTATTGTATCATCTTCTAGGTTTAACAAACATAGGCATATTTTTTCTTCATTTGATGAATTTAGGTATGTTTTATTTCTAAAGAAATTCTTATTTGGGATTGCAATTAAAGATTTTTTAATATTTGGGAATATTATTTGTAATGAGTCAAGCTCATCTAATGTCTCAAAAAAAATTTTTGGATTTCTAAGTGCTTTGATAAACTCTATATGCACGCGCTCCTTGGTTAGGTAGTTTAGTTCTCCTGATTTAATAATGGATTTGATTATGTTTATTGTTTCATCAGCAATTGAAAAACTAAAAGCACTAAGTTGGACTTTGAAGCGGGCTAATCTAACTACACGTAAAGGATCTTCAATAAAGGCTTCTGATGTGTGTCGAAGTATTCTATTTTTAATGTCATCTTGACCGTTAAAGGGGTCGATTATGTTATTGTTTTTATCTATTGCCATAGAGTTGATGGTCAAGTCTCTACGTTTTAAATCCTCTTCTAAGGTGATATCGCTTGAAAAATCAACTTCAAAACCATGATAACCTTTGGCTATTTTTTTTTCTGATCTAGCTAAGGCATATTCTTCTTTGGTTTTTGGGTGTAGGAAGACCGGAAAACTAGATGGTATTTTTGTGAAGCCAGCTTTGATCATTTGGCTTTCTGTGGCACCGACTACTACCCAATCTCTGTCTTTTGGCGTTGTGCCAAGTAGTATGTCTCTAACAGCTCCACCTACTAGATAAAATTCCATAGCTTGATAAACATCTTTTTTGATTGCTTTATGTTAACAGAAAAAAGTGTATAATTATTTGTTATTCGCGTTGGTTTTTTAATAGCTTTTTATATTCTATGGCAAATATGATTGACAAAATTGATCTTAAATCTCAAGGTTCGGGTAATTTAAGTGGTGAAATGACAAATAAAGAAAGAGTGGGTACTCTTTATAAAAGGCTGCTACTTCAAGTTAAGAACTTATGGTATTTTCTAGTTATTGCGGCAATAGGAAGTATATTTTTTTCAGCTGCTGATGCTTCAATGATATATCTTATCAATCCAATATTAAATTATGGTTTTGGGCCAGGAGGGGATATTACTAAACAAAGTGCTAGTATACTTATGCTTATGGGTGTTGGTATGGTAGGGCTTTTGACTTTGAGATCAGTAGGGTCATTTTTGTCACAATACTTTATAGGATCCTTAGGGCAAAAAGTAGTTTATAAGTTTAGAAAAGACATCTACAAAAGATTTATGAATCTACCTGCTAGTTTCTTTGATAAACACTCTTCAGGTCAGATTATCTCAAGACTTCTATATAATGTTGATCAAGTTACTGAAGCTACATCAACAGCTATTATCACAGTTGTTCAAGATGGTACTTTTGTTATAGGCTTGATAATAGTGATGGTGGTTTCAAGTTGGCAATTATCATTATTCTTGATAATTATAGGGCCATTTCTGGGCTTGTTTATTTCTATAATAAATAAGAGGTTTAGATCTTTGAGTAGAAATACTCAATCATCAATGGGTAACGTAACTCACACTGCAGAGGAAACGATAAGAAACTATAAAGAGATTAGAATCTTTGGTGCGCAACAGAAGCAACAAAATAAGTTTTTTAAAAATCTTGATTATACTTATTCTCAGCAGATTAGAACAATTGCACTAGATGCTCTTACATCGCCTGTTATACAGATTATTGCCTCACTGGTTCTTGCTTTTTCATTGTTCACAATAGCAATCTTTGGGACTAATGAAGGTGGTGGATCATCTTGGTTAACAGCAGGCTCTTTTGCATCATTCTTTGCAGCAGCGGCTGCTATTCTAAAACCAATTAAGAATCTTACTAAGGTTAATGTGGTTATTCAAAAAGCAGTGGCCGCTACAGAAGATATATTCTATATCTTAGACTACCCAGCAGAGAAAGAAACAGGTAAGAAAGAGCTTGAAAAAGTCCGTGGTAAAGTAACGATTAAAGATGTTAGTTTTGCATTTGGAGATCATAAGGTTCTTAATGGAGTAAGTACAGAGATTGAGGCTGGAGAAACAGTAGCTTTTGTTGGTAAGTCAGGAAGTGGTAAGACAACGCTTACTAGCATTATCTCAAGATTTTATACCCAGCAAAAAGGTCAAATATTATTAGATAATGTTGATATAAGAGATTTGACTTTAGAAAACTTAAGATCGCATCTATCGATGGTTTCACAAAATGTTCACTTATTTGATGATACTGTATTTAACAATATAGCATTTGGACTTTCAAGAGATGTTTCTGAAGACGAGGTTATAGACGCTCTTAAAAGAGCTAACGCTTATGAGTTTGTTCAAGATCTTTCGGATGGCATTCATACTAATATTGGTAATAATGGTTCTAAGCTGTCAGGTGGTCAACGTCAGAGATTATCAATTGCTAGAGCTCTGTTGAAAAGTGCTCCAGTACTAATATTTGATGAGGCAACAAGTGCGCTTGATAATGAGTCGGAAAGAGTAGTTCAACAAGCATTAGAAAGCTTGACTAAATCTTGTACCACTATAGTTATTGCACATAGATTAAGCACTGTAGAGAATGCTGATAAGATTGTAGTAATGGATGATGGCAAAATAGTTGAAAGTGGTAAGCATGAAGAGCTTCTAGCGAAAGGTGGACTTTATACTAGGCTATATCAATCAGGACTTCAGTAACACTAATGATAGATAATATTTGGTATAAACCTCAACCAGGGGTGCTCAGTTATATTTTAAGTCCTATCGCTTTTATTTTCTCAAAAATTGCTCATAATCGTAAAATCAAGCTGCAGAATAATCAATATGAGTCAAAAATTCCTGTAATTATAGTGGGTAATATTTCCGTTGGTGGAACAGGTAAAACACCGGTAGTGAGGATGTTTGCTAATCAGTACTTAGAGCAAGGTAAGAACCCCGTTATAATCAGTCGTGGCTATGGTGCAACGGCAGAAAAATATCCTTTTGAGGTAGATTCAAAGACGCCTGCAAGCGTATGTGGTGATGAGCCTGCGATGTTATTTGATGCATTAGGTGGTAAAGTACCAATAGTAATATCTCCACACAGGGTTGATTCTGTTAAATATATTGAAAAGAATTATCCTGATACCGATGTTATTATATCCGATGATGGTCTGCAGCATTATAAACTAGCTAGAACTAAAGAGGTTGTAGTAGTAGATTCAACGAGGATGTTTGGCAATCAGAGGTGTTTGCCAGCTGGACCTCTACGTGAGCCAGTCGACAGATTAAAATCTGTAGATCAGATAATTGCTATAGGTAATCTCGATGACCAAAACTATGGTGAGTTGCTAGAGTATAACTCTAATATTGTCAAAGTTAAAATCAAGGCGACAAAATTTGTAAATCTTGTAACAAAACAAAACATACCCATAGATAGTTTCTATGGTAAATCAATAGATGCTGTTGCAGGTATTGGTAACCCTGATAAGTTTTTTAGTTCGTTGGATGAGCTTGGGGTGAATATCTATCATGAGCATATCTTCAGAGATCATCATAAATATACAGCTAAGGATTTTGAACATTTTGATCCTGAACAGATAGTTATTATGACTTATAAGGATGCGATTAAATGTAAAGATTTTGCCAAGAGTAATTGGTGGTATCTTGATATAGCCTTAGAGCTTTGTTGACCATTGATTAAATTGAAAATTTGCCACTAGAATAGGAATCTAGAGTGTGAATCAGTTTGATATACCAAAGCATATATATTACTATTAACCTGATAAAGAAAGTAGCTACAAAATCTATGAAAAAAATTGTTTTAGTTGATGGGTCATCATATCTTTTTAGGGCGTATCATGCCTTACCAAACCTTACTAATAGTCAAGGCGAGCCAACAGGGGCTATTATAGGTGTGATTAACATGCTTAAGAAATTGTCAGCTATGTATGATACCGAGTATGTTGCAGTAGTCTTTGATCCTAAAGGTAAGAATTTTCGTCATGAAATGTATCCTGAATATAAAGCAAATCGTAAAGCAATGGATGATGAGCTAAGGGTGCAAATACAGCCGTTACATCAAATTATTGAGAATATGGGCTTTCCATTGATAATAAAAGATGGTGTTGAAGCAGATGATGTAATAGGAACATTGGCAAGAGATCTTGAGAAGCAAGGTTATGATGTCATTATATCTACTGGCGATAAAGATATGGCGCAGTTAGTTACGGATAATGTGGTTCTTTATGATTCTATGAAAAACGTAACCACTGATATCGCAGGGGTATTGGAAAAATATCAAATTAGACCAGATCAAATTATAGATTATTTAGCCTTGATGGGAGACTCTTCAGATAATATCCCAGGGATACCTAAGGTTGGACCTAAGACTGCAATTAAGTGGTTACAAGAGTATCAAGACATTGGAGGTATAATTGCTAATCAGGATAAAATAACAGGAAAGGTAGGTGAAAACTTACGCAATAATATTGAATTACTTAAATTATCTTATGAACTAGCGACTATAAAGTGTGATGTGGAACTTAATCTATCTATAGAAGATTTAAAGTGCAAAAATGCAAATAAAGAGTATCTATATGAGGTATTTACGCGTTATGAATTTAAATCTTTACTTAAAGATTTAAGTATTCAATCTTCAGTAAAATTAACAAAACCGCAATCTGATAATATAGAAATTGACTATAAGATAGTTACAACACTAGAACAGCTTAATGATTTAGTCAGAGAGTTAGAAAATAGCAGTAGTTTTGCATTTGATACAGAGACAGATTCACTGAATACTTATGAAGCTAATCTTGTTGGTTTATCATTTTGTGCAAAAGAGGGTCGAGCTTATTATATTCCTTTGCAGCATAGATACCTTGGAGTTCCACAGCAATTAGAACTAGAGATTGTTTTAGATAGTTTAAAAGCTATTTTCGTAGATTCTCAAAAGTCTAAAGTTGCACACAATTTTAAATTTGATGAAAAAGTTTTGTCAAAATATGGAGTTGAGATAGTCAATCAAGTTAATGATACTATGATTATGGCATATGTGCTAAAAAGTAGTGGTAAACATGATATGGATAGCTTATCAAAAGAGCATTTAGGTATTGAGCCAATCGCATATACGGCATTAGCTGGAACTGGTCGCAATCAGTTGACATTAGATCAAATAGATATAGAAAAAGTAGCCAAATATGCTGCTGAAGATGCTGATATTACATTTAGACTTTATAATCATTTCTTGAAAATGCTAAAAGATGATGAAGTCTTATATAGTCTATATTCTAAAGTTGAAATGCCATTGACTATTATTCTTAATAATATGGAAAAAATTGGTGTTAAGATAGATGCTGATAAACTTATAGAGCAGAGTGCTAATCTTGAAGACTCTATCAAAGAGCTTGAGATTAAGTGTTATGATCTTGCTGGTCAAGAATTCAATTTATCTTCCCCAGTGCAGTTAAGAGAGATTTTGTTTGAAAAAATGGGTCTTCCGCCTGTTAAAAAGACAGCTAAAGGTCAGGCTTCAACATCTGAAGAAGTTCTAGTTCAGCTAGCAGAAGAGTATGAAATAGCAGCCCTAATAATGAAGTATCGCCATTTATCAAAGCTAAAAAATACTTATACAGATAAATTACCAAAAATGCTTGATGTGAATGGCCGAGTTCATACTTCGTACAATCAAACAGGAACTGTAACCGGTAGATTGTCTTCATCAGATCCAAATTTACAAAATATTCCTATTAAAAGTCCCGAAGGGCGTAAGATAAGACAAGCATTTATCGCAGAACAAGAATTTTGTGTAGTTGCTGCAGATTACTCTCAGATTGAATTGAGAATTATGGCGCATTTGTCAAAGGATAAAAATCTTTTAAAAGCTTTTAATCAAGGTTTAGATATTCATAGTGCTACTGCGGCTGAGGTTTTAGGTATAAGTCTTGATATGGTTACCAGTGAGCAAAGAAGAAGAGCTAAAGCAATAAACTTTGGACTTATTTATGGTATGAGTGCTTTTGGGTTAGCTAAACAATTAGAAATACCACGTGGAGAAGCTCAGGAATATATTGATGTTTATTTTAATCGCTATCCAAGTGTAAAAGAGTACATGACAACAGCCAAAGAATTTGCAAAGCAAAATGGTTATGTTGAAACCATCTTAGGAAGAAGATTATACTTGCCAGATATTAGCTCTAAAAATGTAATCCAAAGAAATGCTGCTGAAAGAGCAGCGATTAATGCTCCAATGCAAGGTACGGCTGCAGATATCATCAAAAAAGCTATGATAGATGTTAACACAATGATTTCGCAAGAGTATAATGATGATATAAAAATGGTTATGCAAGTTCATGATGAGTTGGTGTTTGAAGTTAGAAAAGCCAAGCTTAATGAAATAACTACAAAAATAAAAAGTATAATGGAGACATCTGTAAAATTAGATGTTCCTCTAGAGGTAAATGTCGATTCTGGTGAGAGTTGGGATCAAGCACATTAGGTAATAGTTAACTATAGGATGTTTTATGTTGCTAGTAATGGATGTGGGAAATTCTCACATACACATTGGTGTTTTTGAGGGTGAGAATATAATTTCTCAGATTAGATATGCAACTTCATCAGTAGATTCAACGTCAGATCAGATTGGTGTATTTCTTAGACAAGCATTAAGAGAGAACGCAGTTGATTTAAGTAAGATCAAAGGATGTGCGATATCTTCAGTAGTTCCTCATTTGAATTATTCTTTAGGCTCTGCTGTTATAAAATATTTTGGTATGAAGCCATTTTTTATTAGTATGGAAACAACTGATCTTGATATGACAGCTGTTGAGGCTCATCAGGTCGGAGCTGATAGAATAGCTAGTTGTATCGGAGCTATAGCAGATTATCCGAATAAAAACTTACTAATCATTGACTTAGGTACGGCTACAACATTTGATCTGGTGACTAAAGATAAGAAATATCTGAGTGGCTCAATTATGCCGGGAGTTAAACTTTCTTTAAATGCTTTGTGTCAAGGAGCTTCACAGTTATCGTCAATAACTATTGTCAAACCAGAAGTTGCTATAGGTTATGATACGAAAACTAATATTCGTTCAGGCTTGTATTACGGTCATTTAGGAGCTTTAAGAGAGCTTAAAACTAGAAGTTTAAAAGAATTCGGAGCTCCTGTTTATACTATAGCAACAGGAGGATTTGCAGGATTGTTTAAAGATGAAGGAATTTTTGATGAGATATCCCCAGATTTAATTCTGCGAGGGATTAGAATTGCATTCCTAGAGAATAACAAAAAAGGTGTTTAGTGATATGTTAAAGAATAAAAAAACGGTCATTTTATTATTTGATTCATTTGGTATAGGGCAAGCACCTGATGCTGCTGATTTTGGCGATGAGGGATCGGATACTTTAGGCCACATTATTGATTACTTTACTAATAATGGTATGAGTATCAAGTTACCAAATTTAGCAAAAAAAGGTTTGTTGAAAGCTGCTGAATACAATAGATGTAAAGAATTCAGTCAACAAGTTGGTAATATAGATATTATTGAAAATGCCAAGTATGGCTATTGTGCTGAGGTTAGTAAAGGTAAGGATACACCAAGTGGTCACTGGGAGCTAGCTGGCGTGCCGGTTATGTTTGATTGGTATTATTTTACAAATAAAGGCGATCAGGGTTATTTTGACAAAGAGTTTATTGATAAATGGGTTGAAAGAGCTGGGCTTACAGATGGTTTTATAGATGCTGGACATGCATCAGGAACAGAAGTTCTAAAAGAGCATGGTTGCGAGAGTTGTGTTACTAAGAAGCCTATTGTATATACATCTGCGGATAGCGTTTTTCAGGTTGCTGCTCATGAAGATTATTATGGTTTAGATAAATTATTGAATATCTGCAAAATAGCTAGAGAAATTCTTGATGAGATGGGGATGAAAGTTGGTAGAGTTATTGCTCGTCCATTTATTGGGGAGTCTGCCGATGAATATACTCGTACAGGCAGTCGTAAAGACTTTTCAATATTGCCACCGGCACCAACATTACTTGATAAGTTAACTAATCAAGGTGGTAAAGTTGTTTCAATAGGTAAAATTGCTGATATTTATGCTAATCAAGGTATATCTAAGAAAGTAAAAGCAACTGGGTTAGAAGAGTTATTCGATAATACGATTAGAGAGTATGAATCAGCAAAAGAAAATACATTAGTGTTTACAAACTTTGTTGACTTAGATTCAAGCTACGGTCATCGTAGAGATCCTAAAGGATATGGTAAGGCATTAGAGTATTTGGATTCAAGAATTACAGATTTAGATGCTAAGTTAGATGAAGATACTATTGTTATACTGGCAGCAGATCATGGTTGTGATCCAACCGCGCCAGGTTCAGATCATACAAGAGAATGTGTGCCGTTTTTATTATGGGGTAAAAATATCGAAGCAGAGTTTATCGGTGCAAGAGATACATTCTCTGATATTGGTCAAACAATTGCTGATTATATGGGTGTTGAGCCTCTAAAGTATGGTAAGTCAATATTTGGAGCTAATAATGACAACTAAACAAAAAATAATATCATTAATGGATTTGACTCAGTTAGGTGAGAGTGATACTGATACTGATATTGTCAAGCTATGCACAAAAGCTAAAAACTCTTTAGGCGAAGTTGCTGCAATATGTGTTTACAAACAATTTGTCCCTGTAGTCAAAAAAACTTTAGGTAGTGATTTCAAAGTTGCAACTGTAATTAATTTCCCTAAGGGGAGTGGCTCAGTTGAAGATGTTGTCTTAGAAGCTAAAGAAGCGATATCATTAGGAGCAGATGAGATTGATTTAGTAATTGACTATAATGAGTATATCCAAAAAGGCCATTCACAAAAATCATGTGATATGATCGAGAAAGTCAAAAATGTATGTCAAGATCGTGTTTTGAAAGTCATAATTGAATCTGGCGAGTTGATTGAAGATAGTTTAATTAGTAAGGCAAGCCATGATGCGATAGTAAATGGAGCTGATTTTGTCAAAACATCTACTGGTAAAACTCCAAAAGGTGCAAGCCTAGAAGCAGCTAAAGTGATTTTAGAGACGATAAAAAACTCTGGGTATGAGGTTGGTTTTAAAGCTTCTGGTGGTATTAGAGATGAAGCTCAGGCTATAGGATATATTAAACTAGCAGAAGAGATTATGTCTAAGAATTATGTAGTAGCAGATACTTTTAGATTCGGAGTTAGTGGTTTGCTCGATAATCTTTTAAATGGAGAAATTGGTAGTGGCTACTAGGATATTGTTTTTTATATTGGGTATTATCGTTGTTTTTATATTGGCATATATATGGAGTAGCGATAGGAAAAAAATTAGATATAAAAATCTTGTGGTTATTTTGGTCGTACAAATAGCTCTTGGTTTTTTTATGCTCGAGTCTCAGATAGGTATAAAAGTAGTCGGTTTTATTGCTGATGGTTTTGAGAATTTACTTAATTATGCTCATGAAGGGTCAGCATTTATTTTTGGTGATCTTACTGATATGTCTAAAAATGGCTTTATCTTCTTTTTCAATGTGGGAATGCCTATTGTTCTAGTATCTTCACTGATTGGTATTTTACAATACTTCAAAATACTACCTCTTGTCATTAAGGGTATAGGTTGGATTCTATCAAAAGTTACAGGTATGGGTAAATTAGAATCATTCAATGCTGTTAGCTCACTAGCAGTTGGGCAGTCAGAGAACTTTATTAACTATAAAAAAATTATTGGTCATCTTCCTTCAAATGTGTTGTATACAATGTCTGCAACGGCAATGTCTACAGTATCTTTAGCGGTGGCTGGTGCTTATATGTCATTATTAGATCCTAAGTATGTATGTGTTGCGCTGGTGATGAATATGTTTGGGACTTTCTTTGTGTTAAACATTATTAATCCTTATGAAGCATCTGAAGAGTTTAGTTATGATAAATTACATGAAGAGTTTGAAGAAGAGAAGCAAGGCTTCTTTGAGATGCTTGCCGAGTACATATTAGATGGTTTTAAGGTTGCAGTTATTGTTTCAGCAATGCTTATTGGTTTTATTGCTTTAATTGCGATGTTGAATGCGATATTTAGCAGTCTATTTGGTCTAAGCTTTCAAGATTTATTAGGCTATTTGTTTTATCCTATGGCTTGGATACTTGATATTAATAGCAATGAGTTGCACGCTGCAGGGCAACTTATGGGTACGAAAATGGTAACTAATGAATTTGTAGCAATGCAGATGATGAGTACCCAGTCACAGCAGTTTACAGAGCATACTAAAGCCGTTATATCAGTATTTCTAGTCTCATTTGCAAACTTTAGTTCTATTGGGATAATCATAGGAGCGATTCAAGCACTAAGTAAAGAGGCATCAGTTAAAGTCTCGAAGTTTAGCCTAAAAATTCTTTATGGAGCAGTGCTGGTGAGTTTTTTATCAGCATGTGTAGTTGGATTAATAGTGTAAAGGTAAGGTTGTGATCTCAAGAATTTTATTCTTCGTTCTTGGAGTTGGAGTTGTTTTTTTATTAGCCTTTATTTGTAGCTCAGATAGGAAAGCTATTAAGTATCGTTCTTTATTTATAATAATAACTGTACAACTAGTGATGTGTGTGATTTTGTTAGAAACGCGCTTTGGTGTTATCATTATGAATGGTTTTGCCAATGTTTTTGATTTTTTAATCGATAAATCTCAAGTAGGTGTAAGATTTGTTTTTGGTAATATTGATACTAATGAGAACAATGGTTTTGTTTTATTCTTAAATGTTTTGATGCCAATAGTTTTTATCTCTGCGCTTATTGGGATATTACAGTATCTTAAGATTTTACCTTTAGTTATTAGGGGTGTAGGGTTTTTATTATCTAAGGTTAGTGGCATGGGTAAGTTAGAATCATTTAATGCTGTAAGTTCAATATCACTTGGTCAAGCAGAGAATTTCTTAGCATATAAAAATATTATTGGGCATCTATCACCAAATGTTTTGTATACAATGGCAGCTACGGCAATGTCGACAGTATCTTTGTCGATATTAGGATCATATATGACTATGATAGATGCAAAATATGTATGTGTAGCAATTATTATGAATATGCTAAGCACTTTTTTTGTACTGCATATCATAAATCCTTATGATTACAAAAAAGAATCTAGTTATGAAGAGTTAGAGGTTGATTATGATACGGACAGTAAAAGAGCTTTTTTTGTAGTATTAGGAGAATACATTCTCGATGGTTTTAAAATAGCCGTTGTAGTCGCGGCAATTTTAATTGGTTTTATGGCTTTAATAGCAACACTAAATTCAGTTTTTGAAAGTACATTAGGTATTTCATTCCAAAACTTATTAGGTTATTTGTTTTATCCGTTTGCATGGGTTTTACATATTCCTGCAAGTGAGCTTTTATTTGCTGGAAAGGTGATGGGTACGAAATTAGTATCAAATGAGTTTGTAGCGATGTTAATGGTTAAAGATAATATGGCTAATTTATCATTACATACTCAGGCGGTTATTTCTGTATTTCTAGTATCTTTTGCAAACTTTAGTTCGATCGGAATAGTTGTTGGTACAATATATTCTTTGAGTAAAAAGTCTGGAGAGATAGTTGGAGCTTTTGGTTTAAAAATGTTGTATGGAGCTACTCTAGTCAGCTTTCTATCAGCAGTGATTGTTGGATTGTTTATATAAGATATGTCAAAATTTATAGTTATAGAAGGTCTTGATGGTGCTGGCAAAAGTACAGCCATTGGTTTTATTAAGAAATATTTAGACTCTAAATCTTTAGTTGCAGTATATACACGTGAACCAGGTGGTACTAAAGTGGCTGAAGAATTAAGAAGTATAGTTCTACATAATGATTATGATGAAGAGATTCATCCGGATAGTGAACTACTGATGATTTATGCTGGAAGAATACAACATTATAGAAATCTTATAGCTCCAGCTCTAAGTAAGGGAGTTAATGTCGTATCAGATAGGTTCTACTGGTCTAGCATTGCTTATCAAGGAGGAGGACGAGAGCTTGGTTTTGATAAGTTAAATGTTCTTAACGAGACATTTTTAAAAGATTGTCAGCCTGATTTAATAATATATTTAGATATTGATCCTGCTATTGGATTGGCTAGAGCAGGTAAAGTAGGCTCTCCTGATAGAATTGAGAAAGCAGGTTTAGCATTCTTTGATAGAACAAGAGCTGTTTTCAGAAATTTGGTAGTAAAAAATGATAATGCACATGAAATTGATGCTTCTCAGTCTATAGATGTTATCGAAAAAGAAATCTACGCCATCTTAGATAAATATTTTTAGTTTTAAATAAAAATATTTCTAGTAAAATCTCTGTTAGTTTTATTTATGTAAGAAAATACAAGTTATGAATGATATTTTAAAAGAAATTGCAAAAAGAAGAACTTTTGCAATTATTTCTCACCCAGATGCCGGTAAAACAACTATTACTGAAAAAATGCTTTTATTTGGAAATGCTATTAAAACAGCAGGAACAGTAAAGGCTAAGAAAAGTGGTGTTCATGCAACATCTGACTGGATGGAAATGGAAAAAGAAAGAGGGATTTCAATTACGACATCTGTTATGCAGTTTCCCTATAATGGTAAAGTTGTAAATTTACTTGATACACCAGGGCATGAGGATTTTTCGGAGGATACTTATCGTACATTAACAGCTGTAGATTCGGCTTTGATGGTTGTAGATGCTGTTAAAGGTGTAGAGGATCGAACAATCAAGCTTATGAACGTTTGTCGTCTTAGAGATACACCAATAGTAACATTTATGAATAAGTTTGACCGAGATACAAGAGATCCTTTGGAGCTTCTTGATGAGGTTGAAGATATTATGAAAATTAAGTGTGCACCGATGAATTGGCCAATAGGTATGGGTAAATTCTTTAAAGGTGTATATGACTTATATAATGATGAAGTTACCCTTTTTGAAGGTGGGCATGGTCATGAAATTCATCCTTACAAGAAAATTAAAGGCTTAGCTAATGCTAGAGATCAAATTGGTGCAGATCTGTTTGATGATTTAGAAATGGAGATAGATTTAGTTCGTGGTGCTAGTCATGAATTTGATCAAGAAGCTTTTTTAAAAGGAGAGTTAACACCAGTTTATTTCGGTACAGCATTGGCAAATTTTGGTGTGAAAGAGATGATGGATGGCTTTACAACTTATGCACCAGGACCTCAGCCACGCGAGACAAATGAAAGGCTTGTAAATATAGATGAGAATAAGTTAACAGGTTTTGTCTTTAAGATACAAGCGAATATGGATGATAAGCATCGTGATAGAATAGCTTTTTTTAGAATTTGTTCTGGAAAGTATGAGAAGGGTATGAAAATCTATCATGAGCGAACTGGTAAAATGATGCAGGTTTCGAAGGCTTTAACATTTATGGCTGGTGAACGTGAGCAGGTTGAAGAGGGTTATGCTGGAGATATTATTGGTTTGCATAACCATGGTAGTATACAAATAGGTGATAGTTTTACTCAAGGAGAGAAGCTTAAATTTAAAGGCATTCCAAACTTTGCGCCTGAAATTTTCAAGAGAGTTAAGCTGAATGATCCTCTTAAGATGAAAGCTTTGCAAAAGGGATTGGTACAACTTTCCGAAGAGGGAGCTACACAAGTTTTCAAACCAATGATTTCTAATGACTTAGTTCTAGGGGCGGTTGGTGTATTACAGTTTGACGTGGTTGCACAGCGTCTTGCTTCTGAATATAACGTTAAGTGTTCTTATGAAGGTGTTAATGTTTCTTTAGCTCGCTGGATCTTTTGTGATGATGAGAAAAAACTTAACGATTTTAAGAAAAAATACGAAGTTAATTTATCACATGATGGTGCTGGGTATCTTACATATCTTGCTCCAACGGGGGTTAACTTACAGCTAGCTCAAGATAAAAATCCTGATATTATATTTAGTGCTACAAGAGAGCATTAGAATCATATACTTTTTAAGTGGAAAAAATGTGCTATAATTTTCGAGTATTTATTCATTATTTTATTAGGGTGCTAGATGTTTAAGGGTATCAATAAGGTTATTGCTGTTGGATGTGCATTAGCTATGGCAATGCCAGTTTTTGCAATGGAAATATACACAGTTAAGTCAAATGACTATCTATATAAGATAGCCAAAAGTCATTCAATAAGTGGTGTAAGTACTTCGGAATTAACAGATGCAATTAAAGGCATAAATAAGTCAGAGATTCCAGGAATTGTTGATAATAGAATTAAAATTGGTGATAAACTAGCGATTCCTACTACAAAAGGTGAAGTTGAGGATGGTCTAACTTTAACAAGAAATCAGATGATTCAAGGCTCGTATAATCAGTCTTCTTCTGTGTCAACTACGCCTAAGCTTGGTGATCAAACAATGGTTTCAAGCGATCCTGAGTCTGATAGCTCATCAAATCCAAATGTATTAAGTGAAGATAAAATTCCAACTTTGATCCCTGGAGAAGAAAACACTCGGCAATCATATAAGAATAATTTAGATAGCCAAATAAATCCAACAGATATTCAAGAAAATGAATCTTATGAGGAAAGTTCGTTCTCATTTTTAGGATCTTTATTTAAATTTATAGTTTATGTTGTAGTCTTAGCGGTAGTTATTATTATTGGTAGAAGATTTTGGGAAACAAGAAGTACAAAAAAAGAGCAAGAGCTTGAAATTATATCAAGAAAGAAACGTGATCATTTGATGTCACGTATTTCTCCTGTTGTATCAGGCAATGAATTTTATAGCTCTCGAAGATCTCATAATGGTCCCCAGGAAGAATTTGATTTTTTCAATAATCCTAACAAGGCTGGTTCTAGTACTCAAGCAGGGGTTAATCTAGAAGACTCTGAACATGATAATCAAGATAATTTAGATATCAATGCAGGTAGTGAGTTTGCTGAAATTGCAAATGATTTATACGCGGATAGGGATAATAATATTGTAGTTAAAACAGAGCGAGGAGTTGTATTTGAAACTAGTACTGATGAATCGCTTTTAAGTAATAGTGGTGATTCAGAAATTCAGGAAATAGACGCTAAACAACAAGCTGAGCAAGAGCTACAATATGTAAATGAGCTTGTTGAGCAATTTTTAGATAGTGAAAAGTATGTTGAAGCAAGTATAACGATTCAAGATTCTTTAGAGAAAAATCCTAATAATATTGATTTGCGTTATAAACTTTTAGAGGTCTATGCTCAAGCAGGCGACGAGATTGCTTTTGAAGGAGAGGTTCACTTTATCAAATCTAAAAATATTGTGAGCATGTTTGATCCTTTACATCAAAAAATAGCAAAGCTTAGAGATAAGTATTTTGAGTAGTCAAATTTTATAATAATTTTTCTAGAGTATAGTGATGTTTTTTAAAAAAAAGAAAGAAACTCAATCATCTTCTGAGATAGAAAGAGTTCAGGAACAAGATAATAAAAAAGGACTATTTTCAAGACTTCAATCAGGTCTATCAAAGACAGCAAGTAAGTTTGGAAGTGGCTTAAGCACCATTCTTATGGGTCAAAAGGTGGTTGATGAAGAGCTCTTAGAAGATATCGAAATGCAACTTTTAACTTCTGATGTTGGTGTTGAAGCAACTGATGAAATTGTTGAGTATTTACGTGGTAAAGTTGCGAGAAATGAACTTCAGACAGCAGATAAGCTTAATGAAATAATACAAGATAAATTGACAGAAATTATTTTGCCGTGTCAGAAACCATTACAGATTAACCATGAAAATACTCCTTATGTAATACTTATTGTCGGTGTAAATGGCGTAGGAAAAACAACAACTATAGGTAAGCTTACCAAAAAACTACAATCTGAAGGTAAATCAGTGATACTTGCAGCTGGAGATACTTTCCGTGCAGCAGCGGTTGAACAGCTTCGTGAATGGGGCGATAGAAATAATACCCAAGTTGTCTATCAAAAAGAAGGAGCTGATAGCGCGTCAGTTATTTATGATGCTATAAGCTCTGCAAAATCTAGAGGTATCGACGTCGTAATAGCAGATACTGCGGGACGCTTACATAATAAAGACAATTTGATGCAAGAACTAAAAAAAGTTGTTAAAGTAATCAAAAAAGTTGATGATTCTGCACCTCATGAAACAATGCTTGTTGTAGACGCTACAACTGGTGGTAATGCTCTTAGTCAAGCTGAGGCATTTAATGAGATTGTTAACCTAACAGGTATAACAATCACTAAACTTGATGGTACTGCAAAAGGCGGTATAGTCTTCTCAATAGCTAAGAAAATGGGACTGCCACTTAGATTTATCGGTGTTGGTGAGAAGATTGATGATCTGCAAGTATTTAATGCAAAAAACTTCACAAAAGCATTATTTAGCTCTAATTCATAACAGTAATAAGTTTAGTTATTGAAACTTCACATTAGTAGAATGTTTTTTGTTAAAATACTGTTTATCTAGTTATATAAAATATTAATTCTAATGTCTAATAAAGACTTTCTTTCAGGGTTAAATCCCCAACAAAAAAAAGCGACCTTGCTAGAGGATCGTAACTCTTTGATACTTGCTGGAGCGGGTAGTGGCAAAACAAAAGTTCTAACTTCTCGTATAGCATATCTCTGTCGTGATAAAGGAGTATCTGTAGAAAACATTTTGGCTGTAACATTTACAAACAAAGCAGCTAAAGAAATCCAACACCGAGTTGAGAAAATGCTTGGGATTTCAACTTTTGGTATGTGGATAGGTACTTTCCATGGTATCGCTCATAGGTTATTACGTAAGCATGCTCATGAATTAGGCCTAGATAAGAACTTTAGAATTCTTGATCAAGATGAGCAGGCTCAATTAATCAAAAAAGTAATTAAAAGTTTAGATCTTGATGATAAAAAGTATCCACCAAAATTATTGCAAAATTTTATTAATAAACAAAAAGACAAGGCTGTTCGTAGTAACAAATTAACAAAGCAGTATGATATTAATTATGCTCATATCTATACTGCTTATGAAGAGAGGATGCAGTTAGATAATGCTTTAGATTTTGCTGACTTACTTTTGTATTTATATGAGTTGTTTTCTTTTAATCAACAGCTTAGAGAATACTATCAGAGTTTATTCAGGTATATTTTGATAGACGAGTTTCAGGATACTAACCAAGTCCAATATATGTGGTTGAAGTTACTTGTTACAGATAATAACTACATGATGGCTGTTGGCGATGATGATCAGTCAATATATGGCTGGCGTGGTGCTGTTGTTGATAATATTCACAAATATGTCGCAGATTTAAATGATGTTGAAATTATAAAATTAGAACAAAACTATCGTTCAACGAAGAATATTCTGAAAGTAGCTAATTCTGTAATCAAAAATAATGATAATAGAATGTCAAAAGAACTATGGTCTGCTGCTGAAGATGGCGAAAAAGTTGAAGTATATTGTGCAGTTAATGAGCGTGATGAAGCTAAATATATTATAGATAAAATTCGCCAATTACATGATGCAGGAGTTAACTATTCTGATATAGCAATTTTATATCGCTCAAACTACTTGTCGCGTGTCCTTGAGGAGAGTTGTATTTATGCAAGTATACCTTATAGGATTTATGGAGGTTTTCGTTTCTTTGATCGAGCTGAAGTCAAGGATGCCTTAGCATATTTAAGATTAGCCGTTACAAGTAATGATAACTTAGCATTTGAGAGAATTATTAATACACCAACACGAGGGATTGGCAATAAAACTTTAGATACAATTCGTAATTTCTCACAGATTAATAATGTGTCATATTGGCAAGCCACTATAGATATTATCCAGAAAGAAATTGTAACAAAAAGAACGGCATCTCTTCTGTTAAAGTTTATAGAGCTTATAAATACTATTTCATCACAAATCAATGATTTAAGTCTAGATAAGCTTCTTGAAATGGTAATCAACGAAAGTGGTTTGTTGGCATCATATCAAGAAAAAGATACTGAAAAAGATCGTCAAAAAATTGATAACTTAAAAGAGTTAATAAGTGCGGCTAAAGATTTTGAACCGCAGATAGAGCTACTTGATGATAATACTGATATACTACAAGATTTTTTGTCTTTTGCGGTGCTAGAAGCTGGTGAGATGCAAGCTGATGAAAATACAGATAGTGTTCAGTTAATGACAATACACGCATCAAAAGGTTTGGAGTTTCGCTATGTTTTCTTAGTGGCGGCAGAAGACGGAGTATTTCCACCAAGTTCAATTATTAATGCTGAAGAAGCATATACTAGTGCTGAATCTAAAAAAATCCAAGAAAAGCTAGCTGAAGAGAGACGCCTATTTTATGTTGCTGTTACAAGAGCTATGAAGGCTCTAACCATTAGCTATGCTCAAGTGCGTAATATCTTTGGCAGAAGTAGTTTCCAAGTCAAATCACGCTTTCTTATGGAAATAGACTCTGAACATATTAATGAGGGTAAACTAACTGTAGGATCTCAAAATAAACCAAAGTTAAAGCAAAAATCAAATTTTGGAGTATCTCCTTTTGACTTTCTTAAGTCAAATGATACGAAAGGTAATAAGTTCAAAAAAGGAGACAAGGTGTTCCATAAAGTCTTTGGTAAGGGGATTTTTATTAAAGCACAATCTCAAGGTTCAAAAGAGTTTTATACTGTAGACTTTGGTGTAGATGTCGGTCAGAAAATTTTATTGGCAGATATTGCTAATCTTGTTAAGGTATAAAAATATACAATCCTAGTATGTATAATCATTGAGTTTTAAAAATTAATAGTTTAGATTGAAATAATTAACATTTTTTACATTAGATTATGTTCAAGAAGACATTAATACTTTCATCTTTAGCTAGTGTACTTATATTAGCTAGTTGTTCAAATGATTCGGATAGAAATACTGATCCTTATGCTGGACAATCAACAAAGGATAATAATCAACTTGTTGTAAATATAGGCTCTGATATGCCGTCAATTGATCCACAGCAATCTTCTGATAATAGTTCAAGTAGAGTAATTGAGGATATCTTTGAAGGTTTAGTTGATTATAATCAGAAGTCAGAGGTTATCCCAACGGGAGCATCTAGTTGGAAGATATCCAAAGATGGTAAGACTTATACATTTTATCTAAGAAAAAATGCTAAATGGACTAATGGTGATCCTGTGACAGCTGATGACTATGTCTATTCATACAGAAGATCTGTAACACCAGAGACTTTAACACGTGCTTATGCTTCATATTTTAACCCGATTGTAAATGCTGTAGCTATTCAGGCTGGCAAAAAGTCTCCAGAGTCACTCGGAGTAAAAGTCCTAGATAAATATACTCTACAGATCAAACTCACAGAACCTAATCCAACATTTTTAGACTCTCTTACTATATATGCATTTTTTCCGGTGAATAAAAAGGCGATAGAAAAGTATGGAGATTCCTGGGCTGCTAAACCAGATACTATCATAAGTAATGGTGCATATAAGCTAACAAAATGGATACACAATGGTTATGCTTTGGCAGGGAAGTCTTCTAATTACTGGGATGCTAAAAATGTAAGTATTGATTCTGTAAAATATCTAATGATCAATGATGTTGCTAGTGATTTAGAGAATTACAAAGCCGGAGGAGAAAGTCTTACCTATAATACACTACCTGCTAATACAGCAGAGTGGTATAAGGAAAACTTTACAAATAATCAATTTCAGCCAGCACCAATGCTTTCTCAAGCTTACTTTATATTTAATATGAGAGACCCTAAATTCCAAGATATTAGAGTGCGTAAAGCTTTAAGTATGGTTATTGATAGAAAAGGTATCGCCGAAGGTGTTAAGAAAGGTTTGGTTATTCCTTCTTACTTGGTTATACCAGAGGCTATAGCTGGAGGTAGATACAAAGATCTGGCAAAAGATATTCCTGATTATGATTGGATAAATGAACCTATAGAGCAAAGAATAAAACAAGCAAGAGAACTTCTCAAAGAAGCTGGTTATTCAAAAAAACACCCACTTGAGTTTACTGTTAACTTCAATACTTCTGATGTTAACCGTTTAATGGCGCAAATTTTACAGGGCTCGTGGCAACAAGATTTTGGAGATTTGGTTAAAGTTAGTATCTTCAATGAAGATTGGAAGGTATATCTTGATAGCTTAAAAAATGGTAATTTTGATGTTGCTAGAATGGCTTGGATTGCAGATTTTAACCAGCCGAATACTTATACTGAGATGTATACATGTGATAGTGACAATAACCGTGGACACTATTGTGATAAAGAAGCTGATGAAATTTATAATAAGTCACTAACTACTAATTCTATGGATGAGTTTTATAAGCTACAGAAAGAGTTGATAATTAAACAAACTGCAGGGTATCCAACTATACCATTGTTTACTCAGCCTGCTATACAGCTTGTACAACCGTATGTAAAAGGCTTTAAACCAGAAGAAAATGTCATGGGTAGATATAGAGCTAAGCAGCTTTCGATTAAGCAGTCAGAAGTATAATTTTCTAACAAGGTAGAAATATTATGATGAAATTTATTTTAAAAAGAATACTAGGAGCAATTCCAACAGTATTCTTTGTTATTACAATTACATTTTTGTTGGTGCATCTAACACCGGGTGATCCATTCTCTTCGGATAGAGCAATGAGTCAACAAGTCCTAGATAAACTACATCATCAGTATGGTATGGATTTACCTTTATGGCAACAGTATTTAAATTATTTGAAAAATTTAATATTTCATTTTGACTTTGGCTTATCATATAAAAATATTGGTGCATCTGTTAATGAGCTGATATTTCCAGCAGATGGAGATAGTGGTTTTTGGTTATCTGTGAAATTTGGAACTATAGTTCTAATTGTGACTACTATATTTGGTTTAACTTTAGGTACTATTGCTGGACTAAAGCAAGATGGTATCTTGGATAGAATAGTAAGTATTTTTTCTGTTACTTTTATTGCTATACCAACAGTGATTACAGCGCCAGTTTTAGTGCTTATATTTGCCGTAGAGCTACATTGGTTACCACCAGGTCAATGGGGTATGGATTTTAGACATTTAGTTCTACCAGTTATAGCTTTGAGTTTGCCGTTTATTTGTATACTAGCTCAAATCCAGCGAAATAGTATTGTAGAAACACTTAACTCACCATTTATTCGTACAGCTTATGCGAAAGGACTATCAAAAACTAGAATAGTGCTAGTGCATGCTATCAAACCATCTTTGATGCCATCTATCTCATTTTTAGGTCCAGCTGCAGCAGGTATTCTAACGGGTACTATTATTATTGAGAAAGTATTTGCATTACCAGGTATGGGTACACAGATGGTAAATGCAGCGACAAATAGAGATTATTCTATAGTATTAGCTTTAACTATTATTTATAGTATTTTAGTTGTAGTTTTTAATTTGATTGTAGATATTTTATATGGATTTATAGATCCTAAAGCGAGGGTCAAATAATGGCAAATAAAAAACAGAGTCTTTTTCAAGATGCATTTATAAGATTCAAAAAAGACAAAGTGGCAGTATTTTCACTATTTGTAATAGTAGCTATTCTAGTTGCCTGCTTTGTTGTGCCTTGGTTTTATCCAGATAATTATTTTTCTCATATAGATTTGTATAGCACAACTCAAGCACCATCTTTTGAGCATTTCTTTGGCACTGATGCAATTGGTAGAGATGTGTTTGTTAGAGTGCTTGTTGGTGGGCAAATTTCTTTTGAAGTTGCGATAGTTGCTACTATTGTTTCAGTAGTAATTGGTACATTATGGGGCGCTTTTGCAGGCTTCATTGGTGGTAAGATAGATGGTTTTATGATGAGAATTGTAGATGCTTTGTATGCGTTACCATTTTTATTTTTTGCAATATTGCTAGTCACATTGTTTGGTAGGAATTTTATACTGATATTTGTTGCAATCGGTGTAGTATCATGGCTTGATGTGGCTAGGGTTGTTAGAGGACAAACTATTGCACTTAGACACAAAGAGTTTGTTGAAGCTGCCAAAGTTAGTGGTCTTACTAATCGTAAGATTGTCACTAAGCATATTATCAGAAACCTTATTGGAATTATTATTGTATATATCACTTTGACAATTCCTACAGTACTTATGCTATCAGCTTTTTTAAGTTTCCTAGGGCTTGGTGTGCAACCACCAATGACAGATTGGGGAGAGATGATAAGTGATGGGGCATCATATATAACTATGGGATATTGGTGGTTGTTAGTCTATCCAGCCGCTTTTTTAACCATAACACTTCTAGCTCTAAATTTTGTTGGTAATGCAATGAGACAAGCACTAGATCCAAAGAGTAAGAGGTAGATGATGAAAGATTTAGCACTTCAAATTAAAGATTTAAATGTTGGGTTTAAGACAGACGATGGTATATTTTCTGCTGTCAGAGATATCAGCTTTGATCTTAAAAAAGGTCATACTCTTGGCATAGTTGGCGAATCTGGTTCTGGAAAGAGTCAAACGGTACTATCACTTATGGGGTTGCTGGCAGGTAATGCGGTTGTATCGGGACAAGCTTTGTTTCACGATCAAAATCTTATAAATATGCCCGTTAAGAATTTAAATAAAATTCGTGGTGATAAAATATCAATGATCTTTCAGGATCCAATGACTTCTTTAAATCCGTACTTAACTATTCACAAGCAGCTTTTAGAGCCTTTAATAATACATAAGGGGATGTCTCATAAAGATGCTACTAAAAAAGTTTTAGAAATGTTGGATGCGGTGCAAATTCCAGATGCAAAGAATAGGCTTAAATTATATCCACATGAGTTTTCTGGGGGTATGCGTCAAAGAGTTGTAATTGCTATGGCACTACTTTGTTCACCTGAAATACTAATTGCTGATGAGCCTACAACAGCTTTAGATGTTACGGTACAAGGTCAAATCTTACAGTTATTATCTAATTTACAAAAAGAACTCCACATGTCTATGTTATTTATCACTCATGATTTGGGTGTGGTAGCTGAGATTTGTCATGATGTAATGGTTATGTATTGTGGTAATATTATGGAGCAAGGTACTGTAGATAATATCTTTGCAAATGCACAGCACCCGTATACAAAAGGTCTGCTAAATACAATGCCTAGTATTACAAGGGATGTGGATATATTGCAGACTATTCCTGGTGAAACGCCAAATATTCATAATATGCCAAAAGGTTGTCCATTTGTTACAAGATGTGATTTTGCTGTAGATATATGCAGAGATACCAAGCCGGAATTGATTTCATATGCAGATCAACGCACAGCGTGCCACCTTGTTAAGGAGTATAAATAGATGAATGTTCTAGAAGTCAAAAATCTCACCGTAGAATTTCCTATAAAAAAAACAATCACTGGCAAAATTACCCAAAAAGTTACAGCTGTAAGGGATGTCAGTTTCAATGTCAAAGAAGGCGAGATTATCGGTATAGTTGGTGAGTCAGGATGTGGTAAGTCATCACTTCTAAGAGCCTTGATTGGGCTTAACGAGATCACTACTGGTGAGGTTATTTGGAAAGGTGAGCACCCTCTACATAAGTATAAATCACATAAACAATGGTTAAGCGTAAGAAGGGATATTCAGATGATTTTTCAAGATCCTTTTGCTTGTCTTAACCCGAGAATGGTAGTCAGAAATATTATTGCAGAGCCTTTGATTAATTTTAATAAGAATTTGAGTAAAAAAGAAGTTGATGAAAAAGTTCTCAAAATGATGAAAAAAGTTGGTTTGAATGAATCACAGATGTATCGTTATCCACACGAGTTTTCTGGAGGTCAGTGTCAGAGGATAGGTATCGCAAGGGCATTAATTTGCGAGCCAAAGCTACTTATCTGTGATGAACCAGTCAGTGCGTTAGATGTATCAATACAAGCACAAGTTGTAAATCTTCTAAAAGAACTACAAAAAGACTTTAAACTTACGATATTATTTGTTGCACACGACTTGAGTATAGTTAAGCATATTTCTGATAGATTGTTTGTGATGTATCTTGGTAGTTTGGTTGAGGTGTCTCCTAAACAAAGTATTTATAATAATCCTGTGCATCCGTATACAAAAGTACTCCTAAATGCTATTCCAATTGCAGATCCACAACTAGCTAGACAACGAACAATTGAAATAGAAAAATCAGAATTACCTTCTCCTCTTAATCCACCTAAAGGTTGTGCGTTTCATACAAGATGTAAGATAGCTGCAGATATCTGTAAGAAAGAGCATCCAAGTTTAATATCGGTTAAGGAAGATGTTTATGTGGCTTGTCATAATATCTAAACTCTAAGAGTCATCTTTGATTTTTTTGAGCATGCTTATCATGATAATAAATGCTAAAGCTAGAACAATGCCAAAAGCAATCGTTATACTTGTATTTGCACTTATATTAAAGTGATCGCCACTATCAATAGCCAGTCCAGCACTAAGTTGTCCAATTTCTATGACTAACGTTATGAGCATATTTGTGATAGCAATTCCAACCGCAGCGAAACTTGGTGGACATATTTTATTAAAGTAGTACCATACTAGAACTTGTGATGCTGAAAAAGTTCCAAATAAGAATGCTATACTAATTGCATAGTTCTTGAATAATTGTGCGTTAATTAGGATAGATACTAATAAAATCCCAACTATTGAGATAGTTATAATTTTTTTACCGCTAAATTTATTACATAGATGTGTCATTATTGGAGAGAAAATAATCCATCCAACAAAAATGGCGGTTATCATAGTTGTTGAATATATGTTATCAAAACCATAAGATTGCTTGAAATATAGTACTCCATACTGTGATGTTAAAATCACTGTTGGCGTATATAGTAATCCTGCCCATATTGCATTTTTCCAGATCAAACTATTTTTTATTAGTTGTTTACCTCTTTTTAGTATTTCACTAAATTTGGGCATAAGAGCGGAAGAGTATTTTTCATGTGGAATTATAAGCTGAAAAAATATAGCTAATGGTAAAGCTATTGCACCAGAATAGATAAAAATATTTATCCAAGAAGTGTCATAGTGAGAGATAATTACACTTATGTTTTGAGAAAATGCCGCCGCAAGAGTACCTAAAGATATAACAAGACTTGTGATAATCGGGAAATACTTTGACTCAAAATTCTCTAAAGTTAGCTTTAGAACACCAATAAATGCAAACGAAGATCCTAGTCCAACTAGCAGTCTACCGAATAATGCTAACTCATACCCCCCTGAGACAAAAATAATATTACCAATCCCGCAAAGAATCGTAGCACTGATTAATACTTTTTTGCTACCATACCTATCAAGTAATATCCCTGCGGGTATTTGCATCAGTAGATATGTAATATTATAGCTAGAAACTAAGAAAGAAAATCCAATATGAGTTGAGATATTAAAGTGTTCAACTATTTGTTCTTGATATGCGCCAGTGAGTATTCTCAAGAAGAACTCGTAACAGTAAAAACTGATTCCGACAACCAGTATTAATGATAACTTAAGCTTTTGCATTGAAATTAGAATCAATAAATCATAACTTGAATTTATCTTCTTTATTTATAAATGTCTAATTAAAAATTTTTAATGAAAAAGTAGAAGTAGATTGCTAACGAATTAAATATTGTACATTATGTTTGTAGATGTAATGGTATTTATTTGGTGTTTTCCTGGTGCGACAAGAGTTGTACCATCTAATTGGAATGTTAATTGAAGACTTAAGTCTTTGTATAGCTCTACTGAAAGAGCGGAAATACTTTGATAAATTGATTTGTTTGTTTGATCGAAATTATATAAGAAGTTCTGTTTGAAATTTGATTTATCAGTGAAGTTCCACACATAATTAACAGTCGCCTGCATACCAAAACCGTTCATTTGACCTTGGTTAACCTTCTTACTTTGTAAGAAGCTTGGTCCTGCAGTGGCACTTAAATTCATACTTTTATTTTCAAAAAGATTTCTTTTGTAGCCTAATGATTCTGTGAAAATATATTGATATGAGCTAAGTTCATCATTTAAGTATGTAAGTCTTCCATAAGTACCATTTTTTTTGTTAAAATCCCAAGATGTTTCTGCTTTTACTTGTGATTTATTAATTTTTACGCTTCTTTTGCTCTCTCGATTATCAGTACTATAAATATAGTTGAAAAACAGTTTATTATTCCATGGCTTGATAGGATTATAGTTTATGTTTAATAAGGCGTTTACGTTTGTTGTAGCACTATCACCTGTTGCAATTGTGCCTCCAAGACCAAAGTTTGTACCTTTCCATGGTTTTTCTACAATCTCCGAATCAAATTGCTTTTCTGGCGTAATCGTATCTTTTGATTCATTGTTATCAGAGCTTATTTTAACTTGACTTTTTTTAGGCTTGCTATTTATCACATCGTTATTAGTATAATTTTTTTGTTTAGCTTCTTGAGCGAGCTTTTGATATTTTTCATAAAGCTCTTTATATTTTTGAGCTTCTTTTTGGTAATCTTCAGCAGACATTGATGAAATGTTTTGTGAATCATTATTGCCAAAGCACTTGTAGCTGTAACCTATTATCAAACAGAGAATGGAAAGTTTTAAAAAATTGCGATACATGAAATTACCATAATCAATAATTAAATTTAAATTCCTTTTACAAAACATGTTATGTTTCAGATAAGTATATCTTATACGTGGTGTAAAATTTAAAAAAGTAGTTTATGATCCATTAAATCATTATTAAATTATATTTATGCTTGTGTGCTATAATTCTAATGAATTGTAATGAAAATTTTGGAGGGTAGTGATTATGAAAAAGAATATAGTTTTTATTTTATTGTTCTTAAGTTCTTTTTTTGCCTATTCTGATAATAATCTTAATCCAAAAACAGGTAAATATTATATAACAGCAAATGATGCTTTTTATCGCCCAAGTACTGAGCGTGGTAATGAGGTGATAGATAGAGACAATGCATCTGAATTCTTAGTAAATGTTTCAGATAATGCTATAAATATTACGGATACTCTTACTTTTGATGCGTATACTAGCTCTACTAATTTAATAGCTCAGGGATCTATGGGAGATCTTAAAGACACAAAATTTTATACGCAGGAAACAAAGTTAGTTAAAAAATTGTGGAATGATAAGTTTGAGCTCTATGGTGGCACAGTCTTAGGAGCTAATCCATATCAGTTAAATAATATCAATTCAGCTTATGATACCGGATCTAGAATAGCCGCCTTTGCGAGTGGTAGAACTGGAGCTAAATATAATATGTCAGAAAATTTTGGACTAGTATTAGAAGGGCAGTATAACTTAACTGGAGAGATGGCTGATAATACAGATATGTTTACAGGCTTTGATGGAGCTCAGTATAAAGGTTCAAAAATGTTAAAGACAGGTTTTGAGTGGAATTTCTAGATTAAACCATTTTCTTTCATAATAATTAGTTTGATTATCCAATATATTATTTTATTTACATGTGTGGGGTTTTGGAGCATAATTTTTTTACATCAAATTTATAAATTATTAAATTATGCAAAAAATTACAAGGGCTGGTTTTACAATATGGTTTATATGCGCGTTTTTTTATGCGCTTGAGTTTATAATTCGAGCTTCAGGAAATTCACTCTATAATGATTTTTCTACAACACCATATAACTTAACAGCAGAACAAATTAGCGTACTAAGTTCGGCATTTTATTGGGCGTATGTTGCTTCACAGCTTCCAGCTGGTATTTTGCTTGATAAATTTGGCGTCAAAAAGATCATGGCAATAAGTACTTTGATATTCTCTATAGGGGTTCTTATCGCAACTATGGCTACATCTTCAGAATATCTTATTTTATATAGAGTGTTAGCTGGTATTGGTGGAGGATTTGCTTTCTTATCTGCGCTAAAAGCGATAGCTATATGGCTTCCTAAGAGAACTTTTCCTCTATTCACAGGGGCGACTCAGATGCTTATGTATGGTGCAGGTACTCTTACTGGTCTACCATTAGTCATTCTAGCAAACCATTTTAGTATTCAGGTGATAATGTCTGGAATTCTTGTTGTTTCAATAGTTATGTTCTTAAGTGTATTGTTTTTCATACCTTTTAAAGAACCTCATAATCAGACTGATACTGATGAATTAGCTGACACTCATACTAAGATTGAAGATATTCCTATAGTTTTTAAGATAAAGCAAATTTTACTAAATGGATTTTTCTGTTTCACAATTTATGGTACGACAGCTATTTTTGCAGATTTATGGAGTTATAGATTCTTGAGTTTGGATGGATATCCTGAGCACTATGCTGGTTTAGCATCATCTATGATATTTATTGGGATTGCAATTTTTAGCCCTTTATGGGGAGTTGTAGCAACGTTGTTAAACAAACAAAAAGCCTTACTAACATGGGCTTCAATTTTTGGTTTATTTATCGTTGTGGCTGTTGTATATCTGCATGTTAATCCAATAATTATGTGTATATTATGCGTGCTATGGGGTGGGATGCAAGCAGCTCACGTTCTTAATTTTACAATTTTGCGTCAACACATCAGCCCAATGTATATAGCTACTGGTATTGCTGCAGTTAACTTATTTATACCTTTAAGTGGTGCTGTACTTCAGCCATTTGTTGGATATATGGTTTCATTTTTTGAAAATTATGGCTATGGACAGTTAGAAGCTTTTAAATATTCGTTATTCATTTTGCCTATATTAATGTTTTTATCTGTATTATTGTCTCTTTTTATTAAAGAGAAAAAAGCTTAGAATATCTTTTTAGGAATTTATTATTTTTTTATAAGGGAATTTTCATGTCCAAGCAATTTATATTAGCAATAGATCAGGGTACTACTAGTTCACGAGCAATAATTTTTGATAAAAAAGGAAATATCAAAAAAATAGCACAAAAAGAATTTACACAGATTTATCCAAAAAGTGGTTGGGTAGAGCATGATCCAATGGAGATATGGGCATCACAAAGTAGTATTGTTAGAGAAGCTCTTGAGTATGCTAGAGTTTCTCCTAGAGATATAGCAGCAATTGGTATTACCAATCAAAGAGAAACAACTGTTGTTTGGGATAAAAATACAGGTCAACCAGTATATAATGCTATAGTGTGGCAGTGCCGTAGAACATCACATATTTGTGATGAAATTAACAAAAACGAAGATCTTAAAAAATATATCCGTAAAAACACGGGTCTTATTGTTGATGCATATTTCTCTGCTACAAAAATCAAATGGATTTTAGATAATGTTGACGGAGCTAGAGAAAAAGCAGAAAAAGGAGATTTGCTTTTTGGAACAATTGATACTTGGTTAATTTGGAATTTAACTAAGGGTGAAGTTCACGCTACTGACTTTTCAAATGCTTCAAGAACAATGTTGTTCAATATTAATACACTTGAATGGGACAAAAAAATTCTAGAGTATTTAGATATTCCAGTATCGATGTTGCCAGAGGTTAGATCTTCGAGTGGAGATTTTGGACATACACACCCTAGCACTCTAGGAGGAGCGCGAATCCCAATAGCCGGTGTAGCAGGGGATCAGCAGTCAGCATTGTTTGGACACTGCTGTTTTGAAGAAGGAATGGCAAAAAATACTTATGGTACAGGATGTTTCGCTTTAATGAATGTTGGTGATAAGCCCGTGTTTTCTGATGCTGGTCTATTAACTACAATCGCTTGGGCTGAGGATGGTAAACCAACTTATGCTTTAGAGGGGAGTGTTTTTATTGCAGGAGCAGTTATCCAATGGATTAGAGATGGTCTAGGTCTTGTACGTTCTGCTGAAGATAGTGAATATTACGCAACAAAAATTGACTCAACTGATGGTGTGTACTTGGTGCCAGCATTTGTTGGGCTTGGTACACCATATTGGGATATGTATGCTCGTGGGACTATTGTTGGTATTACTCGAGATACGAAACGTGAGCATATTATTAGAGCAGCGCTTGAAGCTATAGCATATCAGGCAAAAGATGTTTTAGATTGTATGAAAGAAGATACAGGTCTTGATCTGGCAGGTCTTCGTGTTGATGGAGGTGCAGTGCAAAATAATTTCTTGATGCAATTTCAATCAGATATTTTACAGTCAGAAATTTCTAAGCCTAAAATTAATGAGATTACAGGTTTAGGTGCGGTATTCTTAGCAGGTCTAGCTGTAGGATTCTGGAAAGATAAAGAAGAACTTAAAACTATTCTTACAACAGAAAAAACTTTTGAGCCGCAAAAAGATCCTCAAACTGTAGCTCACGATTATAAAGGCTGGAAAAAAGCGGTTCAAAGAAGTATGGCTTGGGCTGAGTAATATTTTATTGGCTAGATTTAAGGTAGCTCGACAAGAGAGCAAATAGTTTTTAAATACAAAGATTTTAAATATAAATGAAGAAAGAATACGACATAATAATAATAGGTGGCGGCGCAACCGGTTTTGGTTGTGCTATTGAAGCGGTTTCAAGAGGCTATAAAACTTTGCTTTTAGAGGCTTATGATTTTGGTAAAGGTACATCTTCAAAATCAACTAAGTTGATACATGGTGGTTTAAGGTATCTAGAGAATTTTGATTTTGCTTTAGTGAAAGAGGGATTAGAAGAGCGTTTTTCATTCTTGCATAATGCTCCACATCTAACTCATAAGCAAGCTTATCTTATTCCAACTCGCAGCTATTTTGAAACTATCAAATACACTATAGGAGTTAAGCTATATGAGTTTTTATCAGGTAAATACAAAATTGGTAAAAGCTATAATCTCAACAAACAGCAAACATTGGCAATGTTACCGAATATTGATGATTCAAAACTTAAAAAGAGCTTAGTATATTACGATGGTCAATTTGATGATACTAGGCTTTTGATTTCTTTGATGAAAACTTTTGAATCTAAAGGCGGTGTTGCCCTTAACTATCATAAAGTAGAAAAGATATTTAGTTCAACAGACTCAAAATTAGATACTGTAAAAGTAATTGATACTTTATCAGGCGAACAAAAAGAATTTACAGCTAAACACATTGTTAATGCAACAGGTACTTTTACTGATAAAACTATAGATATAGCGAATCAGCAAGATTCTCATAAATATGTATCGGTTGCTCAAGGTACACATATTGTTTTTGATAGAGAAAAGTTTCCTACAGAGCATGCAATCTTAATTCCAGAGACAGAGGATGGTCGTGTATTATTTATCTTACCTTGGCATAATCATCTAATAGTGGGTACCACGGATATAAAGAAGGAAGCTCCGAGTATTGAGCCACGAGCGGAAAAATCTGAGATTGACTTTATCCTAGAGACATTTAATCAGTATGCAAAAACAAAAGCTACTATTGATGATATTAAGTCTGTATATTGTGGTCAAAGACCTCTAGTATCTCCAAAGAATGCTAAAAATACAGCAAAAATCTCGCGTAAACATGAGATTGTAGAGTCAAAGGATGGCTTAATAACAGTTGTTGGTGGTAAATGGACAATCTTTAGAAGAATGGGGCAAGATGTTTTAGATTTTATTGAAACCAAAAAAATTGCTCAAAAAATATCCAAAACTTCTGATGAGTTACTTGTTGATGCTATTGAGCCAAAAGATGCATATCCTTTAAAAGTTTATGGCAAAAATGTTGAAGATATCAAAATCATTCAAAAAGAGTTAGATAATCATAGGTTGCTACATAGTGATCTACCGTACTATCAGGCAGAGGTGATTTATCATGTGAGAGCTGAAAAGGCTAAGAGCGTCGAAGATGTATTAGCACGTCGTACTAGGGCAGCGTTTTTGGATATCAAAGCTAGTATTGCTGCAGCTTCAGTAGTAGCAGAGCTTATGGCAAAAGAGCTTGGTAAAGATCAGTCATGGCAAGATCAGCAAGTTTCTAGCTTTAAAGAGTTCGCTAAAAACTTTGATGTGGATGAGTTGTATAAATAAGGGTTTTTTATGTTAGAAGCATGTATAGCAGAAGCAATAGGCACAATGTTACTTATTCTTTTAGGTAATGGTGTTGTAGCGGGAGTAGTTTTAAACAAAACTAAATCTCATAATGGAGGTTGGATTGTTATAACATTGGCTTGGGGATTAGCCGTATTTATAGGAGTGTTGGTTGCAGGTCCAATTAGTGGTGCTCACATGAATCCAGCAGTCACGATAGCTCTTGCTCTAGCAGGCAAATTTTCATGGGCTTGGGTAGCTCCATATATTGTTAGTCAAATTATTGGAGCTATGCTTGGGCAGTTACTCGTTTGGACTATGTACTACCCTCATTATTCAGCAACTGATAATACAGACTTGAAGCTAGCGACACATTGTACTTCTCCGGCTATCAAACATTTGCCATCTAACTTTGCTAGTGAAGTTATTGGTACTTTTGTTTTAGTTTTAGCAATATTGGCTATGCATGGAGTAGTTGTCCAAGTTGGCGATCCAGCAATTGCGACAGCATATCCAATAGATATGGGTGCTTTAGGTGGTATACCTGTTGCATTTGTTGTGGTTGTGATTGGTTTATCGTTGGGCGGAACGACGGGTTATGCTATAAACCCTGCTAGAGATTTTGGTCCAAGATTGTTTCATGCTATTATGCCGATACAAGGAAAAGGTTCTTCTCAATGGAGCTATGCGTGGGTACCGATACTTGGTCCTGTTTTAGGGAGTGTCATTGCCACAGGTTTATATCTGTTCCTGAAGACAAAAGGAGTTTTCTAATAAAATGTGTGAGATGATTTATCTACCACTACTAGCTGATGATCTTTTGAGATTGTTTATTTCAATTATGCTATTTTTATGTTGCGTGATTTTAAGCTATATCTTTGCAAAAAGAAAACCTTGGGATGTGGCATTTTGGATATGTTTTTCAATATCTTTATTGGGGATGGGTAGTTATGGATATGTTGCTCATCATATTTATCTAGAAAATACCTTCTCCTATGATGGATTTATCTCTGGAGCTGCATTTGTTACGGTATGTGGACTGTTATTTTCAAGAAAAAGATATTTTGATTTTAATGATAATATTTTCAGTAAGGATGCTCTTATACTATTTGCAACGTTTTTTGTTTTTGCTTTAATTTATATATTCACCATAAAATATAATTTTGACTGTGTTGCAGCATTTGGACATTTTTTTATAGATGCTTTACAGATAGTTATCTATCCGTTATTGTTATTATTTGCAATATCAGCATTTTTATATAGGTTTTCTATATGCTTATCTGCATTTGCTATAAGTATGGCATTATTTATTGTTGAGAATGGAGTTTTTATATTAAATGCTTTGACAGGTGCTGTGAAGCATGAAACAGCTGCCGAGGAAATTTCGTTTGCTACAATATCGATAGTCCTTAGTTGTATAGCGGTTTTTATGCTTACTAGAGCTAAAAGAATATACATGGAGAGTAAAAAAAATGTTTGATCAAATTAGTGTCGAAAGTTCATTGTGGATGAATTTACTTATTTCAATTCTAATTTTAGCTATAGGCTTTTGGGTATCTAAGTATATCAAAAAATTAGTCTATCGTTTGCTTGAAGATTATGACAAAACAGTATCGCAATTCTTGTCTAGTGTTGTATATACTATCTTCTTGGTTTTGGTCGTAGTAATCGCATTGGCAAAACTTGGAGTGCCTATATCGCCAGTCACAGGAGTTTTAACAGGGGTTGTTTTTGGTATTTCTATGTCTCTTAAGACGTCTTACAATATCGTGGCATCAGGTATTATGCTTGCATTTAGTAAGCCTTTTGAGATAGGTGAGAGGGTTGATCTAGGTGGGATTGTCGGGGTTATTAAATCTATTGGATTTTTGTATACAAAACTTGATGATGATGATGGTAATGAAATTGTTGTGCCAAATAATCTAATTCTTTCTAGGATTATTACAAGGTTCTCTGAATCAGAAAATAAGTAATGCAAAAAAGTTTTCTTAATTCCGAAAATTATTTATACCTGTCAAATGGTCAAAAAATAATTCTCAATAATCAGCAAATAAAAGCAATTAGTCATATAAAAAAATTCCTCAAGAGTAAAGATACTTATTTTCTACTTTCAGGATATGCAGGTACAGGTAAGACTACTGTTGTTAAGAAGATCTTGGATGAGTATCCTAAGAGGGCAATAGTCTCAGCACCAACCCGTAAGGCAAATGCTGTTATTTCACAATCAACTTCTGCACCTGGGTATACGATCCACTCTTTGCTTGGATTGCAACCTGATATAAATCTTGTTGATTTTAACCCAAATGAACCAGTTTTTGGACAAATTAATAAAGCTACTATCAAAAACTATGATTTAATAATAGTAGATGAAGCAAGCATGATAAATAAATCATTGTTTGAACTTATTGATGCTGAAATTACTAAGTCATTATCATCTAAGGTTATATTCTTGGGAGATAAAGCGCAAATACCTCCTGTAGGAGATCAAGAGAGTCCAATTTTTCAGTTAGAGAATAGTTACGAACTTACGCAACTTATGCGTCAATCTGATGATAATCCTATAGCACAGCTAAGTCAGCAACTTAGAAATATTGGGGAAGAGTTACCAATCTTTTTGGATAAAAAAGAAAGTATACTGAGCAAAAATGGCGATGGTGTGTTATTTGTTAATTCAAATGCTCAATTTAGAGATGAGATTAAGAAGGTTTTTGGCTCTTCGTATGCAAAAGCTGATTTAAATTATGCAAAACTAATAGCTTGGCGTAATAGAACAGTTATGCAATCAAATAGGATAATCAGGGACTTGGTTTTTGGACAAAATGCTAATTTAATAGAAAAGGGGGATGTCCTAATAGGTTATAGAGCGATAAAAGCTAGTGCTAAAGAATCTTTTTTAATAAATAATTGTGTAGATTATAAAGTGGTCGAAGTGTCCGATAGACAAAAAAATATAAATGGGTTGCTTGGCTATACCGTAAAAGTACATGAGAAAGCGAGAATTTATCGAGGTTTTGATGAGAAAAGTATTTTTATAATAGATTCAGATAGTAGTGAAAACCTCAACGAGTATGCTGAGATTCATGATAATTTATTAAAAATTGCTAGAAGTGATAGATTGTGGTCAGTATATTATGAGTTTAGAAAAAATAATTTATTAATGATTGATATTGAAAGATATTCCGATGGAGGCTTAAGAGCTAAAAGCGATATAATAAAAAAAGATTTGGACTATGGCTTTGCGGTTACAGCCCATAAAGCACAGGGATCAACATATAAAAAGGTATTTATGCTTTTAAAAGATATTGCTTTAAACAAGAATTATACCGAAAGAAATCAGATATTGTATGTAGCTATGACAAGGGCACAAAAACAATGCATAGTTTTATAAAAAAAGATATAAGAGCTTTACATTTATATCTACACATAGTAATATAAACTTAGTTTTTTGTTAGATAAGTTGTTTCTGCGAAGCAAAATGCAAATTATCATAAAAAAGCTTGATTTTTAGTCAAATAAACTTTATAGTTATCTAAAAGTTTTAGGGGAGGGATTCCCGAGCGGCCAAAGGGATCAGACTGTAAATCTGACGGCTCAGCCTTCGCAGGTTCGAATCCTGCTCCCTCCACCATGCGGGTGTAGTTCAATGGTAGAACTTCGGCCTTCCAAGCCGATAGCGTGGGTTCGATTCCCATCACCCGCTCCACCTAAAATAAAATATAAAATAAGCATTATTAATAAGCTCGCATGGCTCAGTTGGTAGAGCACTCCCTTGGTAAGGGAGAGGTCACCAGTTCAAGTCTGGTTGTGAGCACCATATTTGATTTATTATTTTTTGTTGAAAAAAAATGGAGCATAGAAATGGCTAAAGAAAAATTTGAACGTTCGAAGCCGCACGTAAACGTAGGTACAATTGGTCACGTTGACCATGGTAAGACTACTCTTACTGCTGCTATCACTAAAGTTATGGCTGAAAAGAACGGTGGTTCAGCTCGTAAGTTTGATGAGATCGATAATGCGCCTGAAGAAAAGGCGCGTGGTATTACTATCAATACTTCACACGTAGAGTATGAGTCTCCAAATAGACACTATGCTCACGTTGACTGTCCAGGACACGCGGACTATGTTAAAAACATGATTACAGGTGCTGCTCAAATGGATGGTGCTATCCTGGTATGTTCTGCTGCGGATGGTCCTATGCCACAAACTCGTGAGCACATTCTACTTTCTCGTCAGGTTGGCGTACCGTACATTGTTGTTTTCTTAAACAAGTGTGATATGGTTGACGACGAAGAGTTGTTAGAATTGGTTGAAATGGAAGTTCGTGAGCTTCTTGATCAGTATGATTTCCCTGGTGATGATACTCCAGTTATCATGGGTTCTGCTCTTAAAGCTATCGAGGGTGAAGAGCAATATGTTGAGAAAATTGTTGAGCTAGTTGCTGCTATGGATGATTATATTCCAGCTCCTGAGCGTGACACTGCTAAGCCATTCATTCTTCCAATTGAAGATGTGTTCTCAATCTCTGGTCGTGGTACAGTTGTGACTGGTCGTATTGAGCGTGGTGTGATCAATGTTGGTGATGAAGTTGAAGTTGTTGGTATTCGTCCAACTCAAAAAACTACGGTAACTGGTGTTGAGATGTTCCGTAAGCTTCTTGACAAAGGGGAAGCTGGTGATAACGTGGGTATCCTAGTTCGTGGTCTTAAGAGAGATGATGTTGAGCGTGGTCAAGTACTATGTAAGCCAGGTTCAATTAAGCCGCATACTAAGTTTGAGGCTGAAGTATATGTTCTTTCTAAAGAGGAAGGTGGTAGACATACTCCATTCTTTAAAGGATATAGACCACAGTTCTACTTCCGTACTACAGATATTACTGGTGCTGTTGAGTTGCCAGAAGGTGTTGAAATGGTAATGCCTGGTGATAACATTAAGATGACTATCACTTTAATCAACCCAATCGCTATGGACGAGGGTCTACGTTTTGCTATCCGTGAAGGTGGTAGAACAGTTGGTGCTGGTGTTGTTGCTAAAATTATCGAATAATAGATAGTTTAATAAAAAAATATAGGTCAGTAGTTCAATTGGTAGAGCAGCGGTCTCCAAAACCGCAAGTTGGGGGTTCGAGTCCCTCCTGGCCTGCCATATAATTAGGGCGGTGTTGTGATTTTTGCAACATCGCCTTTTTTATTTCTTGATATTATTTATTCGGTATGATATTTTATTGGCTACGTTTGTAATTTCTCTATGTAAATACTTTTTTAAGAAAGGGATATCTTGTGAAAAAAAATCAAGGTTTGAATAAAGTGTGGGTTAGTGGTGCTACGAAGACTAGTGAAATTAAGAAGATTTCTAAGTCAAGTAGCTTGTTGTTGTGGATAATGGCGGTAGCAATTATAGTCTTTGGTGTTGCGATTACTATGTACTCTGATGTGCTTGGTGGAAGTTATAGTTCCTATAATACATCTTTGGCGGTTGTTGTAGTTTTGGTGGCTTTAGTTGTTGCAAGATTTACGAATCAGGGGCGTCGCTTTTGGGCATTTTTCCAGGCTTCAAAGCTTGAGTTGGCGAAGGTTGTGTGGCCTACACGCAAAGAGACGATGACGATATCTGCTATGGTTATAGTGGTGGTTATAATTTTTGCACTAATAATATCTTTATTTGGTGTTATATTTGAGAGTTTTATTCAGTATTTTCTGGGTTAATAAAGGGATGTAAATATGCTTTGGTATGTTGTGCAAGTGCACTCAGGTTATGAGAAAAGAGTGAAAACTCAGCTAGAAGAAAATATAGAAATAGCAGGCTTAAAAGAAAACTTTGGTAGAATACTTGTTCCGACAGAGAATGTTGTTGAAATGAAAGGTGGTCAGAAACGTAAGAGTGAAAGAAAATATTTTCCTGGATATGTTTTGATTGAAGCTGATTTGACAACAGAAGCTTGGGATGTCATAAAGGCTGTACCTAGAGTGTTAACTGTTGTTGGTTCACGAGGTAAGCCAATTCCTTTAAGCAAGGCTGAAGTGGAAAGGATATTAGGATTTGTAGAGGGAAGCACTTCTACTGTTGAACCTAGATTGAGAAAAACTTACCATGTTGGAGAAGTTGTTAGAGTTCTTGAGGGACCTTTCAATGATTTTACTGGTGTTATTGAAGAAGTTAACTATGAAAAATCAAGATTAAGAGTGGCAGTATCTATCTTTGGTAGATCTACTCCTGTTGAGCTTGAGTTTTCACAGGTTGAAAAAGAGTCTTAGTAGCGATTTACTAAGATAGTGGGGAGCTTATATCTTTATATAAGTGCTATTAACCTAAATTTGGAGAAAAATAAATGGCTAAGAAAAAAATAGAAGCTATTATCAAGTTGCAAGTTGCAGCAGGGAAGGCGAATCCTAGTCCACCAATTGGTCCTGCATTGGGTCAACATGGTGTTAATATTATGGGATTCTGTAAGGAATTTAACGCTAAGACACAAGGTATGGAACCTGGTATGCCAATACCTGTTGAAATATCAGTGTATAGTGATCGTAGTTTTACTTTTGAAATGAAGACTCCTCCGGCTTCTTATTTAATTAAGAAGGCTATCAAGGTTAAGTCTGGTTCGTCAAATCCTTCAAAAGACTTTATTGGTACTATTACTCGTGAGCAATTGGAAGAGATTGCTAAGGTTAAAGATCCTGATTTAACAGCTGCAGATATTGATGCGGCTGTAAGAATTATTGCGGGTTCTGCACGTAGTATGGGTGTAAAAGTAGAAGGGGTTGAATAATGGCTAAAATTTCAAAAAGAATGAAAGAAATCTCAGCTAAGATTGATGCTGAGAAAAAATATCCTGTATCAGAAGCTTTTGATATTTTAAGAGATGTTTCATCTGTTAAGTTTGTTGAGTCTGTTGATGTTTCAGTTGCTCTTGGTGTTGATCCGCGTAAATCTGATCAAGTTGTAAGAGGGGCTTCTGTTCTTCCTAATGGTACTGGTAAAACTGTTAGAGTAGCAGTTTTTGCAAAAGGTCCTGCCGCTGATGCTGCTAAAGAAGCTGGTGCAGATATTGTGGGTATGGAAGATCTAGCTGACGAAGTTAAAAAAGGTAATATGGACTTTGATGTTGTTATCGCATCTCCTGATTCAATGAGAGTTGTTGGACAGCTTGGTCAAATCCTTGGTCCTAAAGGTCTTATGCCAAACCCTAAGGTTGGTACTGTAACTATGGATGTTGCTAAAGCAGTTAGAGATGCTAAAGCAGGCCAAGTTAGATATAGAGTGGATAAAGCAGGTATAATTCATACTACTATTGGTAAGGTAAACTTTACTAGTGATGCTTTAAAACAAAATTTAGAGCAGCTGTTAGCTGATCTTAAAAAAGCAAAACCATCAGTATCAAAAGGTATATATCTGAAAAAAGTTTCTGTATCTAGTACAATGGGTCCAGGAATAAGTGTTGACTTTTCGGATTTAAATATATAATATACTGCTTTGCAATTTCTTTGGGTTGTATGAAAATGCAACGATCAAAGACCGTAGGAGTCGGGCTTGCTTGACTTAATATTTATCCTACGCAGACGATGTTGACAACCTTTTTTGGTCTAAATATCGTGTTAATTAAATAAAGTGTGGACAATAAATAAGGAGTCGATATGGCACTTAGAATAGAGGATAAAAAAGCAATTGTTGCTGAAGTTGCTGAACAAGTGTCCTCAGCATTGTCTGCAGCAGTAGCAGACTACCGTGGTTTGACTGTTAATGAAATGACTTCATTAAGAAAGCAAGCTCGTGAGTCTGGAGTTTATTTAAGAGTTGTGCGTAACAACTTAGCACGTTTAGCAATTAAAGGAACTGATTTTGAGTGTCTTGGTGATGCTCTTAAAGGTCCTCTTGTTCTTGCTCTTTCTAAGGATGAGCCAGGTGCGGCAGCTAAGCTATTTAAAAGCTTCCAAAAAGATCATAATGCTTTTGAAGTGAAAAATTTAGCTATGTCTGGTGAACTGTTTGGTCCTGAAAAGTTAGATGACTTTGCTAAGCTTCCTACTAGGGAAGAGGCACTTGCTACATTACTTAATGTTATGCAAGCACCAGTTACTAAGTTTGTTCGTACTCTTAATGAGATTCCGTCTCAGGCGGTACGAGTATTTGCTGCTGTTGGAGATAGTAAATAATTGCACTGGCTTATAGAAAAGCTAAAAAAGAATTAATTGTTAAATAAATAGGAGTTATAAAAATGTCTATAACAAAAGAAGATATCCTAAATGCTGTTGCTGAAATGAGTGTAATGGATGTATGTGATTTAGTTAAAATGATGGAAGAAAAATTTGGTGTATCTGCTGCTGCTGCTGTTGCTGTTGCTGCTGCTCCAGCTGCTGCTGCTGAAGCTGCTGAAGAGAAAACTGAATTTGACGTTGTTTTAGTTGATGCTGGTTCAAATAAAATTGCTGCTATTAAAGCAGTAAGAGGCGCTACTGGTCTTGGTCTTAAAGAAGCTAAAGATGCTGTTGAAGGTACTCCTTTCACAGTTAAAGAAGCTGCATCTAAAGATGAAGCTGAAGCTCTTAAAAAGCAACTTGAAGAATCTGGCGCTAAAGTTGAGCTTAAATAATAAAATTCTAAATTATAATTTTTAGAAATTTATGACTAGTGGTCAATTTTGGCCCCTAGTCTTTCTAGTATTGAAAGATACATAGATATTGGTGCAAATATAATCATATTTGCTTTTTATTTTGTGTAAACAAAATCTTAGGGATGTTTTTGATGTCTTACTCATACGCTGAGAAAAAAAGAATTCGCAAAGAGTTTGGGGTTCTTCCTCATATCTTAGATGTACCATATTTACTTTCCATTCAAACAGAGTCGTACAAAAAGTTTTTAAATGCAAATGATGCAAAAGGTAGACTTCACTCTGGTCTTGAATTAGTGCTTAAGCAATCATTTCCAGTTGAAAGTAAAAATGGTCAATATGAACTTCACTATGTTGATTATCAAGTTGGTGAGCCCACTTTTGATGAAACAGAGTGTCAAGTGCGCGGTGCTACATACGATGCGCCATTAAATGTGAAGTTGAGATTGGTTGTATATAATAAAGAGGCTCTTCCTAATGAGAAAGTCGTAGAAGATATTAGAGAAGAATATGTTTATATGGGCGATATTCCTCTTATGACGACTAATGGTACTTTTATAATTAATGGTACAGAAAGAGTGGTTGTTTCACAATTACATAGATCTCCAGGTGTGTTCTTTAGTAAGGATGATTCAGAGGAAGGAGCATTTTCGGCACGTATTATTCCATATAGAGGCTCATGGCTTGATTTTGAGTTTGACTCAAAGGGTGTTGTGTGGGCTAGAATTGACAGAAAAAGAAAGTTTTGCGCTACAGTAATTTTAAAGGCTCTTGGATATACGCAAGAAGAAATATTAAATAAATTCTCTGATAGTAAGACAATTAGTTTTAATAATAAAGGCTTTGCACTTAAGCTTGATGATCTTTCTGGTATGAAAGGTGAAGTGCTTAAGTTTGACATTATTGATGAAAAAGACAATACAATTATAAAGAAAAACAAAAAATTAACATCTAGAGATATTAAGAGGATTAAAGATGCAGGCGTTGACTCTGTAGCTATTGATTTTGATTTAGTTAGCACTCTTAGAGTGGCAAAAGATATCGTTAATGAGGCTACAGGTGAAGTAATAGCTTATGCTAATGACGATGTTACAGAAAATTTGTTAGAATCATGTGTAGAAGTTGGCATGCTTGAATTAGAAGTTATTGATTTTATAACTACTGAAAGAGGTAGGTACATATCAGATACTCTTAAATATGATCTTACTAAAAATACAGATGAAGCACTTGTAGAAATATATAAAGTTCTTAGACCAGGCGATCCTCCAGCTGCAGCTTCTGTGAAAGCTCTTTTTGAGGGACTATTCTTTATCGAAAGTAGATATAGCTTATCTGATATTGGTAGAATGAAGCTAAATGCAAGATTAGGTTCTGATAAGGTATCTGGAGATATTTACACTCTAGAAAATAGTGATATTGTAGGTGTTATCGAAGAGCTTATTAATATCCGCGATGGCAAAGGCAAAGTCGATGATATCGATCATCTAGGTAATAGACGTGTGCGTTCTGTTGGAGAAATGGTTGAGAATCAATTTAGAATAGGTCTTTATCGTGTAGAGAAAGGTATTCGTGAAAGTATGTCTCTAGTTCATAAAGATAAGCTTATGCCTAAAGATATTGTGAACTCTAAGCCAATTACAGCAGCAATTAAAGAATTCTTTACATCTGGTGCGTTATCACAGTTTATGGATCAAGATAATCCTCTATCTGAAGTAACTCACAAGAGAAGAATCTCAGCACTGGGTCCAGGTGGCTTATCACGTGATAGAGCTGGTTTTGAGGTTCGTGACGTTCACGCAACTCACTATGGTAGATTATGTCCTATTGAGACTCCAGAAGGTCCAAATATTGGTCTGATTAACTCATTGGCAAGTTATGCACGAGTTAATGATTATGGCTTTTTAGAAGCACCATATAGAAAAGTAGTTAATGGTAAAGTGACTAATGAAATTGAGTACTTATCAGCTATCGATGAAGATCATTATGTGATTGCACAAGCATCAACTAAACTTGATAAAAATAATCACTTCGTAGAAGATCTTATTCAGTGTCGTTCAGGTGGTGAAGCAATATTTACTGAGTCAAGTAGAGTTCAGTATATGGATGTCTCTGCTAAGCAGATGGTATCAGCAGCTGCAGCATTAATACCATTTTTAGAGCATGATGATGCTAACAGGGTATTGATGGGTGCAAACATGCAACGTCAAGCGGTACCAACTCTTAAATCTGAAAAACCTCTGGTTGGTACTGGTATGGAAAAGATTGTTGCAAGAGACTCTGGTAACTGTATTATTGCAAGAAATGCTGGTGAGATAGCAGAAGTTGATTCTAATAGAATAGTTGTTAAAGTTGATACTGAAAAATCTCAAACAAGTAAGTTAGTTGATATTTACAGCTTGACTAAGTTTAAACGCTCAAACAAAAATACTTGTATCAATCAGCGTCCAATAGTTAATGTTGGAGATAAGATTGAGGCTGGTGATATTTTGGCTGACGGTTTTGCAACTGATTTTGGTGAGTTATCACTTGGTCATAACCTTATGGTCGCTTTCATGCCATGGAATGGTTATAACTTTGAAGATTCAATTTTACTTTCTGAAAGAATAGTAAAAGATGACAAATATACTAGTATCCATATTGAAGAGTTCACATGTGTAGCTCGTGATACTAAGTTAGGTCCTGAAGAAGTAACGGCAGATATTCCAAATGTCAGTGAGTCAAGTCTTGCTAAGCTTGATGAGTCAGGTATTGTTCACATAGGTGCGAATGTTGAGGCTGGTGATATTCTTGTCGCTAAGATTACGCCAAAAGCTGAGCAACAGTTAACTCCTGAAGAAAGACTTCTAAGAGCAATTTTTAATGAAAAAGCATCAAATGTTGCTGATAGTTCATTAAGAATGCCTAGCGGTACTTCAGGAACTGTAATCAATGTTCAGGTCTTTGAGAATGATAAAGGTGGTAAGAGCAAAAGAGCTCTTAAAATTGAGAAAGAACTAATTGATAAGGCACGTAAAGATTTCGATGAAGAATTTGCTGTAATTGAATCTGTAGTTAAATCATCAATCGAGACAGATGTGGTTGGCGCTAAGATACAAAAAGCAAAAGGACTTAAGAAAGGCGCTGTTCTTACAAAAGAATTTTTAGCAACGTTACCTTTTTCTAAGTGGTTAGAAATCTCTTTTGAAGATGAAAAACTTGAGCAAAAAGTACAGAATGCTAGAGAGTACTATGAAGAAGCAAAAATAGCTGTAGATGCTAGATTTGAAGCTAAGAAAAAATCTATCACACAAAGCAATGAGCTATCTCCTGGTGTACTTAAAACTGTTAAGGTTTTTGTTGCGATTAAAAAACGTATTCAGCCAGGTGATAAAATGGCTGGACGTCATGGTAACAAAGGTGTTGTTTCAAGAGTACTACCAATTGAGGATATGCCATATATGGAAGATGGTACTCCAGTAGATGTCTGTTTGAATCCGCTAGGTATTCCTTCGCGTATGAATATCGGTCAGATTCTTGAGGCTCACTTAGGATTAGCGTCTTATGGCTTAGGTAAGAAAATAGATCAAACTCTAGAAAAAACAAGAAAAGCAGCAGAGTTAAGAAAAACTTTAGAAGAAGTCTACAACAGTGTTGGTGATAAAAAAGTTGATCTTAAAGCTTTAAATGACGAAGAAATACTGAATCTTTGCGAAAATCTAAAAGGGGGAGTGCCAATTGCAACTCCTGTATTTGATGGTGCAAAAGAGGAAGATATTAAGTCTCTACTAAAAATAGGTGGTTTCGCTACAAATGGTCAGATGAAACTATTTGATGGTCGTACTGGTAAGCCATTTGATAGACATGTAACTGTTGGTTATATGTATATGCTTAAGTTAGACCACTTGGTAGATGATAAAATGCATGCTAGATCAACAGGATCTTATAGCCTAGTTACGCAGCAACCGTTAGGTGGTAAAGCGCAATTTGGTGGTCAAAGATTCGGTGAGATGGAAGTTTGGGCGTTACAAGCATATGGTGCTGCTTATACTCTAAGAGAGATGTTAACGGTTAAGTCGGATGATATAACTGGTAGATCTAAGATGTATAAGAATATAGTTGATGGTAAGTTAACTATGAATGTAGATGTTCCAGAATCCTTCAATGTTTTAAGAAATGAAGTTAGAGCATTGGGTATAGATATGGATTTTGACTACTCATCTGAGGAAGAATAAGCATCTTAATTTAAAGCTACTTATTTTTTGTTATTTAAAATAAAAGTATAGGAGAATTACCTGTGAATAACGGTATCCTACATCAAAATTACAATAGTAAAAAGTTTGATATTATTAAAATATCTTTAGCATCTCCAGAGGTCATTCGTTCATGGTCTCATGGTGAAGTTAAAAAACCAGAAACTATAAATTATAGAACATTTAAGCCTGAGAGAGATGGTTTATTCTGTGCTAAAATCTTTGGTCCAATAAAAGATTATGAATGCTTGTGTGGTAAGTATAAAAGACTTAAGCATCGTGGCGTAGTATGTGAGCGTTGTGGTGTTGAGGTAGAACAAGCTAAAGTACGTAGAGAAAGAATGGGTCATATAGATTTAGTATGCCCAGTGGTACATATATGGTATCTAAAATCTCTGCCTTCTAGAATAGGTCTATTCCTTGATATGCCTCTTAAAAATGTAGAAAAAGTTCTATATTTTGAGTCATATATTGTTACTGATCCAGGAATGACGCCTCTAGAGAAAAAACAGCTTCTTACTGATGATGAGTATGCTGAAGCTTTAGAGAACTATGGCTATGAGTTTGAAGCATCTATGGGTGCAGAAGCAATCAGAGACTTATTGGCAGATACAGATCTTGAAACTGAGATTGAGTCACTACAAGCTGAATATGAAGAGAGTAAATCTACAGCTAAAAAAGAGAAAGCCATTAAGAGATTAAGACTACTTGAAACTTTCCAAGCATCTGGCAATAAACCTGAGTGGATGGTAATGACTGTATTACCAGTTTTACCACCGGATTTAAGACCATTAGTTCCAATTGAGGGTGGTAGATTTGCAACATCTGATCTTAATGATTTATATCGTAGAGTAATTAATAGAAACAATAGACTTAAAAAACTATTAGATCTAAATGCTCCTGATATTATCGTTAGAAATGAGAAGAGAATGTTGCAGGAAGCTGTAGATGCGTTACTAGATAATGGTAGACGTGGTAGGGCTGTAACAGGTTCAAATAAGCGTCCGCTTAAATCTCTTGCAGATATGATAAAAGGTAAGCAGGGTCGTTTCCGTCAAAACCTACTTGGTAAACGTGTAGATTATTCTGGTCGTTCTGTAATTACAGTTGGCCCATCATTAAGATTACATGAGTGCGGTTTACCTAAAAAGATGGCATTAGAGCTATTTAAGCCTTTTGTATACTCTAAGTTAAGATTAGGTGGTTATGCAACAACCATCAAACAAGCTAAGAGAATGGTTGAGCTTGAAGAAGCTGTTGTATGGGACATTTTAGAAGTTGTTATTAATGAGCATCCAGTGTTACTAAACCGTGCTCCAACACTTCATAGACTTGGTATTCAAGCATTTGAACCTAAGCTAATCGAAGGTAAGGCTATACAGTTGCACCCTTTAGTTTGTGCAGCATTTAATGCCGATTTCGATGGTGACCAAATGGCTGTTCATGTACCTTTAACTGTTGAGTCGCAATTAGAAGCTAGAGTATTAATGATGTCTACAAATAACATCTTATCTCCAGCATCTGGTCAGCCAATTATTACTCCTACTCAGGATATTGTATTGGGTCTATACTATATCACTAGAGAGAAAGAGGGTGCTCGAGGTGAGGGTAAACTATTTTCAAACTATGATGATGTTAGTAGAGCATATAACTCTGGCACTATCGATATTCATGCTAAAATTAAACTTAGAATAGATAGACAAGTTTTTGATACTAAAGGCAATACTTACAACGAGAAAGGTGTTATTAATACTACTGTAGGTAGAGCATTGCTTTTAAACATATTGCCTGAAGGTTTGTCATTCTCGCTATTAAATAAAGTGCTTGTTAAGAAAGAAATTTCTAAAATAATTAACCAAGCATTCAGAGTGTTAGGTGGCAAGGCAACTGTAGTTTTAGCTGATAAACTGATGTATGCAGGTTTTAAATATTCGACATTATCAGGTGTTTCTGTAGGTGTTGATGATATGACGATACCTGAAATTAAAGAAGCTAAGGTAGAAGAAGCAGAAAAAGAAATTAAGCATATTACAGAACAGTATCAGTCATCATTAATTACAGAGAATGAAAGATACAACAATATTATCAATATTTGGAGCAAAGCTTCTGATGAGGTTGGTGCTTTGATGATGGATGCGATTTCAAAAGATACTGTGATGGTAAATGGTGAGAATAAAGAAATTGAATCATTTAACTCTGTATATATGATGGCAAAATCAGGTGCGAGGGGTTCTTATAACCAGATGAGACAGCTTGCAGGTATGCGTGGTCTAATGGCTAAACCAGATGGGACGATGATTGAAACTGCTATTACGGCAAACTTTAGAGAAGGCTTGTCAGTATTGCAGTACTTTACATCTACTCACGGTGCTCGTAAAGGTCTAGCAGATACAGCATTGAAGACAGCTAATGCTGGTTACCTAACTCGTAGACTTGTAGATGTTGCTCAAGATTTAGTTGTTATCGAAGAAGATTGTGGCACTGATGATGGTTTAATGTTCTCAGCTATTGTTGAAGATGGTGAAGTTAAAGTTCCTCTAGTTGAGAGAGCTTTAGGTAGAACGTTAGCTGCTGATGTTGTGACTGAAAAGGGAGTTGTTCTATTAGAAGCTGGTACTCTACTTGATGAAAATCTTGTTGAGATACTTGATGATAATGGAATTGACATGATTAAAGTTAGATCACCTATAGTATGTAAAACTCGTAGAGGTTTATGTGCTAAGTGTTATGGTCGTGACCTTGCTCGTGAAAGAAAAGTCAATGTCGGTGAGTCTGTTGGTGTAATTGCTGCTCAGTCAATTGGTGAGCCAGGTACACAGCTTACGATGAGAACATTCCATACTGGTGGTGCGGCATCATTAGGTATTACAGTGTCTGATATTAAAGTTAAAACTGCTGGTAAGATTAAGTTCAAAAACATCAGAACAGTTACGAATAAAGATGGTCAAAACATAGTAATATCTAGAGCTGGTGAAATCATAGTTTCTGATACTATGGGTCGTGTCAGAGAGCAACATAAAATCCCTATGGGTGCAGTTGTTCCTTTGGCAAGTGGTAAGGGTGTTGAGATTGGTGATGTTATAGCTACTTGGGATCCTCATGCTCAGCCGCTAATTACAGATGTTGCTGGTAAAGTTGTTTTGGAAGATGTTATTGATGGTATTACATCAAAACATACATATGATGATTTAACTGGTCAGCAAACTATTGAGATAACTTCAATATCTCAAAGAACAACATCTAAGAATCTAAAACCAGTTGTTAAAGTTGTTGATGAAAAAGGTAATGAGCTTAAATCAATTTCATTAGCGGTAGGTGCTGTATTGAACGTTACTGATGATTCAGTATTAGAGATTGGTGATGTTGTTGCTAAGATTCCTTTAGAAGGTTCTAAGAATAAAGATATTACAGGAGGTCTTCCTCGAGTTGCTGAACTTTTTGAAGCTAGACGTCCAAAAGATGCTGCAATATTATCACCTTGTGATGGTATGGTTAGATTGGGCAATAGAGATACTAAAGAAAAGCAAAGGATAGAAATCTTGGATAAGAGTGGTCATATTGCTGAAGAGATACTATTGCCTAAATCTAGACATCTAGTAGTTTTTGATGGTGAGCAGGTATCTAAAGGTGATGTTTTAGCGGATGGTCCTACTGATCCACATGATCTTCTTAAGTACAAAGGTTTAGAAGCGTTTGCTGACTATATCTTGATTGAAGCTCAGTCTGTATATCGTATGCAAGGTGTTGTAATTAACGATAAGCATATTGAAACGATCGTTAGACAGATGTTAAGAAAAGCAACAATTCTTGATGAAGGTGATAGTAAGTTTGTCAAAGATGAAAGTATTGAGTTAGTAAGAATACTTGAAGAAAATGATAGACTAGCTAAGGAAGATAAAAGATTAGTTGAGTATGAGCTTACACTGATGGGTATCACTAGATCATCGTTATCTACGGAGTCATTCTTGTCTGCGGCATCATTCCAAGAGACAACTAGAGTATTAACTGAGGCTTCAATACATTCTCAAGTTGATCAGCTAAGAGGACTTAAAGAAAACGTTCTTATTGGTAGGTTAATACCTACAGGTACGGGTTTAGCGGTTAGAAAAGAGTCTAATAAGATTGAGAAGATGAGAGAAGAGCTAGGTGTAGAAGATAATATGTTGTTTACAGCATCATCATTTAACACTGAAGATACTGTATTTGAGAAGCAGATTGAAAAAGAAGATAAAGATATTAATGATGATATTGAAGAATCATTAAGGAATGCTTTGGAATCTTTAGATTTCTAGTAATTATTTATATCAAGGTATTACATATTTATAAATGTAATACCAAAGAATTTTCTAAAATATCCTTTAAATTAAGTTTTATAATTTCAAAAAAATTAACTATAATATTGTCAGTATATTTATTTAAGAATGTAGCTAATGTTTAGTACAATTAAAAAACTATTTTGGCAAATCCTATTTGGTTTAGCAATTATTGTAATTGTGTTTTTATCTATATTGAATACCGGTAATGTTAGTTTTGACTATATATTTGGTAGTGCAACGTTACCTCTTATGGTACTTTTATCTATAACCTTTGTTATTGGCTTGGTTGTGGGTTCATTTATAACTAAGTTCATTCAGATTACAAAGACAAATGGTGGCGCTGGGGCGGCTAAGAAATAATGCTTGTTCTAGGTATAGAAAGCTCCTGTGATGAAACGGGTTTGGCTATTTATGATTATTCATCTAAAACTCTTATTGCAGATGCATTATATAGTCAGATAGGATTGCATAAGAAATATGGAGGTGTGGTTCCAGAACTTGCCTCTCGTGAACATATTGTAAAACTAAATGTACTAACCAAAGAATTGCTGGGTAATGCTAATCTTAATTTTAATGACTTAAGCTGTATCGCCTATACAGCTATGCCTGGATTGGTTGGTGCATTAATGGTAGGAGCAACTTTTGCTAAAACATTAGGGTTGATACATAATATTGATACAGTAGCTGTACATCATCTTGAAGGACACTTATTATCTCCTCTTTTAGATAAAAGTAGTGATATAGAATATCCATTTGTTGCGTTATTGGTATCCGGTGGCCATACTCAATTGTTCGAAGTGAGAGAGCTTGGTGAGTACTATTTGTTGGGTGAGTCTATTGATGATGCTGCCGGAGAAGCATTTGATAAAACAGCTAAACTTTTGGGAATGTCATATCCTGGTGGAGTCGAGGTGGCTAATCTTGCTGATAAAGCTACAGATAAAAAAAAGTATGATCTACCTAGACCAATGAAAAATAAGCCTAACTTAGATTTTAGTTTTAGCGGTCTAAAGACGGCTGTATTGAATACTTGGTATAGTGAAGCAGATCAGTCAGATGAAAATAAAGCGAATTTATGTTATGCATTTCAAGATGCGGCTATAGATGTTTTAATATCAAAGTGTGAAAAAGCCTTGCAGAAGACAGAAAACAGAAGATTGGTTATATCTGGAGGGGTTAGTGCGAATAAATTACTGCGCTCTAGGTTAGATATACTGTCGAAGAAAAAAGGCTATGAGATATTTTTCCCTCCGATGAAATACTGTACAGATAATGGCGCAATGATTGCTCTTGCTGGTGCTTATAGATATATCAATGGTTTTAAAGATTCTAATTTAGAAATCAATGTTAAAGCAAGAGCTCAAATTTAAGCCTACTATAAATAACTATCAAAAAAATCAGATACATGATATCATAATGTCGTAGTTAATTTCTCGTATCCACATCAAGTGGATTAAATTCAAAAAAAGGTTAAAGGTTCTAAATGAATAATAATGAAATAATACATCAAACCATCGAAAAAGAAGGTAGTATAGTTTGGAAAAGTATCTTCGGATTATTACTTCTTCCGTTAGTTACAATTATTGCTGTACCGTGGTATGCGATGACTTATGGCTTCTCAACTTCAGACTATGTTTGTTTAATTGTTTTCTATGCACTTACAGGTGTTGGTATCACAATGGGCTATCATAGACTTTGGTCACATAAAACTTATAAAGCTAATAAGATAGTAAGTTATGCTCTTATGGTTTTTGGGACAGCAGCTTTACAGAATAGTATAATTCAGTGGGCTTCAGATCATAGAAAGCACCATAAAGATGTTGATGATCCTGTAAAAGATCCGTATGCAGCTACAAAAGGTTTTTATTTTTCACATTTTGGTTGGTTATTTAGACATAGTAGTCCTGATGTCCAAGAAATTAGAGGAGTTAATGATCTTCTAAAAGATAAGGCTGTGGTGTTCCAACATAATCATTATACTGTGTTAGCTATTTTAGCATGTTTTGGATTGCCTACATTAATAGGATTCATATTTGGATTCTTAACAGGCGGTACGTTAACAGCAGCTTGGCAGAGTGCTTTAGGTTTTCTAATTTTAGGTGGGTTACTTAGAGTTGTTTTAGTTCATCATGCGACTTTTTGTATTAACTCTTTAGCGCATACTATTGGTAAAAGACCATACTCTACAAAAAATACAGCGAGAGATAGTTGGATAACAGCTATAGTGACTGGTGGAGAAGGTTATCATAACTATCATCATGCTTTTGCTGGTGATTATAGAAATGGTATCAGATGGTTTGATCTTGATCCATCAAAATGGTTTATTGCAGGGTTAGCAAAGATAGGTTGGTGTTATGATCTTAAAACTACGCCTAAGCATTTGGTTGAAATTGCAAAAGCGAAGGTTAAGTTGGATGAAGCTCTAACTAAAAAAAATAAGACATTTGACTTGGGCATTGAAGAGCTATATGCTAAGTTGGTTGCTAATGTGAAAAGTATGTATAGTGCTAAGCAAGAATATCTAAAAGCGAAGAAAGAAAATGTACTATCTAAAGCTGATATAAAAGAGATAAAATCTAAATATAAAGATTTGAAAATCGAATTTATTCAAGCGAAGAAAAAATATAACAAAGCTAGTACTATGGCATAGTCTAATAAATATTTCTTAAGCTTTCTCTTTTAAAACTTTCTCTGTAGCCTCTTTTAAGCATAAGTTTAAAAGCTATGCACTAAAAATTGATAAATTAGTTACTAAACTTGTTCTTATCTATATGATATCTTAAAGTAATATTTGACTAAGTAGCTTATATTCTAGGTTTACTAGATTTTGTGGTTAGCCTTTTACTATTTGTTATTTTTAGCTATGGATATTGTTTTAAAAGGTTGTCTATAAATAAAACTTCAATAGTCATGGTCTCCTAATCCAGAAGCCTTATGAGAACCTCTAAAAGTTTATGTTGACAGTCTCTAGTAAAGTTAATTATATATTCCAAATATAAGTCTTTTTTTACCGTTTTGTATTTTCTATTAGATTGAAAAATAGATACTAGAAAAGTAAGAGTTCAGTAGTATATCTAGACTTATCTAATTATTCAACAATATCTAGCTATATATTTTTAATCAAAAGCTTACTGTTACCTCGAAAAGTATAGAGTCATATTCTTGTGATAAATTCTAATAATATATATGCTAGATTTTATTGAAATACAGAGAAGATATAAAATATAAAGAAGAAATCAGATTTTCGAAGCAGATTTAAGACTATCAGCCTTATCTATTTTTTCCCAAGTAAACTCTGGTAACTCGCGACCAAAATGACCATAGTTAGATGTTTTACGATAAATAGGTCTAAGTAGATCAAGATTTTCGATAATCTTACCAACTCTAAGATCAAAAGTTTCTGCAACTAGTTGCTCAATTTTGCTATCAGCAATCTTACCTGTACCAAAAGTGTTGACCATTAAAGAAACAGGCTTTGCTACGCCAATCGCATAAGCAATTTGAACTTCACATTTATCAGCTAGTCCAGCAGCAACAACATTCTTAGCAATATATCTACCCATGTATGCACCAGAGCGATCAACTTTTGATGGATCTTTTCCAGAGAATGCACCACCACCATGATGAGCAGCCCCACCATAAGTATCAACAATAATTTTTCTACCTGTAAGACCACAATCTCCTTGAGGACCACCTATTAAGAATACACCTGTTGGATTAATGTGATACTTTGTATCTTTTGTAATTAGTTCAGCAGGGATTACTTCTTTTACAATCTCTTCGATAACAGCATCGTGTAAATCTTTTTGTGATATTGATTCACTATGTTGAGTAGATAAAACAATTGTATCAATAAACTTAGGTTTATCATTTTCATATGCTAAAGTTACTTGAGCTTTTGCATCTGGTCTTAACCATGCAAGTTTACCTGATTTTCTATGCTCAGCTTGTTTTCTCATTAGTAGGTGAGAATAGTAAATTGCAGAAGGCATCAAAGTTGGTGTTTCATTGGTAGCAAAACCAAACATTAATCCTTGATCACCTGCACCAAGATCTTCTAGTGAGCCACGATCAACACCTTGGGCAATGTCACTGGATTGTTTACCAATAGCATTAATTACAGAACAAGTCCTGCCATCAATACCTTTATTTGCATTATCATATCCAGTTTCAACGATTACTTTTCTAACTAACTCTTCAATATCAATCCAAGCAGAAGTTGTAATTTCTCCAGCGACTAGTGCCATACCAGTTTTTACTAAAGTTTCACACGCAACACGAGCGTTTTTATCTTGTTTTAAAATTTCATCTAAGATTGCGTCTGATATTTGATCAGCTAGTTTATCTGGATGTCCTTCTGAAACTGACTCAGATGTGAATAAATAATTTTTTGACATTCTGTTCTCCCTTTTAGTTTTGCTAAAAGGTCTCTAGAAAAATTTGAATAAAAATTTAGTAGAAACGCTTTAGCTTATTATTTAGTGTCGCAAGCAAGTTGTTTGTTAAATTCAGCGACTTCGGGTATTATATATTATGTTTATATGAAGTCAACTATTGACATTTTAGTTAAGAGACTTTAAAGTATTGCTATTAAATTTTTGCATAATTTTTGCTAGGTTTATGGCTGCTAAGCTTAGCTAATAAATTTTAATAATTAAAAAATTAAAATATAAAACCGGAGAATAAATAAATGGTAGTAATTCGTATGGCACGTGGTGGTGCTAAAAAGCGTCCTTTTTATAGAATCGTAGTTGCTGATAAAAGAAGCCCAAGAGATGGTAGATTTATTGAGAAATTAGGTTTCTTTAATCCTTTGGCTAAAGGTGGTGAAGAAAGATTAAAGCTTGATGTAGCTAAAGCTGAAGCTTGGCTTGCTAAAGGTGCTCAACCTTCAGATAGAGTAGCTAGTTTAATCAAAGAAGCTAAAAAAGTTGCTTAATTCATACTTATAGAATCAAATTACTTTTCTTTTTATGTCGCAAAATTTTATAGAAATAGCTAAAGTTGGTGCTACATATAAGCTTGATGGCGAGCTTAACTTATATCCTTTAGCAAGTTCAATAGAAACACTTTTGAGTTATGGCGACTGGTATATCCAGTTACCAGCTAATAGTGTTTGGCAACCACTTAAAGATGAGAGTGTCTTAAGACGAGCAGATAAACTGTATATCAAGCTTGCTAGTGTTAATGATGCAGAAACCGCAAAGAAATATGTTAACTCTCTAATTGGAGTGCCAAAAGAAGCATTACCAAAAGTTGGTAACGACGAAGCTTACTTTACAGATTTAATTGGATGTACTGTCGTTAATACTACGAATGATTCATTTGGTAAAGTAGTTGGCATTATCGAGACTGGTGCTAATGAAGTCTTAGTTTGCAAGAAAGATTCTGATGAATATCTTATTCCTTATGCTAAGCAATATATTCTTAGTGAAGATCTTAATTCAAAAAAAATCGTTGTTGATTGGGAATACGATTATTAATCTAATCAATCATTTAATGCAGTGATAGTGCACTGTTATGTCAGTTATTTATGATAGACTAATGATCTTGTTACTACAAAAAAACTTTAAATTGTTCAAATATTTGTTTTTGTTTATTTTAATAACTACAATTAGATTTGGTTATTTAACTTCTAAAGAAATTTGTGAAAAATGAAATTTGGTATAATATCTATATTTCCTGAGATGTTTAGGGCAATAAATGATTTTGGAATTACTGCTAGAGCGATAAAAGACTCTAAGGTATCTATAAAATGCTTTAACCCTCGAGATTATACAACTGATAAACATGCAACTGTAGATGATACTAGTTTTGGTGGTGGAGCTGGTATGGTTATGAAGTATGAACCATTATCACAGGCAATCAAAGATGCAAAAAGTACTTTAGGTTATAATTCAAAAGTAGTATACTTGTCACCTCAGGGTGGTGTATTTAATCATAAGAAGGCTCTTGAGCTTTTGCAAAATGATTCGCTGATACTGCTTTGTGGTAGATATGAAGGGGTTGATGAGCGCCTGATACAAGATCATGTCGATGAGGAAATCTCTGTGGGTGATTTTGTATTAAGTGGTGGTGAGCTCCCTGCTATGCTAGTTATGGATAGTCTAATAAGACTATTGCCAGAGGTGTTGGGCAATAAGGATTCTATGATTGAGGATTCTTTTTATGACGGTCTTTTAGACTACCCACACTATACAAAACCAGCTGTTTTGCCTGATGGTAACTCAGTACCTAGTGTTTTGTTATCTGGTAATCATAAGGAAATAGCAAAATGGAGGCGTAAACAGAAGTTGATAAGGACTTATGAGCGTCGTAAAGATTTAATCGAGTGCCTATGCCTATCTGAAGAAGATAAGCAAATTATAAATGATTATAAAATGGATATGGTAAGCACAAAAGGAGAAAATAATGAAAAATAAATTTGTTGAATTAGTAGAAAAGTCACAAATCAGAACAGATCTTCCAGAATTTAATCCAGGTGACTCAATCACTGTTAACCTATGGATTAGAGAAGGTGATAAGCAAAGAATCCAGGCTTTTAAAGGTTTTGTTCTTAGAAAAAGAAACAGAGGTCTTCACTCTGCTTTCACAGTAAGAAAAATGTCTTCAGGTATGGGTGTAGAAAGAACTTTCCAAACTCACTCACCTCTAATTGACAGTATCACTGTTGAGAAGAGAGCAGATGTACGTAGAGCTAAGCTATACTACATGAGAGGTCTTACTGGTAAGGCTGCTAGAATTAAAGAAAAAGTATAACTCTAGGAAAATCAAAAAGTGTCTACAGCTGTTGATGCTTTTCTTGATAATCTTTGGCTTGAGCATGGCTTAAGTCAAAACACTATTTCATCTTATCGTACAGATCTAAAGTTTTTACAAAATTATTTCTCGCAAGCAGAATTAATTAATCTTGATTTTGAGCAGTTATATGCTTTTATATCTTATCGTTCTAAGAATGGCTATAGTAGTCGATCTAATGCACGTATGATATCTACATTACGTAAATTCTATAACTGGCTTATATCGACAGGTCAAGTTACTACTAATCCTACTACAAAATTAACCTTGCCGAAGTTAGCTAAAAAGTTGCCTAAAGATATGACAGAGACTGATGTCGAAAGACTACTTCAAGCTCCTGACTTAACAGATGATATTGGTATTCGTGATAAAGCAATGCTAGAGCTTATGTATGCTACCGGTTTGAGAGTTAGTGAGTTAATTGGTCTAAATATTCATGATATTGATTTGAATATTGGGGTAATACAAGTAATGGGTAAAGGCTCAAAAGAGAGAATTGTACCCATTGGGGAATATGCGCTTGAATATTTACACAAGTATTTTGAAGAGTCGCGCGAGTCTTTAGCTAAGAATTTTAAAGAGAAAGCTGTCTTCATTAGCAAACATTCAAAGAGAATAACTCGTCAATCTTTTTGGCATCGTATTAAGAGCTATGCACTTATTGCAGGCATAAACACAGATATATCTCCACATACTTTAAGACATGCTTTTGCAACACATTTGCTCAATCATGGTGCTGATCTTAGATCGGTTCAATTGTTGTTAGGTCATAGTAATGTGTCAACAACAACTATTTACACACATATATCCCAAAATCGCTTACAAGAAATATACCAAAAACATCATCCAAGAGGTTAAAATTATTAGAGCTAGCGTTATTTGCTTAACTTAGAAGGTATATTTAAAAGTGATATTAAAACTTAAAACTATAGTAAAAGCTAAACCAGGAAAAAGGTTTTATTTATTGCACAGATATTCTCGTAAAAAATTATCTAATCCTCTAGTTTTATTAATATTTTTAATAACTTCAATTGTGGCTTTGATACTTGGTTTAATTATGCTATTTACTCCAGGGCCAGGATTGTTTTTTATAGGGTTAGCCCTATTGCCATTTATTGCAATAAGTAAAAAACTTGCAAGATTACTTGATAAGTTAGAGATATACTTGCGTGAAAAAATCAAAAAGAAGAAATTTTAGAAGTTAATGTGAGTAAGTTTTCCTATTTAAGATATCATCAAATTAATGAAACATAAAAGTATTATTGATATAATTGAGGCAGTCCTTGAATTGTTTCCCTCTAAAAAAATGGAGTAAAAATGAATATCCGTAGCGTTGATTATTATGCAGATAATGCAGCTGAAGAGTTTACAAAGTCTTTGAAAGAAACTGGTTTTGCGGTTTTAAAGACTCATCCCATTGACTGGAATCTTATCCAAACTGTTTATAATGAGTGGCAAGATTTTTTAAAGTCAGGTGATGCTGATAAATACTTATTTGATGTTGAAAATCAAGATGGATATTTTCCAAAAGATGTTTCTGAGGTTGCAAAGGGTGAAACAGTAAAAGACATTAAGCACTTCTATCATTTATATTTTCCTAATGGTCGTTACCCTAAGGAAGTGAGTAATGCAGCTAGAGAAATGTTTGAAAAAATGATGAAGCTTGGCGAGACACTTCTTGAATGGATAGATGAGCATATGGATCCAGCTGTTGCTAGTAAGCTACCACAACGATTAAGAGATACTGTTTCTTATGAGAGTACGTTGTTAAGAATATTACATTATCCTGCTATGAAAGGTGATGAAGAGCCAGGCGCAGTAAGAGCTGCAGCTCATGAAGATATCAACTTAATTACATTGTTGCCAATAGCTTCTTCACCAGGTTTACAAGTTTTATCGCCAGTAACTAATCAATGGTATGATGTGCCATGTGATAGTGAGTCTCTAGTTATAAATATCGGTGACATGCTTCAAGAAATGACTAATGGTGAGTATATTGCAACTAAGCATAGAGTTGTAAAGCCAGAAGGTGAAATAGAGAATCTTGATCGAGTTTCAACACCTTGCTTTATACATCCTAAGCCAGAAGTATATCTATCTGAGAAATATCCTCAAGCTGGGATATTTCTAGAAGAAAGATTAAAAGAATTAGGTCTGAAATAAACTTATATATGACAAAAAAACAAGTTATTTCTTATTATGAGAGTCATGCTCATGAAGATGATGTAAGAACTATACTTGAGAAAGCTAAGCAAATAATAGATGCTCAATCTTCATTAAAAAATCATGCTATAGTTCTTGATATTGATGAAACTTCATTGAATCATTATTATCCTTTTAAAGAAGAAGGCTTTCCTCAACAGGAGAATCATCAAATTTGGGATGAACTACTTGCAAAAACTAGTGCTTATCCAATCAAGGCTACTTTAGACTTTTATCTTTACTGTCTTGCTAAAGACCTTAAAATATTTTTCATAAGTGCGCGTTTTGCTAAGCATCTAGAAGCGACAAAACAGGCATTGTCTAATGCTGGTTATGTAGGTTTTGAAGATGTATTTGTTTTTCCAAATAACTTGACAGAATATGATTCCAAGGGCTTTAAAAATTTTAAGGCAGAGAGAAGGGCTTATATTGAATCTATGGGGTATAAGATACTTATCTCAATAGGAGATCAATCATCTGATCTAGTCGGAGGTTATGCTCTTAATACCTTTCAGTTACCTAATTATTTATATGGAGAAAATTCAGTTTTTTAGTAAATTGATTTGGATTTAAATATTAGATAATTGCCTATGAATATTAAAACAGCACAAGCTATAAGAAGTAAAATACTTATGCTTTGATCAAATAGCATAAATGCAAATAAAGGCCCCCAAATAATATAAGTAATATTTAGTGACATTGCTAAAGTTACATTTGAGTACTTAAATGCTTGCATATATGCTAGATCTGCAATATAGCCAATAACACCAATAGCAGCTATAAGTAATAGCACATAAATACTAACGGTATCGATTATAATCCAAGTGAATGGTAAGAATATTATAATTGTAGAGATCTTACGTAGAAAAAGTAATGTATTTGCCGAGACATCGGCATTCAAAACCATTTTATAGATAACGCCTTCTAGTCCCCAAAAAATAGCTGCTAAAATTGCAAAGCTAAGACCTATAATACTATTTGCCTGATCAAATAATTCACTATATGTGGTTAGGGCAATACCAATTAAAACAATTATAAATCCAGATATCTTTAGAGGAGTTAAACTTTCCTTAAGAAATATCCGCGCACCTATCATTCCTACAGCAGGATAGCATGATGATATTATAATCGCTGTCCCAGTAGAGATATCTCTTGTTGAAAGCATATACATAGTCATCGCAAGTCCACCTAGAAGTGGGATACAGCATATACTTATAATTTGCCAAAGCTTTAGGTCTTTAACTTTTTTTACAGATGATTTTGATATGATACTAACAGTTGCTGCAACTCCCAAATCATGTATTGATGTAAGCCACATTGAAACTAAAAAAGTCATTGTGAGAAGTGTGTGAACTTGTCCTGCTAATGTATAGTCAAGACCCCAAAATATTCCAGATAGCGAGCCAAATAGAAAAGCTCGTTTTTTAAAATTCAAACCAAAAAATCCTGAGAATAAGAATAATTTATCTATACATTAGCTAATTGAATGAAATATTACAAGTATAGATGTTTATATAGTTTGAAGTTATCCGCGGATAGGCTCTTTTTGAGGTTCTATTAGTATTTCATTTAGGGCAACATTTTTGGGTTGATTCATCGCAAAAACTATTGTCTCAGCTATTTGTTGTGGCTGTATGAAATTATCTGAATCATCACTAGCATATTTTTTGACAGCCTCACTATCTGTAGACATGTTTTGCAATGGAGTAGCAACATTACCTGGTTGGATGTTGATAATTCTGACATCTTTATCAATTAACTCCAAACGAATGGCTCTAAGTGTATATTCCATAAAAGCCTTTGAACCTGAGTAAATCGCTAGACCTGGAAAGGCTTGCCTAGCAGCATCAGATGTTATGTTAATCAGCATGCCTTTATTTTTGATTAGTGATGGTAGTACAGAGTATAAAAGATTAGTAAATCCTATGACATTAGTATTTATGGTAGTCATCCATTCTTGGTAATTTCTATTCTCTATACATTGATAATACATAACACCTGCACAGTTAATCACATAATCAAATTCACCAAAGTTATCTATACTTTGGTTTATAAAACTCTCTACTTGAGCTAAATTCTGGATATCTACTGATTGAAAGAATGTACTATCACCTTGAATATCAATCTCACGACGCGAGCATAAAGATATTTTCATTTGCTTTTCTCGGCATGCATTAGCAATAGCTTTACCCATACCACTAGAGGCACCGACTATTAATACATGTTTATTTGTAAGTAGGCTCATTTTTACCTCCTAGAAAAATATTATTTATATATTCAGCAGTTATTTCTGAATAATTTGTATTAATCTCTTTCATGATTCTTTGGTAATTGGTTCTATCATAGTTACATATTGATGAGTCGATGTTTAGCTTATCATTTGCTAAGAACTTTGTTGAGTCATCTATAATAGCATCAAGCCAATTATTATATTCGATAGTTTCATAATTGAAACATTTAGCTAATATGTTTGTGTTAAGAAAATTTTTGTTAGTAATATTAAGGGTGTTGTAGTCTGGCTTAGTCAATATAATATGTTCTACAATCTTAGTTATATGATCTACTGGAGTCATTTCTAAGTTTATATTTTGAGGTATTTTCTTCTGGGTAATTATTTCTTTTAGTAGTAACCAGTTCGTATCAGATTTATTTATATAGCTAGGTGTTTGAGGTGAGATATTTCCTAGTCTTAAAACACTTGCATTAAGACCTTTTTCAATCATTTTATGAACGAGTTTTTCTGCTGCCCACTTTGTTTGTGAGTAGCCAGACTCTAGTGATTCAATCCAATCAATGGAGTTAGATTCATCAAAAACTTTATTCAGATGTAATGGGAATATTCCATTAGTGGATATGTATATTAAATGTTTACTTTTATTCGTAAGACAAAAATCAATACAATGTGCTGTTCCATCAAGATTGCTTGGTTTCAAAGCATTATAAGGTAATAGTAGGTTAACAGATGCTGCTGTATGAATAACAGTATTTATCTCTTTAGATAGTTCTAACCATTTTTTACTATCTAAACCAAAGTTTGTTTTAGTAATATCTCCATTTAAATATACTATTTTTGAGTTTGTTTTAACGTCGAGTTTTTTAAGAGTTTTTTCGACTCTTTGTCTTGCTTGGTTTTTATCTGTAGCTCTTACCAAACAGTAAATTGTTTGTATTTTCTCATTTGATATTAATTGAGCTACAAGGTGAGAGCCTAAAAATCCTGTTGCGCCTGTCAATAAGATATTTCCAGTATTTGTTGAGGGTAAATCTTGGCAAATATTTGGTTTTATTACGGTTGTAAATTTATTAATATCATCCAAGATCTCTTGAGCGATTTTTTGTTTTGTTGAGGATTTATTATTTGTTATTAGATTATAACTATCTTGCAAAGAACTTTTTTCAACAAAATTGCTGATAGTAATATCAAAGCCAAGCTCTTTTAGATTACTTATAAGTAACATTGCAGATAAGGATGATCCGCCAAGCTCAAAAAAACAGCTTGTTAGAGATATATCATCTTCAGATATATTTAAGATATTTGACCATAGTCTTTTATAGTCTTGCAAATTATTGATTGATTGAACTTCTTGAGTTTCAATGATTAAATCATCATGTTTAATGCTATTCCTATCAAGTTTATTTGAGTATCTGTTAAGAGGTATTTCATCGAGTAGAACAATATATTTAGGGAGCATATAGTGAGCTAGATAAGGAGCAATTTTATCTAGTAGTTTTTTAGATGGTTTATTGTTATCTTTTAGATTCCATCGTTGGCGAAAAGTATCTTGATTCTCTTTGGGGATCTCTAAATATGCAATTAGTGATTCTGACATTCTTGTGGCACCAATTTTATCGACTATACAGTGCATTATGTCAAGTTTATCCTTAATAACAGATTCAATAAATGGTAGTGAAAGGGTATAACCTCTTAGTTTGATAATATAATCACATCGACCATATATTGTTATTAACTGTCCATCATCTGATAGCTTGCCAAAATCTCCAGTTTTATAAAGGCGCTTTTTGATAGGGCTATTTGCTGCAGTGATAAATCTTTCTGTATTAAGGTCTGGTCTATTGATGTATTCATTAGCTAATCCTATAGAATGGATATATACTTCTCCTTTTTGACCATTCTTAACTATTTCTTTATTTTCATCAAGTACAACAGCATCAACCTTTGGTAGTACATGACCAACAGGTACAATGCCATCTTCTTCTAAATATTTATCATTTGGGTGTAATTTATATACTGCAACATCGTGACATTCAGATATGGAATACAGATTATATATATTTGTGGAGCTCATGAACTTTTCTAGTTTGTATTGTAACCAACTAGAAACTACTTCACCATTTAACCAACATGTATCAATATTATTAAATATTTCTATAGCAGTATCTTCAGAAGTGGATAGTAGTGTTTCAAGATACGAAGGTGTAAAGAGAATTTCATTGATCTTCTTATTTTTGATATATTTTGCAAGCGCTTTAAAATCATAAAGTATTGTATCTGGAATTATATTAGTTTTTCCACCTTTTAATAAGGGTCTAAATGCTTCCCAGAGATAATAAATATTACAACCAATTGAACTACTACTATCATAGGGTTTGATAGTTTCTCTAATCTTGTATGATTCAAGTATCGCTCTGTGAGATATTGAGATGCCTTTATTTTTGCCTGTAGTACCTGATGAGTATACTAGCCAAAAATCTTTTTCTGGATCTATGTTTATATCTATAGATTCTTGAATGTAAGAGTCATCACATTTTGAGATGATATTTATATAATCTATACATTTAACTGATTTAATATCTGGTATCTCATCACATAAAATTAGATCTGAGTTCGTATCATTTATGATATCCTTAAGTAAAGGTAAAGGAAATGATTTGTCTAGTTGTACGCAGCTTGCGCCAATTGCTGATATTGCGAGAAACGCAATAATGATCTCATATCTTTTTGAGCTATATATTGAGATTATACTATGCTGATTATAGCCATTTTCTAATAAATATTTTGCTAAATTTGTGATTTGATTAGCTGTTTGCTGATATGTAAGTTCAATATTTTCATCAGTGATAGCTATATCGTTAGGAGTTTGTTTAGCTTGAATAAAAAAGCTATTGCTAAGAGTATTTGGAATCACTATTTTAAGAGTGTTTACTTGAGTATTAATAACTATGTTAAATGATTTAGCTGATGAAGATAAGTAAAGAATCAAAAAATGCTTATTTTATTAATATTTACAGATCATATTGTTATGAATTAAATCTAATTATAAATTATCAAACTTAGAAAAATTAGTTTACAATAAGATTAGGTAGAAGATAGTTTTCTTTGAATAATGATAGATAAAAGTGGGTATCGAGCGAATGTAGCGATAGTTTTACTAAATAGACAAAATAGAGTTTTTTGGGGTCAAAGAAAGAGCAGAACTTCTTGGCAATTTCCTCAGGGAGGAGTTACAACAGGTGAGACACCATTGCAGGCTATGTATAGAGAGTTGTACGAAGAAGTTGGTTTACGCCCTCATGATGTTGAAGTAATTGCATCTACTAGAGATTGGTTTAAATATGATATTCCAGATTCACTTGTGAGAAGTAAAGAACCGGTATGTATAGGGCAGAAACAAAAATGGTTTTTATTAAGGTTAAAAACTTCAGAAAGTAATATTAACTTAGAGGCTAACGACTCGCCTGAGTTTGATAATTGGAGATGGGTAAGTTATTGGTATCCAATAAATCATGTGGTTTATTTCAAGCAAGATGTTTATCGAAAAGCACTGACTTATTTCAAAGAATATTGTACAGACTAAATTTCTATAGATGTGCTTTAGCCAAAGATTTTTTACTTTCTTCGTTATAGACAGTTGCCGTCCAAATACCATCACATACTTTGTTATCTCTATCTAGAACAGATTCCACGTCAGTTATATGCTTTTGACTAATTATAAGCATAAAGTTATTTGCATAACATTTTGAATTTTCTGGCGGTTGCCATTTGAAGTAGATATCGTTATTGTATGATTTATCAATATCTAATTTAACAGTAGCCATTTATCTCATGAGATTCTTGTATATGGACTAAATTTATATTAGCAAATGCATAGGCGTCAGCATTAGCTGCTTTTAGATCAGTGGTTGTTTCAAGATTTTGAATTTTAATATTGTTATCAGATTTGTACATACTATCCATAAAATTATTATATTTAGTACAGCTACTTGCCAAAACAGTTATTATTATCAAACAAAAAAATTACTTTTTTCATTTTTTCTCCTAAGTTTAAATATTTTATATAGTATTTTTATAACGCTTTATACATATAATTGATACTAAACATATAAATGCGACTAGTGGCATTATGCTACTTAAAACATCAAATAAGTTACCACCTTTAAGTAAAATTTCTCTAATAATATTTAAATAATGAGTTAAAGGTAGTAGATTTCCTATTACTTGAGCCCATTCTGGCATACCATCAAATGGGAACATAAATCCTGATAGTAATATTGATGGTAAAAAGAAGAAGAATGTTAACTGCATTGCTTGAAGCTGTGTTTCTGCAACTGTAGAAAAAGTAATACCAACAAGTAAATTAGCTAAAATAAAAGGTAAAGTCGCTAGTAGTAATAATGGGATACTACCAATAATCGTTATATCAAATATTGCCTTAGCAAAAAATATAATAAGTATTAATTGAAAGTATCCCACTAATATGTATGGAGTTATCTTACCAAATATTATTTCTATAGAATTAACAGGAGTGGCTAAAAGTGATTCAATAGTTCCATATTCTTTTTCTCTAGTAATAGTCATAGCAGTAACCATGACCATAGTCATAGTTAATATAACACCTGCTAAAGCAGGAACAATTGTATTTTGAGTTTTATTTTCTGGATTATATTTATTATGTATGACAAATTTAAAAGGAGTTTTATTAAGTGATAAATGATTTCCTTTTGTAAAATAATTACTATTTATTTCTTTAACTGCATTTATCGCAGCTAATGCAGCGCCGCCAGGGGTTGCACTGGCTGCATCACTGATTATTAATGCTTCTGGAGATCTATTTGCATAAATATCTTTGGTGAAATTTGCAGGAATATCAATTATAAACTGAACTTTACCTTGACGCATTAGTTTTAGGGCTTCATCTCGTGATTGTAGCTGATATTTAATATTAAAATAGTTTGTATTATTAATCTTACTAATTAGATAATTGGTTTGAATAGTGTGATCATTATTTACTATGGCTGTGCTTAAATGCTTTGGATCTAAGTTTATGGCAAAACCAAATAGGATAAGTTGAATAAGCGGTATACCAATTAACAATCCAATAGTTAACTTGTCTCTCATCATGTGAATGATTTCTTTAAGTAAAATTGCGTAATACCTATTAAAACTAAAATACTTTGTCATGCAAAATTATCCTTTTCATTTTTCATTAAATAAATGAAAGCATCTTCAAGAGAAGTTTCTATTTCTTGCCAGTGATATTCTTTATATTTATTTATTATGTGATTAATATCTCTATCATTTTTAACACTTAAATGTACGGTGGAGCCAAACATAGATACTTGTTCTATTTCAGGCTTGCTTTGTAGTTCTAATACTAATCTAAAAACATTTGTTCCAGCTATATCGTAAGTTTTGATACCACAACTATTGATGATGTCTTTTTGTGTTCCTGTTGAAAGCATATTGCCGTAAGCAATATATGATAGTTTGTTACATCTTTCAGCCTCATCCATATAATGTGTTGAAACAAGAGTAGTTATACCTTTATTTGAGAGGGTTGATATATAGTCCCAGAAATGGCGTCTAGCCTTAGGATCCACGCCAGCTGTAGGCTCATCTAAAAGTAGTAACTTTGGATCATGAATTATCGCGGCACCTAGCGCAAGTCTTTGTTTCCATCCTCCAGATAATTGCCCTGTTCTTTGATTGGCTCTTGCTTTTCCTATTTCAAGATCATCAATAACTTTCTCAACAGCTACTTTTACATCTTTCAGATCATGTAATCTTGCAAAAATTTTTAGATTTTCTCGAACAGTTAAATCATTATAAAGGGTGAATTTTTGTGTCATATAACCAACACGTTCTTTAATTTTATGACCGTGTGTACCAATATCAAAGCCTAAACAAGTACCTTCGCCACTGGTAATTGGAAGTAAGCCACAAACCATACGAATAGAAGTTGTTTTACCTGAACCATTAGGCCCTAAGAATCCGTAAATATCACCTTCTCTAACTTTTAGTGAAATACCATTTACAACTTTTTTGTCACCAAAAGTCTTTGTGAGATTTTTTACATCAATGACAAAATTATCTTCATTACTCATTATAAAACAATCCTTACTGGTTCACCTACATGAATATTAGATTCATCTGCTTTATAATTGATATTGGCTTTAACCTCAAAGGATATCTCGGAGTCAGCATTTATGCCATATAGCAAAGGAGGAGTGTACTCAGCATCTTTTGATATATATTTGACAATGGCAGTAGTTGAAGAACCTGTATCTGTAGATATATTTAACTCATCACCTAAATGTATTTTGTTTATATCATATTTAGATACATAAAATACAACATATACATCATTAGGATTTATAAGAGATAATACCGGGTTATAAGCTCCTACTATCTCTCCCGGACGATAATATATTTGATACACATATGCTTTTTCTATAGATTTAACTGTTGCAGAATCAACTCTAGCTTTAGCTTTTATGTAATTGGCGTAAGCTGATTGATAATCTTTCTTAGAAGTGCCTTGATATTTTAGGAGCTCTTTTTGTCGTAAATATTGATCTTTGGCATATTCTAAGTCAGCATTTGCACCTACTATATTAGCTGAAGCTGATACTTCATTTTTCGATAATTTTCTCTTTGAGTCGAGAGAGTATAGTAATGTACCTTTATCTACAGATTGGCCTTCTGTAACATTTAATTGAAGAAGTTTTCCAGATTCTTCTGAAGCTATATATCTTATATTGGTAGATACATAACCAGGAATAACTTTCTGATCAGGCTGAAAAAAATAGTAGAGGACACCACTTAGAATAATAATTATTAAGATTGTTGATAGAATTATTATTTTTTTAAATTTATTCATACTTACGCATCTAAAAATTAGTTTGATAATCAAATTATAAACAGAATATTTAGGAAAACAATAATAATTCAATCAATTGTTTGAATTATTTATTTACTTTATAAATTTTTTACGCTAAATTAATGTATATCTTTTATGAAACGACTATGTCATATGGAGTTAAAGTTTGAAAAAAATACTAATTTCATTAAGTACAGTTTTAGCAGTAAGCTTTATTTCGAGCTGCAGTTTCTTTAATCCTAAGTATGATAAGCCAGAAATTAAAACTCCTGAATTGTGGCATAGTCAGCAAACTATAAAAACTAATGATATTGACCTTACTAATCTAGCATGGTGGCGTCAATTTCATGATCCAACTTTGAATAGCTTGATTGATACTGCTCTTAGAGATAATAACCAGCTTCAAGTTGCTATTGGTAGTATAGTTGAGGCTCAAACTGAAATAGATAAAGCAAATTATGGTTGGTTACCAACAGCTAGTGTTGGTGGTGGGGGTGTTATTGGCCAGACTTTTGGGACTAATTATAGTTCAAGTGTGCCTAATCTAAATATGCCTCAATCAGCAACTTTTGGTGGTGGTGCAGCAGGTATACTTCCTAGCTATACTATAAACATCGTTAGGCAATTTAAGTTAGGGGAGATTTCTCGCTTAAGTAAAAAGATGCAACTAAATGCAAAAAATGCTATCCGTATGTCAATAATTAGCCAAGTTGTAGCTACATACTTTTCATTATTAATGGCTAATCAACAGTTAGAGCTTCAACAGGAAATGGTTAATAAGCTTGATACTTTGTATGTTTTCTATAAAAGAGAACATGAGGTTGGCTCTGATTCTGCATTTTCACAACACTTCTTAAAGCAACAACTTGAGTCGCAAAAAGGAAAGATAGCAACTATTAAAAATGATATCGTTCATTTACAAAATTCTTTAAGAATATTGACTAATAAAAATCCTGGCGATGTTAGCTCATATCGTAAAATTAGTGATATTAACGCCAATGTTGAAGTACCAATAAACCTACCTTCACAAGTTTTACTAAATAGACCAGATGTTGCTATTGCAGAATACAAGCTCCAATCAGCCAATGCGAATATTGGATTGGCAAGATCGCAGTTTTTCCCAAGTATTGATTTGACTGGTACTTTTGGTAATGCAACGCTTGCTTTAGGGCAACTTGCTACATTTAATGCCTGGGCATGGGCAGCTCAAGCAGCTTCAACTGTCCCTATATTTAATTTGAGTATTCTAGCTGATACCAATAAAGCTAAAGCACAATTCTATCAAGGATATTATGATTATATCGATACTTTAAGAAAAGCGTTCAAAGATGTAGATAATTCTCTTTCAGAACATACGGCATATCTTAATAATCTTGATAAACAGAAAAATGCTTTAGAGGCTGTATATCTGCAGAATAAGTTATATGCTAAGAAATTTGAAGTTGGAGATGTAAGTAAAGCTGATACAGTAGCAATTTCATTGAATGTGATTAATCAGGAAATGGAAGCAAATCAAGCTAAACTAAACACTTTAGTCAGCATCGTGAACTTATATCAGGCATTAGGCAGTGGTTATAACGTTGATAACTATAATAAACCAGATTACAGTAATCCAGCTTTTAATAAGTAGAATTAGTTTTCTAATGGAGTATTTACAACAGCATCAATACATATTGAAACCTGTTGTAAAATTTCATCTTTAATATCAGATAGATTATTGATATTGCTCATTCTTTTAAAGCTTTCTCGAGCAACAACAAACCCTAGTATTTGTCCAAGTACTATCTGTTGCCTAATAACTAGTTTATTATCAATTTGGCAGTCATAAATTACGGAGCTTAATTTTAAAGCAGTATTTAGAAGGGGTTTCATTTGACCTTCATACATGATATCAAAAGCAGAAGTAGGGCTGGCTTGTTCTCGAATAATTATCTTTGCCCAATCTCTAGACTCTTCATTACCAATCAGAGTTTTTGCTACATTTAGAGATAACTGTTTATAGATTTCTCTAGCTTTTTGTTTAGATAGCTTAGGATTGTTAATTTCTAGCATAATTGAGCTCATAGCTTCTTTATTATCAGACATTATTTTTGAGACTATATATTTTATGACAGCCTGATATAGACCTTCTTTACTCTCAAAATGATACTTTATAGAAGATATATTAGCATTCGCCTCATTTGCAAGCATACGAGTAGAAGTCGATACGACTCCATATTCTCCAAAGAGCTTTAATCCAGCTAAGAGAAGAGCTTGTTTTGTTTTATTTGTTTTTTCACTCATTATGAGGCTACATTATTTTGTTCAACAAATGCTTTTGACCACAAGTAGGTAAAAATACCTATATATGCAGCTACTATTACATCAGAGATAAAGTGATCTAATATAATAATTCTACTAACAGCAACGAAACAACATATTGCTAAAGCTATGACTGTGATAAGTTTTTTGTCAAAAAAGTTGGCTATGGCAAGTAAGCCAGCAAAAGTTAATGCTGTATGACCGGAGGGCATAGAGTTATAAGCTTTTTTGAAAGATAAAAAATGAAAGCCATATCTATTATCAAAGAGTAACATTTCTGGTCTGTATCTGGCTAGTATGACTTTGACTATAGTAGTAATTAAAATAGTCATTATTAGTGTTAATGACATAATATACAGTTTTTCTGATGGTTTTTTAGTTAGATGTTTATAAACGCATACTAGTGTAACAACAGCTGTGATGATAGCCCAAACTTTAGGTGAAAAAATTTGAGATGTTAGGGCTGCTGCAGTACTAATAGCGGTACCAAAAAAATCACTGGTGTGTATAAGGTTTGCTACTTTTACATCTAAAAAATTATAACTAAATATTACGACTATTAATGTTATTATACCGTATAAAAAAGTTTTTTTTGCAAGTTTACAATCAAGGCATTTCATAGTTAAATTTATTTCAAAATTACCGAATTAGTTGGTAAAGTATAATACTATCACAAGTAATTTTAAATACTAAAATGTTTGATAAAGGCTGGTATAAAAAAGCTAAACATATAAAAAGCCCAAACTTTAACCAAAGACCTAATATTAATGATATTAGTCTAGTGGTTATACACTGCATAAGTTTACCGGAAGGCAAGTATGATAATACTAATGTTGAAAAATTTTTTACAAATAATCTTGATTGTCAGCAACATACGAGCTTTGAAAGTTTAAATGGTGTTGAAGTGTCCGCACATTTTTACATAAAAAGAGATGGTGAGATAATACAATTTGTTTCTATAAAAAATAGAGCTTGGCATGCTGGTATCAGTAAATTTAATGGTCGAGAAGGCTGTAATGATTTCTCAATAGGAATAGAATTGCAAGGAACAGCTCAAGACTTTTATAAAAGTGAGCAGTATCGAGTGCTAAATATTTTATTAAAAGATTTAAAAGAGGCATATCCATCTGTGAAAGATATAACTGGACATCAAGATATTGCCCCAAATAGAAAAACAGATCCAGGTACCTTTTTTAGTTGGGATATGGTTGAGTTTTAATCTAAGAAAGATGTCAGCAAAGGTGAAATTGCCAAAATTACTCCAACGACTATTACAAAATTTAATGATAGTCCTTTTAGGTGATGTAGAGAAGGTGTTCTATACACAATAAAAGCAGGTATGAAACAGCCGATTATAGCAAATATTGGACCACATAGAGGTAATAAAACATATACAGGATATTCAAATACAATAGCGCTCCATGTTATAAGAAATATGCAAATTATAGAGATAAGATTTAGAATTTTTTCACTACGTCTTCTATTAACTTTCTTTGTAATTATGAATAAAATACCTAGTAAAGAATTTTTCATTCCATAAAGGATGCTCAAAAACGAAGTTAGAATTGCAAAAATGTTTATAGCTCCACCAAAAGTGTCCAACCATGAATTTGATACACCATTTTTTTTCAACAACACGAGACCTGAGTAGTTGTTTTCAATTGCTGACACTGCCATATCATGAGAGATGGTCATTGAAAATGAGAGGATAAAAGATATAACAATTAATGTTAATATTATGAATGCCACTTTCATTCCATGTACGGCTCTTTTCTCAGCAATATCTGTTGCATAATGTTTTTTATAGGCTATAGTCATTGGAGATAGTGTTTGTATAAAAAGTATCGAAGTCAGTGTAAATGGAATTAAGATTATAAGCTTCTGGATAGAAACGCCTAGTCCAGGAGTATATGTAGTATTTGCAAAATCCCAGTAGGGGGCTAGTGAAATGGTGATTCCTAGTATTGCTACTACCAGTATTACAGCAAATACTGTTATTGACTTGACAAGAAATTTCTGGCTTTTAAATCCTATAAGCATTAGCGCTATTACAAATAAAAAGCTCACTAAAAGATTTGATTTTATATTTGGGTTGTCTGTTAGATTGAAACTATAAGCATAATCAGAGAATGTTTGTGCAATAACCTCTGCGTATATAGTAGTCCAAATAAGCATCATAATAAGATAAGTTATGGATAATAATATTTCGGCTTTATCTCCAAGAACTTCTTTTATAATCTCGCTATAAACCTTAGGTTCTTTGGAGGCAAAAAGAGTTCTTATATATAGTCTTTGTAATAGGTATATACCAGGGTATGTTATTAGCACAGCTACTATAAATAATGGTAGACCGACAATACCTATGCTTACTGGAACCATTAATATCCCAGCGCCAATAGCCATGCCAAAGTTAATACTTAGCCATTCAAAGTCAAATTTATTCAAATTGAACAGTTTCATTACTTATATCTCCTAAATAAAGTACGCAAATAATGTTATGGTGAAATAAAAGTAATTATAATATAAAATATTTTTAGTAGTTGGCAGAATTAATAAATTCTTCAAAAAACATTTTGATTGGTTAAAGGTAGATTTTTAGTCTAGAGGAGATCACAGAGATGAGTAGAGAACAACAATTGATAGATTTGTTGTATAAAGAGGTTGTACCAGCTGAAGGATGTACAGAACCTGTAGCTTTGGCATATTGTGCGGCAAAAACAAGAGATGTGCTAGGACATATACCTGATAGGATAGATGTTTTTGCTTCTGGTAATATGATTAAAAATGTGAAAAGTGTAACTGTACCAAATAGTGGTGGAATGATTGGTATAGAAGCTTCTGTCGCGATGGGTACAATTGCTGGTAATGCAGCTAAAGAGCTTATGGTTATTTCTGGGGTAACTAAAGCAGAGCTTCCGAAAGTACAAGAATATTTACAAAAAGATTGCATCAAAGTATTTAATGCATCTAAGCCTATAAAGCTATATATTCGTATAGAAGCGTATTATAAACAAGACAAGGTTATAGTTGAGTTTAAGTATACGCATACAAATATTACTTTAATCAAAAAGAATGATGAAATTATTTATGAAGTTGATGATACAGATAATAAGAGCAATCTTGTAGATGAAATAATCTCTAAATTCTCGATTAAAGAGATTTATAAAATTGCATCACAATTAGATACATCTAAAATCAGTGATATGTTAGATAAAATTGTTAAAGACAATTCTAATATATCGAATGAGGGTTTGGTGCATCAATATGGTATCCAGACAGGCAGAAATATTCGTTCAGGTATTGATAATGGTTTTTATGGAGATGATATCCGTAATCGTGCAGCATCAGCAGCATCAGCTGGTAGTGATGCAAGAATGGGTGGCTCAGCATTGCCTGTGATGACAGCTGCGGGTAGTGGTAATATAGGTTTAACTTTATCCTTACCTTTAATTGAGTTTGCAAAGTCAAAGGGTAAGACACAAGAGGAACTTTATAGGGCTTTATTCTTTGCGATTGTTTCAACAGTCTATATTAAGTCTAGCATTGGTAGGCTATCAGCTCTATGTGGACCAACATGCGCATCTGCAGGTATTGCAGGGGGATTAGCGATGATGTTGGATTTATCAGAAGAGAAGGTTGAGAAATCTATTATTAATGCTTTAGCAGGAATTATTGGTATTATGTGTGATGGCGCTAATTCATCGTGCTCTATTAAGATAGCAAACTCAGTATATGCAGCATTTGATGCTGTAAATGCTGCAATGCTTGGTAATACGGTGACTCCACATGACGGTATTGTTGGTGATGATGTTGAAGATACAATCAAAAATATTGCAATTTTGGCTACTGGTAAAGGAATGAATGAAACAGATGATGCTATCTTAGGGGTAATGACAGGAAAATTGGCAGATATCTGTAAATAAAGCAGATTTTAATAACTCTAGGTTGCAGTATCTTTTATCAAAAAACATCTTTTATTTTATAAGTTTTTCTAAATGAGAAACTAAATTATCTTTTACCATTAAAGATATGCAGATAATAGTGGCGATATACACAAAATAATTCCAACTAAAACTATATAGTAAACAGAAATAGTTTTATATTTTGCAAATCTATCTACCTTAAAAACAATATAGGCCGGTATTAAACAACCTATGATACCAAATATAGGACCGCACCATGGAACTAAATAGAAAATAGGTATTTTAAATATAATAGATAACCACGTTAACAATATTATCAAAATAATAATAGTTGCTTCTATTTGATTTGAAGAGAATTTTCTCTTATCAAAGAATTTTTTTGTGATATTTAATAATACACCTCGTAATGACTCTCTCATTCCTGTTAAAATACTTAAGAAAGCTGCTAAAATAGCGCAAATATTTATAATTACTCCGAGTATTTGCAAAAATGTATTATGACTATAGATTTTTAAAAGTATTGAAAATACTGATTGATTGTGATTCTTAGCCAAAATTGCTTGATCTTGAGGAATAATTAAAGCCAGAGAAAGAACATAAAAAGAAACAATTATCAATAATGTAAAAAAAGCTATTTTCATAGTTCTTTGAGCTTTGTACTTTGCTAAATCATTATCCTTAGAATATTGCTCTCTATATCCCATCACCATAGGACTTAATGATTGTATAAATAATATGGTTGTTAAAGAAAATGGAATCATAATTATTGTTTTAGGTACAGCTTCCCAGCCTTTGGGATAGATACTCAGCTGAGAGAAGTTCCACTCAGGGATGACATATATAGCTGCCACAATAACAGAGCATAGAAGTATAAGGGTTAGTAAAGTAGATGCTTTGAATAGTAGATTTTTACTTTTTGTTCCAATAGCTACTAAAATGATCATTAATATCAAGCTATAAATGCTACTATTATCGAGTCTAATATTTATTATATTAAAGTGATATAGATAATCGCTAAGAGCATTCGCTACTGTCTCAGCATAAACTATAGTCCATATGGACATCATTATGAAATACAAAAAACCAAGAACAATACTCCATTTTTCACCTAATAGGTCTTTTATGGTTTCACTGTAGCATTTTGATTCCTTGGTATCAAATAGAGTGTTCATATATAGTTTTTGAAATAAAAAAATAGCAGGATAGGCAAATAATGCAGATATCAAATATATAAGTATGCCAGATACTCCAACTGTAACTGGTACCAAAACTATACCAGCACCTAGAGCCATTCCAAAGCTTATTACAAGCCAACCCCAATCAAAAGAGTCAAAATTTTTTGAGTATAAAACAGACACTTAATCTTCCTTTAAGCTAAGTATTATTTTTAATTATACTCCTTATTTGTAAAGAGGGAAAAATATTATTCAATTTCAGCTTTATCACCATGATTTTCAAGCCAATCACGACGGTCTTTGGCTCTTTTTTTCGCCAAAAGCATATCTAAAATTTCAGCATCATCATAAGTATTAGAGATTGTAAGCTGTAAAAGTCTTCTAGATGATACATCCATAGCTGATTCACGTAATTGGATAGGATTCATCTCGCCAAGACCCTTGAATCGCATGATATTTATCTTACTTGTTAGCTTGGCATTCTCAGCTAAAATCTTTTCTTTCTCATTTTCATCAAGAGCATAAAAAGTATTCTTACCTATGTCAATTCTAAATAGCGGCGGTTGAGCAATATAAATATGCCCATATTCTATAAGTTTTCTGAAATGTTTGAGAAACATGGCGCATAAAAGAGTTGCAATATGTAGACCGTCTGAGTCAGCATCAGCAAGGATACAAATCTTGTTGTATCTTAAACCAGAAATATCATCACTATCTGGATCAACGCCAATTGCTGTAGCAATGTTATGAACTTCTTGAGAGTTCATAATAGTATCTGCATCAAGTTCCCAGCTATTTAGAATTTTACCTTTAAGAGGTAGGACTGCTTGAAAGTTTTTATCACGTGCTTGTTTAGCGGAACCTCCAGCGGAGTCACCCTCTACTATAAAAAGTTCAGTCGAGTTTATATCAGAACTGATACAATCTGTAAGTTTACCAGGCAAGCGAATCGAAGTATTCATAATACGCTTACGAGTAGTTTTTTTATCAGCGTTAATTCTTTTTTGTGCAACGCTATTAATATTTTCGATGATTTGACGGGCTTCTTCAGGATTTTGATTGAGCCATATTGTTAGCAAATCTTTGACAGCTGTAGTTACAAATGAAGTCACATCTTTATTGGAGAGTTTTTCCTTTGTCTGACCTGCAAACTGAGGATTTGTTATCTTTACGGATATTACGTAATTTAACTTAGCAAATGAGTCATTTGCTGTAATTTTGACATTTTTTATTCCAAGAGAATTTTTTTCAATATAGGTTTTAATAGCTTCATAAACACCATTTTTAAGACCTGTAACATGTGTGCCATCTTGCGGTGTTGGAATTAGGTTAACATAACTGTTTTTGATACTTTCTAAAGGATCTTCACACCAACAAAATACAGCATCTAAATAAGAATCACCATTTGAAAAATTATCTATCATAAAAGGTTCAAGAGGAAGTGTTTCAGCTTCTAACTTATAGTTAAGGTAACCTTTTAACCCAGTTTCAAAATGCCAAGAGATTCTCTCTTTTTTTATTTCATTTGAGTATTTAATTGTAAGAGCTTTACAGAGTATTGCTTTAGCTTCTAAGAGATTCTTAAGAGCTTTAACGTTAACTTTGATATCATCAAAATATTTTTTGTTAGGCCAAAATCTAATTTTAGTGCCAGTATTTTTTTTACCAACGCTATCAATAATCTCTAAATCTTTAGTTTTTAGACCATCTTCAAAAGTTATTTGATAAACATTACCATCACGTTTGATTTCTGCCTCAAGTTTGCTTGATAAGGCATTGACAACAGAAACACCAACTCCATGAAGACCACCAGAGTGGGTATAGTTCTTGTTGCTGAACTTACCACCTGAATGTAGTTTGGTCATAATAAGCTCGATACCGGACATTTTGTGTTCTGGATGGATATCTACAGGCATACCACGACCATCATCAGCTACTTCAATACTATTATCATCATATAAGGTGATATTTATTTTACTAGCATATCCAGCTAAAACTTCGTCAACACTATTATCAACAATTTCTTGTATAAGATGGTTTGGGTTTTCGGTATTGGTGTACATACCAGGTCTTTTCTTTACAGGATCTAAACCGGTAAGAACTTCGATAGATTTAGCATTATAGTTTTGCATTTATAACTTGTTAGATATTTGAAATATATTATTTAAAGTAGATTCTATCATATAATTATTTTAATTCGTAAACCTAAGGTATAAAGGTCTTGGATATTTACTTTTTGAGGAAATAGCAGCTGTAAGGAAAAAATATTATTAGTCCAATAAGTGGCAGCAGTACAAATGCAAAAGCTAAAGTGAATTCACTACCAAAATCAATTTGACTAATTACAGCAGTAGTTATTGAAGCAATTCCCATCTGCATAAAACCCATAACTGAAGATGCTGCTCCAGCAGTAGCAGTAAAGTTCTCCAATGCTATTGGTGTTAATAAAGGCACACTAAATGATACACCTATAAATGTGAGAGAAAGAACACCAGTTAAAGCTATAGATAGAGTTAATCCTGTTAATTTATGGAAGGCATAAATAAAGAGTAACCCTGATATTAAAGTACAAAGCATACCAAAATTAACTAGATGCTTGTAGGCTATTATACGACTTAGCTTTGAGCATATAATTGATCCTAATACTACAGCAGTAACCATAATTGTAAGTAGATACAAGAAATTAGCTTTTTCAAGCTTTAAAATATTTATAAAAATATCAGGAGCTGTAACTAAACAGGCGTATATCACACTAATATTTATTCCTAATACAAAGGTTGCAAAGAAGAATTGATGATCTTTGAAAAGGGAAAAATAATTTTTAAAGAAAGTTCTTAAGGTTAGTGCATCTATATTTTTTTCTTTTACTGTTTCTGGGAAAAAAACAGTTACTTGAACAAATAAAAATGTAGCAGCAACTAATAATATCCAGAATATCAGGTTAGGACTAAGGAAAACACCTAAAATAGCACCAAATGCAGGAGCTAAAGCAAAGGCAATATTCATAATAGCAAATATCGCACCTTGCTCACTAACTTTAAAAGCATCTTTGACTGCAACCGTTGCTATTACACCGCCAGCAGCCGCGCCAAAGCCTTGAAGTAGTCTTGCATAAATTAGAGTGTCAATATTAGTGCTGAGTAGACATATTATTGAACTAATGATAAAAAATCCTGAACCTACTAACATTACAGGCTTACGTCCAAACCTATCTGAAAAAGGACCGTATAAAAGCTGACTAACGGAATAACCAAATAGATAAGATGTTATAGTTAGTTGTACATGAGCGTAGTCTGTGCCTAAAATGGTTTTGATTTCTGGTAGTGCAGGAGCATAAATAGTATCACCAAAAGGTCCCAAAGAGACCATTAGAATCAAGATGAAAATTGATGGTCGTATGCCTTTATACATTAGTCAGAATCACCTTTATTAAAGTTACCTATTATTATGGTAGCAGTTTTGCCTTTTTGTGTAGGTGATGTTTCATTTGATGTGACGACACCTTCAGCTATCGAAGAGTCAGGGTTTTGTGCTTCTGAATTTGTATTGTTGTTAGCATTTGTTACTTTTTGGTTAGTCGAACTTGATATATCTGTATTATCATTAGCATCTGCTACAATAGCTGTGGTTGTTGCTACGGAGCTAATATTGTTTTTAGACTTATCGGAGTCAGCTTCTTTGCCAGATAGATCTTTTGGAGTATCCTCCATAGGAGCTGCTTTTGGTTGCTCTAGGGGATAAATAACCTCAACATTTTGACCTTGATCGATTTTATAGTCACCTAGAATATTCTCATAAACAACTCTATCACTATGAGCATCAACTAAATATGTAGTACCACTATCAGCTTCTACAAGTATACCTTTTTCAGTTGGAACTAATTGCCCTGAAATTCCATAGTCAAAAAAGTCGCTTTTAGGAGTAAGTTTATATCTACCTAAGTAATCGCCATTTAATGAGTTGAAAAAGTGTAAATAACCTTGAAAATCAGCAACTACAATCAGTCCCTTATAATATATCGGCGCTGTTATTTTACGCCACTCTAGTGTACTTTGTGTCCAAACAGTGTCGCCAGTTTGGATGTCGTATGCTTTAAGCTCACTATTAGCTTGTACGGTAAAGATCACACCGTTATTAATAGCCATATTATTAATTATAGAAGCTTTCTTAGCCCAGAGCATTTTACCTGTATCTTTATCTAGAGCCACAATAGCACCTTGGTAAGCAGCGAAGATTAGATAGTTATCATACAACATTGGATTTGATGTGATATCCACCATCTTATCAGCAGGAGATGAGCCATGAGCAATAGCAATTGGCAAATTGATAGTTCTATCGCCATTGTCTAGAGTAAAGCCTAGTACCGTACCAAAAGCAGACCCTACCATCACAGTGTCATTAAGTATAATGGGAGATGAGTCACTTGGTAGCGTTATCTCTGGAATATTATTTGTTACATTCCACACTTTTGAGCCGTTGGTGGCATCAAAAGAAGTCACAGAACCATCGTGAGTATGAGTATATAAGTGGTTGCTATATATTGTTGGTTGAGAAAAAATACTACTTGGAGCATCTGTCCGCCATAGTATTTGACCATCTTTTTGATCAACAGCTGTTAAAGTTCCTTTTATAGAACCAAATATTACCGCGTTAGCTATAATGCTTGGTTGAGATGAAAGCGTAGTACCCGTATCATGTTTCCAAATTATTTTACCATTTGTAATTGCTAAACCATAAGCCATACCATTTTGATTAGGAACAAATACCATGTCATTGGCATAAGCCGGGGAAACATTATATATTGGTAAACTACCATTACCATTACCCGTAGATCTGCTCCATTTAACTTTCACCTTAGCCTCCTTAGGAGGTTTTTCAGCTAATGGTGTCGGTGGTGGGACATTACTCTCAGAACAACTAGCGACTAATAATGATAGTAGCAAAGGCGTTGTTAATAAAAATAATTTTTTCATGATTAATTAGCGTTATTTATAAGTTGGGTAACTATTTGTTTGAATTCTGGCGAACTGTTAGGATCTTGTAGCGCTTTACTCCAAGCATCTAATGCTCTATCTTTATCTTTTTTCTCATTATAAGCTTCACCTAGTAGCATTAATGGATATGCATTGCTATTTAGAGAGCTAATGCTTTGAAGAGTAGAGATAGCATTATCGGGATTGTTACTTGATATATAAAGCTTAGCAAGTCTTACTCTTGTAATGTCTGTCAAGCTGTCTTTAGGGTTATACTGAGCACTTTGCTGCAATACATCAATAGCTTTAGGAAGATTAGATAGGTTAACATTAAAACTTTTAGTATCTAAGTCAGTAGGAGCGGTGTATAAATCAGCTAATTGCCAACTAGCAAATATGCCAAAGCTAGTATCAGGGTAGTTTTTTATAACTTCTTCAAATTTAGCTATTTTTACACTTGTAGGAGATTTAGGGTTTTCATTTGCAATTAGCGCTCTTTGATACATGTCAGACGCTTCAAACATGCGCTTTTCATTACCAGAGTTATAAAACTGTAAAATTATAGTACAAATGATGGCTACAATTATTATACTTACTATTGTGTATAGAGCTTGGCTTTGTTTTTTTGATAAATTTTTCATAGTTATTAATGTCTACAAATTAAATTTGTTTATAGCAAACTTACAACATCTTAACATAAAAGTCCTTAACGTTCTAAGTTTATTAATCAGATTAGAATGTAATGTCTTGGTCTTTTATGTTAAAATATGATTTTGTTTTTCTAAGTTAATTAGTAATTATTTACATTTAAAAATTATTTGAATATGGCATTAATATCTTTAGCAATTGATTATAAAAAATCCCCAATAGAGGTTCGTAGCGAGTTTGCGCTTTCAGGACTTGATGTATCAATGTTATATAAATCAATATTAGCTATAGATGATGTTATTCATGCTGTAATTTTATCAACATGTAATCGTACTGAAGTATATCTTGAAATAGCAGATTTAAGAGTTGTCGATGATATTTTAGCTTGGTGGCAAAGCTATGTTAGGAATCCTGATTTTAAAATAAGAGATTACTTTAAATTACGTCAAGGTACAGAAGTAATCATGCATTTGATGAAATTAGCTTGTGGTCTAGAATCGATGGTTTTAGGAGAACCACAGATATTAGGACAAGTTAAAGACTCATACACTCTTAGTAAAAAAAATCACGCTATTGGTAAAGAATTAGATAGAGTTTTTCAGAAAGTTTTTGCAACAGCTAAAAAAGTTCGTAGTGAAACTAGAATCGGACACTGTCCAGTATCAGTAGCATTTTCAGCAATTACTTTGGCCAAAAAGCAGTTGGATAATATTTCTACTAAAAATGTGCTTATAATCGGTGCTGGTCAAACAGGGGAGCTTTTATTTCGCCATGTGACAGCTCTTAATCCTAAACATATTATGTTAGCTAATAGAACAATAGAGAAAGCCGAAAAAATCACATCTACCTTTGATAATGCTAGTGCATATTATTTATCAGATTTGCCTAAATTAATTAAAAAAGCAGATATTATAATCGCTGCAGTTAATGTTACTGAGTATATAGTCAAATGTGATGATGTAGGAGAAAAACCAAGAGTTTTTATTGATATCTCTATACCACAAGCATTAGATCCTAAACTAGGAGGTTTAGAACAGAATGCATATTATTGCGTTGATGACATTAATACAGTTATAGAAGGCAATAAGGATAAAAGGAAACATGAGAGCTCAAGAGCTCAAAAAATTATTGTAAAATCACTAGAAGATTATTTAGAAAAAGAAAAAGCGATTATTTCAAATAGTGCTATTAAGGAGCTATTTCAAAAAGCAGATGGATTAGTGGATTTATCATTAGAAAAAAGCTTAGCAAAAATAAGAAATGGTAAAGATCCTGAGGAAGTGCTTAAGAGATTTGCTTATGAGATTAAAAAGAAAGTATTACACTATCCTGTGGTCGGTATGAAAGAGGCTTCTAAGCAGGGTAGAAGTGATTGTTTAGTATGTATGAAACGAATGTTTGGTTTAAATGTGGAAAAATAAATGAAAGATTCTATTAAGACAAAACTGCAAAGTTTGATAGAAAGACATGAAGAAGTTAGCGCATTGTTAGGTGAAGCTAATGTTATTTCTGATCAGAATAAGTTTAGAGATTTATCAAAAGAATATTCTCATCTTGAGCCTATTGTTAAGGCATTTAAAGAATATACACAAGCTCTTGAAGATAAAGAAGCAGCCTATGAAATGCTCAATGAGAAAGATGCAGAGCTTGTCGAAATGGCAAAAGAAGAATTAAAATTAGCTAATGAGGCTATCGAGAGACTTGAAGATGAGTTGCAGATACTTCTTCTACCGCGTGATCCTAATGATGATGCTAACATTTTCTTAGAGATTCGTGCTGGAACTGGTGGTGATGAAGCATCAATATTCTCTGGTGATTTGTTTAAGATGTATTCAAAATACGCTGAGCAAAGAGGCTGGAAAATTGAAGTGGTTTCAGCTAGTGAAGGTGAGCATGGTGGTTACAAAGAGATTATCTCAAGAATATATGGCGATGGTGTATATTCACAACTAAAATTTGAATCAGGTGCTCATAGAGTACAGAGAGTTCCTGCTACAGAGTCACAAGGTAGAATTCATACTTCAGCATGTACTGTTGCAGTTATGCCTGAAGCAGATGAAGTTGAGGGAATTGATATTAATCCAGCTGATATCAAAGTAGATACTTTTAGAGCATCAGGTGCTGGAGGGCAGCACGTCAACAAGACTGACTCAGCGATTAGAATTACACATATTCCAACAGGTGTTGTTGTCGAATGTCAAGACCAAAGATCACAGCATAAAAACCGTGCAGCTGCTATGTCAATGCTTAAATCAAGACTTTTGCAAGCAGAGATTGATAAACAACAAAAAGAGCAATCTGATACACGTAAGAGTTTGGTTGGTAGTGGTGATAGATCTGAGAGAATTAGAACGTATAATTATCCTCAAGGTAGAGTTACTGACCATCGTATTAACTTAACTCTTTATAAACTTGATGAGGTTATGGAAGGAAGTCTAGACAGTATTATCCAGCCACTAATCTTAGAGCATCAAGCTGATCTTCTAGCAACTATGTCAGATGAGTAATATCTCAATATCTCAGTTATTAGCGTCAAGTGCAGTTAAGTTTAATCAACCTGATGTTTCAATAAAACATGATCTGCAAATGATTATTTGCGATGTTTTGGGTGTTGATAAGACTTATCTTTATCTAAATTCTGATAAGCAGTTAGGTAGTGCCATACTTACAAAAATAAATGGGAAAATTTTACGTCTTTTAGCAGGTGAGCCATTAGCTTATATTCTTGGCTATAAATATTTTTGGAATCAAAAGCTATATGTAACTAAAGATACTCTTATACCCCGAGCAGATACTGAAGTTATAGTTGCTGCAGTGTTAGATGATATACAAGATAAGAATGCTCAACTAAAAATATTAGATCTTGGTACGGGCTCTGGCGCGATTGCTTTAGCTTTAGCTGAGGAGCTCCCTAAGAGTCAAGTTGTAGCTGTTGATTTATACTCTAAGACTTTAGATGTTGCTAAAAAAAATGCTCAAGCCAATAATATTGCTAATGTTGAATTTATGCAAAGTAGTTGGTATGAAAGTTTAGATGAGACTAAGTTTGACATCATAGTATCAAATCCACCATATATAGATATTGACGATGCTAATGTTGATGATAGTGTTAGGGAATATGAACCATCAAGAGCATTATTTGCTACAGATAATGGCTTAGCAGATATTAGAATAATCATATCCCAGGCAAGTGACTTTCTAAAACAAGGGGGATATTTGTATATAGAACATGGCTTCACCCAAGCGAATGATCTAGCAAGTATATTTTCTCAGTATGGTTTCTGTGATATTCAAACTATTAAAGACTTAAATCATAAAGATAGATGTACAAAAGCTAGACTTGGTAGTTATTTGTGATAAGGGTGGCCTTCTAATATTGTATAAGCTCTATACAACTGTTCAGCAATAATAATACGTACTAAAGGGTGAGGGAAAGTCATTTTTGATATGGATATTTTTTCTTTAGCAATATTTTTGATACTTTGATCTATACCATCTGGACCGCCAATTAGAATTACAACATTTGGATTGTTAAATTTCCAATTTTGCATTTTTTCAGCTAGTTCTTCTGTTGAAATTATTTTAGAGTTAACATCAAGAATTACTAAATGATCAGAATCGCTAAGTTTAGTAAGAATAGTTTTAGCTTCTTGTTCCATCCAAAGTTTGGGATTACCAGTTTTAGTTCGTTTAGCTATTGGCAATTCAATCAGTTCAAGAGGGATTGATTTACTTAGGCGCTTTTTGTACTCATCATAACCTTCGCTAACCCATTTTGGTGGTTTTTCTCCTAAAGAGAGTATTCTAATTTTCATAAACTATCTCGTAAAGCACATAAGATTTTCATTTGAAAGTTCTGGATTATATTTATAGTCAGCTACATTGAAATTTTTAATATTACTGATATTTTCTATTCTATTTTCAAGAATGTATCTTGTCATTAAACCACGTGCTTTTTTAGCATGAATCCCTATAGTCTTATATGTACCGTTTTTATTTTCCTTAAAATCAATATCTAGCCATTTTGCATCTAAAGATTTTTTATCTATCGCTTGGGAATATTCATTAGAAGCAAGATTTATCAAAACTTTATTTTGTTGCTGGCTGAAGTATTCATTTAATTGAGCTGTGACCTTATCTTGCCAGTACTTATATAGAATTTTGCCATCAATTTTAATTTTTGTACCCATTTCTAATCTATAAGCTTGCATTAAATCAAGAGGGCGTATCAGTCCATATAGTCCAGATAACATCAAAAGATGATTTTGAGCATATTCGATAGTTTCTTTATCTAGCGTATCTGCCTCAAGACCTTTGTAAACATCGCCACTAAATGTGAAAATGGCAGCTTTTGAATTTGACTCGTTATAACTTTTAGGGTCAAAATCGTTATGTTTAGTAAATACTTCTTCAGCCAGTTTAGGACTGATTTTCATTAGCTTTTCAATCTCATCAACTTCATAATGTTTAAGGGTATTTATAAGTTTAGTTATCTGATCTTTGAATATTGGTTGTGTAAATTGATACTTTGTTATTGCGGTTTCAAAATTTTGACTTTTAGCAGGCGATATAACTATTATCATGATATTTGTTAAATTTGACTATTTTTGATAATAATACCAATTTATCTTAGATAATGGAATTTGCTTTGTTAGCTTGTAATTTTAGGATATATCTAGTAATATACCTAACGCTGACTTGGTTTCCACGCAATGATAGATTGTGAACCCCGCCAGGTCTGGAAGGAAGCAACGGTAACTTTTGATTCATGTGCCGTGTCAAGGCTAAGTCAGCACTTTTCAGAAAAATCATTATTTTTGATCAGAAATTATATATAATATTTTTTTACTATGTAAATTGTTTAAACTTTATAGATGCTTAGTACAAAATCAAATATAAAATATCAAATATTTGTTTGTCTTTCGATATTCACTTATTTTTTAATTATAAATTTGTGTCAGCCTTTGATGATGGATGATCTATGGCGATCAAATGTAAATGCTCTTCATGATGGAACTATATGGTTTCACATTAGAGGTGATTATTTCTATTGGACTGGTAGAGTTTCGGCACAGTTACCAGTTTATATTCTTTTTAATAAAAGTTACCCTTCTTTGATTTATGTTGTAGATATGCTAAATGCTCTTGCACTAACCGTATTAGTTATTTATTTATATAAATTAATATTTAGAGATCAAGTTAGTATTCTATCTAGAAAATTCATTATATATGTTTGTCTATTCATGGGCTACTTCATAGAAAATACTTTTTTAGGTAATGCAATGTGGAAAACTATAGGCATTCAGTATCTCTGGGGTATAAGCTTAGTTGTCTGGGGTTTCTATTTTCTTTTCGTAGAAAACAAACATTCTAGAATATTAAGTATTATTTTAGGAATTTTTCTAGGTTTATATAATGAAGCATTTTTTATGGTAATTTTTACCATTTGCTTTCATTATATAATTCATCAAATTGTAAAAAAAGATAAACTAAATCAAAATACTTTATATTTTGTCATACCATTTATAATTGCGGGTATCGTGATGATGGTAGCGCCTGGAAACTTTGCTAGAACTAGTGATATGCTTGCGGGACAATCTCTTTTAGGATGTATATTTCATAATTTATTTGATACAACTATGAAGTTTTTTTCAAAATTTGAACTTTCATTACCATTTATTCTTGCTGTATTTATGGTTTTTGCTTTTGAAAAGGATATAAAAACTAAGGTTCTTACAATTCTATGCTTAGCATCGGTTTCTCTGACAACATTTCTTATTATGTTTGGTTTAGAAGTACGAGTTGAGATGCTATATATGCTTATATATTTCTATATTATATGTAAATACTTATTTCGTTCAGGTTTTTCATATTTATTAGATAAGTTATATTTATTCTTTGCTATTGCTTTATTATTTATTGCAGTCAAGTTTTTTTATGCCTATCTTCAATTAGGATATTATAATCATCTTAGGATGAACGAAGTGAGACACTATCAACAAACTAGTGAGAAGGATATTTTATTAACAAAACTTCCACTAAGAGCTAATACTAAAATTATTTATATTGATTTAATTCCTAAATCAGATGATCCTGAATATATTAGGAAGTGGGGGTGGAATAACGAGCAGTTTGCACAATATTATGGTTTTGATAGTGTTTTTGCAAAGTAAAATAGCATCAACCATTAATTTAGATCAGTTATATTAATAGTGTAGTTGTAGTGATAATTATGAATAGTTATTTTATTATTATCACTGTATCTTATTGTTAGAATTTTTTTGCCATCTTTAGAAGTAAGAATCCTTTCATTTACCTTTTCTGATAAGCTAATGTTTGTATTGGCAAACATTTCTTTGACAATATCGATAGGAGCCTGGCTTATAATAAACTCTGTGAGGCTTTGTTTAACACCAATATTTTGGTTTGGCATTGGCAGGCTACTGCTTTGGATATCTTTGCCATTATAATCAAGCTTAAATAAAGAACCTCCCCAAGCCGATAACGCTACCATTACGATATGTTTTGAGTTAGCTTCAATAATCATATTTGTTGTTAGGTTTTTTTGTTTGCCATCTTTATCATAATATGTAGCAGAGACTATTTGAGATATTGTTTTATCAATACCTAGTTGTTGTGGTTGGGGTAGTGTTACAGTTGTATCTGGTGTTATAGCTACTTTTACATCGATTTGCTGTCTTGTTTGCAACAATGAGCAACCGCTTAAAAAGATAAATATAAAAATAGTTGAAAGAATTTTATTTTCATAACCTTGTACCTTAATTGCTATAGGAGCTAATAGAAATGCTACCGAAATCCCTATTAATGCAGTTAGACCAAAATACTCAATAGCTGGAGTATTACTTAATACTAAAAGTCCAAATGATAGGATAGTAGTAATAGCTGATAGTGCTAATGCTAGCATAGTACTATTGAATCTATTATGACTCTCAGCCAAGAATAGAACATAATCCATACTTATTCCTAAGACAAGTATTATCGCAAGGATGCTAAATAATGTCAGAGGGATATTGAGTAATCCAAGGAATGCTATAGATATGAAACATGATAATAATGGTACTACAATATAAACTATAGATTTTCTAAAAGAATATCTAACAGTTAATCCTAACCATAGTAAGACAAACACAATCGCCATTATGTAAGAAATTATATTACGATAATGACCAAAAATATCACTTATCTGACTTACTTTATCAACAACATAAACGTCATCGATAGAGCTAAGCAAACTTTGTAGTTTAGTAATATCAATATCTTTTGAAAGTGCTATTGCTAAAGCTTTATAGTCATTTGGTTGGTCTCCTAACCACAAAAATCTCATCTGTGCTGAAACGGGCTTATTTAGCCATGCAGGTAGCTCTAAAGTATCAAATTTTGTAGTTTTGATTTCATCTATCACTTTTACTTGTTGGGCCTCTGAGAAACCTATTTGTTTAAGGTATTCTTCTGGATATTTGGTATTAATAAAGTTTTGTATAAGATTGTAGTTTTGTTGTTGCGGCTCTAAGCTCGGTACATAGTCACTTATGCTAATTAGTGGATTTTTAATATTAACGAAGTTGTTACGAATAATGCTTGTTACATGATTAGCTTTTGACAGAAGGGCATTATCATCTTTAGCCAATACGATAATATAGCTGAGACCTATATCACTGCCAATTATGTTTTTAAGCCGTTGTTCTTCATTTCGGAGCTCTTTAGGTGTAGATTGTAATATATGAATATCATCATTAGGCTTTATTTTATATATTCCTGCAATAATTATTATTACTAGAGCTAGTAAGATAATAATAATTTTTTTTGTACTAATATTTTTCCATAAATTTAGATATTTATCCGTAAGCCATAATAAAGGGATACTCTTATAGCTTTTTGATTTGATATTGATAATATATGGGAAAAAACATATCACTGTTAGGTATGACACAGCTAAGCCAACGATACCAAAAACTGCTAGTTGATGTAGTCCAGGAAAAGGTGCAATTGCTATGACTAAAAAAGCTATAACAACATTTAAAAGTCCTAATGTTATACCTTTTAAAATACGATTTAGTCCTGTTTTTGGAGTCCAATTAGCATCAGCTAAAAGCTTCTCGGAATAGTAAAAGAAAGCATAGTCAACAGATATACCAATTAAACTTGCACCGAAAACTAGCGTAAATAAGAAAACACTACCAAATATATAGTGTGTAACAACAAACGCAACAATAAAGCCACAAAGGATTGAAAATAATGTAAAAAAAAGAGGAATAATTGATCTAAATGTTAGAATTATCAAAATCAATACGCCTATCATAGAACCAATACCAATAGTATTTATCTCATGATGAGCATCTTCAGCTCCAGCATTTGCATAAAAGAGCATACCAGTTTTTAGAACACTAATATCATTTGATTTAATTTGTGTGATAGCATTATTAATGCTTTTGATAATTTCAGTTTGAGTTGTTAATGAAAAGCTTTGTCCTTTAATTTCAGCTTTAATAAGAACGTAATAAGTATTATTTTTTTCAGCTATTAGAAAGCCATTTCTAAGCTTCAAGTTGGAGCTTGGTTTAGGTAAGTTTAAAAGATAGTTTTGATATGTAAAGAAAGGATCATTATTAAGTAGGTTACGATTAACCACTCCTGTTGGGTTATATATATTTGCCAGAGCATTTTGGTACAATCTTTGGTATTTTTTATCAATTAATAGCTGTTGGTCTTTATCGCTAAGTAGTTGTAGCCTGTATGGGAAATAAAATTTTGCCCAAGATAATTGCTGGTCTTGGTTTATTCCTGTATTTACTGCTGTGAAGTTGTTACTTTGTTCTAGTAAATGGCTAAACTTTGCTGCAGCATTTGTAGCTTTAGTTTGATCTTTAGAACTTATTAAGAATACAACATCATTACTTATACGGTCAGAAAATTTGTTTGATGCTGAGGTAAGTTCAGGTGATGTCTCTTGGTTTGGTAACAAAGCTAGAATGTTTGTATTTAAGTTTAGTCCTTTTGTAATAATAACTATAAATAGGATTATGCTACTTAGAACAATTACGCCCCAAATAATAAGACGGATAAGATATTTATTAACCATGATATTTAGTTCGTTGTAATATCAAAAAGTTGTATTTTGATTATATTATCTTGGGTATCAGCGACGTCAATATTTGTAATATATCTATTACCTTTTAGAGTTATCTCTTTTATAGCTTTATTAAGAGGGCTAGATTTCGGTGTGAGGGTTATAGTCCAGTTTTGAGTATTACCCTCAAAATTGATATTAAAAAATTCTGATATAGTTTTTGTATCGCCTTTAAATACAGACATAAAAACACTAGTGAATGTGAAAACTATTGGCTGGTCATCACGTGTAAGAATAGTAGGAGGATTATCCATAATAGTTTGTGTAAGCTTATTTTTAGACATTTGCATTGTAGTTTTGATTGGTAATTGCTGTTGCCATAGCAGAGATCCATCATTGGTTAGTTTAAATGTTCCTGATGATTTTAAACTTGAGTTTAAGCCTGCAATTTGTCTGATTTGTATAAATTTACCCGAGATATTAGTGTCTTTGGTTAATTGCTTTTCAACCGCTTGAAAGTCAGAATCTTTAGAAAGATCTAAAGCATATAAAGGAGCTACAATAGTTAAAAAAATGCTAATAAAAGTAAATAGTCTCTTCATTTTTTAATAATCTCTTTTATTTTTTGTTGCCACTGATGAGGTGTTACGAAACAAGTTTCTTTTTTGTTAATATCCACAGCAAGCTGTGTAGTATAACCTTGACATAACTTTATTTTAGTTAAGCTATCTAAAATAGTATAGTTTATTTTTAATCGGTTCTCGAACTCTATTAGATCACAATAAATATCAATATCTTGTCCGAATCTTGCAGATTTAATAAATTTGGCTTTTATATCAACTATAGGCCAAGCGAAGCCATCTTTCTTCATAGCTATATAATCATAGCCAATTTCTTTGAGCATACTGCATCTAGCCATTTCAAAGTACTTGATATAATTACCATGCCAAACAATTTCGAGCATATCAACATCAAAAAATGGGATAGTCATTTTGTAAACATGTGTGAATAAACTATCTTTAAGCATTTACTTATTCTCCTTGATGCCAAAAATCAAAAAAATTAAACCATTGTTTTGGATACTTTTTACAGTATGATTCAAGCATTTTGGCATATTTTTGTGCATACTTTTCTAAATCTTGTTGTTTTGTTTTTCTATTTAAAATAATGCTATTTTGATCAAACTCTTTGAAAATAAAATCAAAGTTATTGCGATCTTTTTTTGGACATAGCATAAAGTATGTAGGGCATTTTAGAATGCTTGCTAATATAAATGCACCTTGTGGGAAAAATGCCATATCATCTAAAAATGATAATCTAAGATTTCTCTCTGGTTTAGTTATAGAAGTCCTATCTGCGGGTATAACGATAAATTCACCATTAGCAACACGCTCATATAACTCAATCGCCAAATCTGGAGTAACATCTTGTATACATATCATATTGATCGAGTATTTAGGATTAATCTTTGTCAAAAGTTTGTTAAATGTAGGAGCTTGCTTGCTAAATACTAGAGCATTTATCTTCATACTACTATCAAAGTCTGCTAGAGATCTTGCAACATCAAGATTACCAAGGTGAGCAGTAAAAATAACACCACCTTTTTGTGATTTGATAGCTTGGTTCATAGTTTTGCGATCTTGTAGTGAGAAGTCTACATTATCTATAGTGATCTTATTACTCCAAACAGCTATTTTGTCTATAACCATCTCACCAAATGCTAAAAAATGTCTAAAGCTATAAAACCATAATTTTGAAGTTTTAATATTTTTATCGAGGTGTTTAATATATTTAAAAGAATAGTTACGTGCATTTTTGTACAATAAAAAATAATAGATCATAACTACTGACATGATTGAGTAGGTAAGTCTACGACCTAATAAACGAAATAAAATAAAAGTAGTTCTAAGTCCAAATAGACCACCGGCTTCTTTTATCTTAGTCCAATGTTTCACCTGATTTTTCTCCATAATAGTATTGGTAATCTAATAATCATACCGGTAACTAATTTTGTATGAGTCCAAGATATCCTGACATTATCTCGAAACATTCTAAAATTGGAGTAACCATCTTGAGGGTAAATTACTTTCGTATTTATATAGACTATAGGAAGACCTAGCCAGTACATTCTCACGATTACATCTATATCGAAATCCATCTTCACTGAGAAAGTTTTTTTGTGCATAAGCTTTGTATAAGCCTCTAGTTGATAGATACGAAAACCACACATTGATTCTTTGAGATCAAACGATAGAGTTTCTATTGCTACCCAAAAATTTGTAATTTTTCTACCATGAAGTCTACTTTTGGGAATACTATTATCATAGATAGGCATACCAGATATTAGTGCCTGAGGGTTTTGCTGCATTGCTTGTATAAATTTAGGGATATCATTTGAATCATGTTGACCGTCAGCATCTATTTGAAGCATATGTGTATAACCCATTTTAAAAGCCAAGCTAGCACCATGACTTACAGCAACACCTTTACCTTGATTTTTATCAAGTGATTCTGTCAAAATAATATTATTAAATTCACTAGCAACTTCTCTCATGATTTCTATAGTATTATCTTGACTACCATCATTTATAAGTATGATTGGTAAGTTATATCTAGCAATATTCTTAATGGTATTACGTAGTTGTTTTCCATGGTTATAGATTGGTACTACAATACATAAATTACAATCACTATTACTTCTCATATTTTATTTTACCCTGAGATGCTGTTTGATTATCTACAGAAATTTCAAAAACAATTGTATTGTTGCTATTTGTGATTCTTATCTCTATATCATCATTAGGTAATATAACTTTTTTGAATTTTACTTGTGGAATATTACCAAAAGAGGGTTTATCAATACCGAATATCTGGCTTGCCAAATTTATGACAAAATCAACTTGAGCAATACCCGGTAAAATGGCCTGCTCTTGAAAGTGACCTTTAAAAAAATCACACTCGTGGAGTACTTGCGCTGATACTAAAACACAGCAATCATCAATATTTTGTATATTATTTATCTTAAGATGTTTGTTCATAGTTTATTTCGCCATAAATTTTAAATAAAGTCTCCTTAATAAGCTTAAATCTTATCAAACTTATAAGCTCTAACCTATTTAATTATCATCTAATAATTCAACTAATAGTTCTAGAGTTCTTTTTCCTTGAGAGTTAGTTGGAATTTCAGTTACAAAGCGCCATTGTTTAGGTATAACTACATTTGAGTAATAGTTTAATAGATAGCTCTTTATTTGTTTAATTAAATTTTGTTTACCAAATTTTTGTAATAAGTCTTGTCCATCTTGATTTAGACATATTATTGCTGCTATGTATTCGCGATAGCTTTGACGCTTGATACATGCACAATTTTGTATTAAGTCATGCTCGATTAATATATTTTGCATTTGTGATATTGATAAACGATTACCAGCAATTTTGACAATCTTATCAATTCTACCTTTTAGTTCAAATTTATCGTTGGATAATGCAACGATATCTGCCATTAGTTGTTTTTCTTGCTTAAAAAACGGGGATCTAACAACTAGTTGATCAGACTCTGAACTGATACAAACATTATCAAAAGGTTTCCATAGTATATCAATTAACTGTTGCCTATATGCAATAACACCAGTTTCACTACTGCCGTAAGCTTCAAGAATAGGAATGTTGTAACTATTTTGAAATTTAATCGCGATACCAGTACTTAATGCACTAGCTGATGAAATGAGCAAAGAGTTAGTGATAGGACTACTAATACTGCCATCAAGGTGAGAAATAATTACAGGAGTTGTTACCAAAATATTGTTATCTTGAAGTAGCTTTTTGTGGATAAGTTCGGGTACAAATAGTCTTTCTGTGTAGATGATTTTTTGGTGTAGCAGTGGCCATATTATAGCCCAGCTAAAGCCATACATGTGCTGATGTGATACTGTTGTAAGCACATTGATATTCTTAAGATTAAAGCTTTGTATGACACTGTTGATCGCTGATGACTCTTGTTCAAGATTGTTTATAGTTTTGCTATAGCTTTTATATTCACCTGTAGATCCAGATGTGAAAAATATAGTTTCACAATCCTTTAATGTATACTCATTGATGATTTTTGCTGATAAATCAAGATCATTATCAGTTATTAAAGAGTCATAATGTTTTGCAAGTTTGGTAATTGTGCCAGATTTGTTATTTGGTAGTATAATAGTAGTTTTACCTAAAAACTGACATGCTATCCATGTACAACAAAATAAGTAAATATCATTAATAGATAGTGCGACTTTGCTGTTATTGCTTAGAGTGATATCGAGATGATTTGCTAAAGTTTTTATATCATTTAAAAACTCTTTTGCGATGATATTATTTGAATCTTTGGTAAATATAATTTCAGAAGGATTTTGTGCATAAAATTCTAGTATCGATTTAAGCGTGCTTTTCAAAATATCTCCTAACAACAATTCTAATTATAGTTTCACTAAGCATCATTAATCCTATAAGGATGTAACTAATAAAACCGTTATAAAGCGTCCATAATTGTACCGAGCCTAATATAATAGTATATGCTGAAATACTGGCATTTATAGCAAAAAAAATGCACCATGATAATGTCACATACCAAGTGTACTTTATTGCATAATTTGGTAGAGGTTCTTTGTTCATACGAATCGCAAGTTTTGTAATCAGGCTTTTGTCTTGGAATAATGAATAACAAAAAATGCAGAAGAGGATAATACTAACAAAGATAGGATATAGTAGCATAACGGTGATATTGTCTACTATGATGGCTATGCCTGCAAGAAGTATTCCTATAACAGTAATAAGTTTCCAAGTAATGCTAGGATCCTTTTTTAAAATTAGTAATCTTAGTATAAATATTAAGACAACAATTAAACCAAGATACTTTACTGAGAGTGAATTTAGGCCAATATATACTATAAATGGATATAATATAATTACTATCAGTATAAAGAATTTAAGTATAGATTTCATTAAGTGTGTATTTAGTCTTGTGCTAGAGCTGCAACTATAGTATCAACAACATCTCCAACAGTACGAACAGATTTAAATTCCTCAGGTTTAAACTTACGACCTGTGAAGCTTTGAAGCTGTACTACTAGATCAACTGCATCGATGCTATCTAAATCAAGATCTCCATATAGTGTTGAATCTAGAGTGACATCATCCTTATCTATTTCAAAAAGATTATTAAGAATATCTTGTAATTGTGCGAAAATTTGTTCTTTAGAAAAGCTCATTAGTATATCCTTAAGATTTATTTTCTTCTACAAATTTAGCCAGAGATGCCACAGATTCAAAGTGTTTTTTGACATCTTCATCAGCAACTTCAAGACTTATATTATAGCGTTTTTTTAACGCAACCCCTATTTCTAAAGCATCTATTGAATCTAGTCCTAAACCATCTCCAAAAAGTGCTTCATTAGCATCAATATCATCAGCTGCAATATCTTCAAGATTTAGTACCTCGATGATCATTTCTTTTATTTCTTGTTGCATGTTTCTAAAGTACCTATTTTATAAAAAATCTAATTTAGTAGAGAGATTATGCTGTAAGAATTTAGTTAGCCTACGAGCAGCTAGAGATGGTATCCCATCTGCCTCATCAATAAAATCTTGAGGATTAACCTTATCTCCCACAATTACTCTAAACAACGGTGTTGTTTCGGCAATGTTATACCATTTGGTATTTTTTGTCAAAGTAACAGGAGAGCATGAAATATGTATCATTCTTATAGGAGTATTTGTTCTAATTGCTAGTTGCGCAGCTCCTCGTTTTAGTTTTGGTAACTGGTTAGGGCTAGTTCTAGTACCTTCTGGGAACATTAGCAAATTTCTACCTTCTGCAAATATTTCATTTAAGCGCGAGAATGTTTGATCAGGATTGATATTTGGGATATATCCAGCTGTTTCTATTACATGCTTATAATATGGATTTTCCCATAAACTTTGTTTGACAATATTGTCGCAAAGTTTGAGTTTGGATACTATTGCAACATAGTCGATTAAAGTAGGGTGATTAGCTATAAAAATACAACCTCTATCTTGATGTAGTTTTTCAATACCTTCAAACTCAAATCGAATGATTCTAAAATGATGAATAATTCCAATAAAAATTTTAAAACTAATATTTATTGTGTATTGAGCATGTATCGTGCGAGCACTTTTATCTTTTATAAATATTCTAACTAGGGGGAAATATATATAGCCTAATATTGCGCCAAAAAAGCTAAATAAAAAGAAACATATTCCTGTAGCAATTCTGCGATAAAACCTATTTAAGTATTTATACATAATTAAATCTTCTCTATAGATATACTCTTCAAAAATAATGGATTAAGTTCATTACAAGCATACCAGTTTGCAAAAATAATTGCAGATGGGAGTTGATTAAATTTTTGTAATAATGTTTTGTTGTTATTAATCTCTAATTTTAGGCCTATACCTGACTGTGATAGTGGTTCTCTTGATATGACAAAACTAATTCCATAAGCAAGATTATCTGAGATATTAAGTTCATCAAATATTTCCGGTACATTATCATCATAACAAGTGAATAAAACATTATCATGGTCTTGTAATTGCGTGATAGCGTCAATTAAACCCATTTCAAAAGTTTCAGTACCAGCAGCTATTGAGTTAAATGGTATTTTTAGTTTACGTTGGATTGATAGAAGTCCAGAAGGAGTGTTATGTACTGATTGAGAAAACGCATTTGGTGAAAGGATTTCTTGATTAGAAATATCTTTGAATATAGATAATGTGTTTGCTAGTTCTCCATGCTGAGATGCAAATACTACGGCGCCTATTTCATATTTATGGATTTGAGGTATGGATACTGCAAGAGCGATTTTGCTAGATTTACTACATCTTCTTTTCATGGCTGTAGCTATTAGGCTAGTATCGATGTTGATGTCCTGTTTTATCATTTCAAGGTATGATACATCTTTAAAATCAGAGATATCATTCTTTCCTTGAGCTATGACTAGCAATGAATCTATATAAAACTTCATTTAGTATCTTCTAAATTATTTTCATTAGAATTTATCATATTGAAGCAAAAAAATGTATCTCTATAAATTTTTTAAGTATTAAATACAGTTAACATACACTTAATTGTATTTAAACTAATTGTAATTGTATTTATACTTACAAGAAGTTATTCAAAATTATGTAGAATATGAGTGACAAAGAAATCTATCTAAATTCGCTAGGAATAATTAATTGTTTAGGTGATTCTAAACAAGCTATTTTGCAATCATTGCTTAATAATCAAACCGGTTTAGTGACTGATAAGAAGCTATTGTCGGGTCGCAAGACAATTGTAGGGCACGTGAGTGATGAGGTGCTCCCAGAAATTCCTCAACGATTAAAAGAGTTTGATTGTCGTAATAACCAAATGGCTCTTCATGCCTGTATGCAAATAGATCAAGATATAGGTAGAATTATAGATAAATACGGAGCTGATAGAATAGCTGTAGTTTGCGGTACTAGTACTTCAGGTATAGATAATGGTGAACGAGCTTTAACCAATAAGTTTATATCAGGTCAATTCCCTAAAGAATTTAGCTACAAGCAAGAAGAAACCGCTGGTCTGAGTGAGTTTTTGAAGGAATATTATCAGCTTGAAAATATTGCATTTACTATATCAACCGCTTGTTCATCAAGTGGTAAAGCATTTGCTTCAGCTGCTAGATTATTAAAACAGGGCTTGTGTGATGCAGTTATTGTCGTTGGTTGTGATACTCTTTGTGAGTTAACCTTAAATGGCTTTGATTGTTTAGATGCTATATCTCAAAACTCGTGTTTACCCTTTCATAGTCAAAGAGACGGTATAAATATAGGTGAAGGTGCTGCAGCATTTATTCTGTCTAGAGATTGCTCAGAAATAGCACTTTTAGGTGTTGGAGAATCATCAGATGGTTATCATATTACAGCTCCAGATCCTAGTGGTGAAGGAGCTAAATTAGCTATGATACAGGCATTGATCTCTGCAAATCTAATTCCTGATGATATCGGTTATCTAAATTTGCATGGTACAGCAACCATACTGAATGATAATATGGAAAGTAATGCAGTAAGGGATATATTTAAAGCACCTGTTGCGTGTAGCTCTACTAAATCTTTGACAGGTCACACACTAGGTGCAGCAGCAGCTACAGAGGTAGGGATATGTTGGCTATTATTATCAGATAATTATAACTCTAACAAAAAACTACCAAAGCAATACGATTCAGATAAGGATATTATTTCTGATATTGGTATAATAACTAGTGATATTCGATACCACAAGCCAAATTTTATGAGTAATTCGTTTGCTTTTGGTGGTAATAACGTAAGTGTAATTATAGGAAAGAAATAAATGCATAATATTGCCGATTTGATACCCCATGAACCACCTATGAGACTTGTTGATGAATTTGTTGGTTTTGAAGACAATACGGTGCATTGTAGAACTATTGTGACTGATGATAATATATTCTTCGATAAGCAATTAAATGGTATACCACACTGGGTAGCGGTTGAAATCATGGCTCAAACCGCTGCTTCCTATGGTAGAGCTAGTAAGCTTGCTACATCTGTTGCTAGTACTGATGAGCCTCCAGTAGCATTTTTATTGAGTGTGAGAGGCTATAATACAGATGTCAAAAGATATAAAACTGGCAGTGTTTTAGATATATTTGCTGAATGTATTATTCTTGATAAAGGTACAGGGGTGTTTAGTTGCAAAGTGGTATTGAATAAACAAGAAGTTGCATCACTTACGATCAATGCTTACCAGCCACAAAGTTTTGAAGATGTAAAAAAAGTTATTAATAGAGAAATATAAAATATGAAAAGAATATTAGTCACAGGTGCTAGTAAAGGAATCGGTAAGGCTATAGCACTGAAACTTGCGGCTGAAAATAGGCATATAACTATACACTACAACACTGACAAAGTTGGTGCTGAAAACGTTCGTGATAGTATTCTTGATAAGGGTTTTCAAGCGGATATTATAAGTTTTGACATTTCTGATAATCAGCAAACAGAACAAGCTATAGGCAAATATATTGAAAACTATGGTGCATTTTATGGGGTGGTTAATAATGCAGGTCTTTGTAGGGATACTGCATTTCCAGCTATGACAAAAGATGATTGGTCAAGAGTCATAGATACTAATCTTGATGGTTTTTATAATGTTTTAAAGCCTTGTGTTATGCCAATGATACAGCTTAGAAAAGGTGGCAGGATTATTACTATGGCTTCTGTATCTGGTATCGTGGGTAATAGAGGACAGGTCAACTACAGTGCTGCAAAAGCTGGTATTATTGGAGCTACAAAAGCCTTAGCTGTAGAGTTAGCAAAAAGAAAAATTACAGTAAATTGTATAGCACCTGGTTTGATAGATACAGAAATGACTGATGATATTGAACATTATGATGAGATTATCAAGCATATACCAATGAAAAGGGCGGGTAGTGTAGATGAGGTAGCAAGCTTAGCAGAGTATCTGATGTCGGATGCTGCGGCTTATATAACAAGACAGGTAATTTCTATTAATGGAGGGCTTGCTTAATGCATAGGGTTGTTGTTACTGGTATGTCGGGAGTGACAGCTCTTGGTAGTGATGCTGATACTATTTTTGAATCACTATTGGCTGGAAAAGTCGCAACTAAGAGAATGCCTTGGGATGATATTCAAGGTCTTAATACTAAACTTGCAGCTCCTGTAATGGATTTTAAGATGCCAAATTATCCACGTAAAAAAATACGTGGTATGGGTTTGGTGTCAAAGTTAGCAACAGTAGCAACCTCGCAGGCATTAGTAGATGCTGATTTACTTGGTAAGACAGATATATTAACTAGTGGTAGAACAGGTGTTGCTTATGGATCATGCTCTGGCAGTCCACAACCATTGTCTGATCTTTTGATGATTCTTACTGACAAAAAAATTGGCAATGTTAATGCAACAACTTATATCAAAGGTATGAGTCATACTTGTGCAGTTAATATAGCTTTATTCTTTGGATTAACTGGTAGATTGATCCCAACATCTAGTGCATGTACCTCAAGTAGTCAAGCTATAGGGTATGCTTATGAAGCTATTAAGTATGGTATGCAGGATGTGATGGTTGCTGGTGGAGCGGAAGAGCTTTGTGTAAGTCAGGTTGCAATATTTGACACATTATTTGCGACAAGCCAGATGAATGATACTCCAAGCCTTGCACCTAAACCTTTTGATAAAGATAGAGATGGTCTGGTTATTGGTGAAGGAAGTGCTACTTTGATATTAGAGTCATTAGAGCATGCTCAACAGCGCGGAGCAAAAATTTATGCAGAGGTTGTGGGCTATGGTACAAATTGTGATGCTGAGCATGTTACACAACCGACAGCTGAAAAAATGCAGATTGCTCTTAAACTTGCTTTAGAAGATGCACAGATAACGCCAGATATGATAGGTTATGTTAATGCTCATGGCACATCAACAGAGGTTGGAGATATAGCTGAGAGTATTGCTACGCGTGAAGTTTTTGGTAGGGATATTAGCATTAGTTCATTAAAGGGCTATTTTGGTCATACATTAGGTGCTAGTGGCTCGCTTGAAGCATGGCTAACTATAGAGATGATGAATAGAGGTGTGTTTATCCCAAATGTGAATTTACAAAATGTCGATCCAAGGTGTGCTAGTTTAGATTATCTTGTAGATAAACAACATATAGAGACTGAGTATGTGATGACTAATAACTTTGCTTTTGGTGGAGTTAATACATCTTTGATTTTTAAAAAATTTTAGAATAAAGATTATACTTTAGTCACAAAATTGATATGATATTTAATACAAATTTAACACAATTCTCTAAAAGTTATAGGAAATATAATATGAAAAAGATATTACTTTCATTGGTTGCTGCAGGCTGTTTTGTTTTACCTTTATCTGTTTATGCTTCAGATGATATTCATGATGTAAGTATCAAGAATGCTATGGAAGTAATGCCCGAGAAAGTCAAAAATAAGCTTGGTGATTTTAAGTTTTATTTTGGTAAAGATTCTAAACCATTTGATTATTCAGCAGAAGGAACAATATATACTAGCAAAAGAACTAATGGAGCATTTAAACATTATGAGAAGTCTTGTAATTGGGCTTTTTATTCAGCGCTAGTTGATCTAAAAGAGCAATCACAAGCTGCAGGTGGTAAAGGGGTTGCAGATATCGAATCTAACTGGAAAAATAATCCTACATCAAGTAAAGATACTTATGTTTGTGGTGATGGTCTCTTAATGTCTGGAGTTGCATTGAAAGGGGTTGTTATCAAATAGTATTTTAACAACACAATCTTGATAAAGCTCTAATCCCTTGTCTAGGATTTTTCACAAAAGGGTTATTTTTATCCCAAGCGTATCCAGCTAAGATTGATATGATCTGTTCTTTTATATTTGGACTGCTATTTTTATGAAATATTATATCCTGCAAGCTGCCTTCATACCAAGCGCTAACAAATTCTCTAAAAGTATTAATACCTATATACAACTCATCAACAAATTCCTTTTGCCAGTCGACTTCAATACATTTTAGATGTCTATCAAGAGCATTTACTGCTAAGGATGCTGATTTAACCGCAATGGTTATACCTGATGAAAATACAGGGTCTAAAAATTCAGCGGCGTTACCAAGTAAAGCAAATCTTTTGCCATAAAGTTTAGAAACATTTGATGAGTAACCTTTGATAGTTTGAACATCAGATTTCAGTGTCGAGGCTGATGTTAAGTTTGCTAAATATGGCATTTGCTTTATAAAGCTATCTAGATTTTGCATATTGGTATTGCTATCAATGAAGCTTTCCGGCTTTGCAACTACGCCGATAGATGATGTTCCGTCAGCGAAAGGTATTAGCCAGTACCAAATATCTCGATGCTCTGGATGAACACTTATAAGAATTTTATTGCGATCGAAACTTTCATCAGTAATATTATCCTCTATATGACAAAAATATGATTGTCGCATTGGAAAGTTAGAAGGTTTTTCAAGATTAAGTAATCTTGGTAGTACTCTCCCAAAACCACTAGCATCAAGTATGAAATCAGCTTCTAATTTATATTGTTCTTGAGTTTCAAGATTTTTGATGGTTAGAATAATATTGTCTATTTCTTCAGCTACATGGATAACTTCAATATTATAAAATATTTTTGTACCTAGTTCTTGAGCTTTATCAGCTAAAGCTTTATCGAAAATCCCTCGTTTAACCTGAAAAGTATTACCATAACCTGCTGTGAATTTTTGATTAAAATCTATAGAAATAGAGTTAATATTATTATTAAAAGCAGCCCCATTTTTATGCTGAAATATCGCTTGTTGTTTGATGACATCAAGCATATCAGCCTCTTCAAAATACTGCATTGATTGAGGTAAGAGGCTTTCACCAATTGAGAATCTTGGGAATATTTGTCTTTCAATGATAATTACATCATAACCTTTTTTGACTAGTATTGCTGCTGCAACTGAGCCAGATGGACCAGCACCAATTATTGCAACAGTAGTTTTTAAATTATTATTAAGCATGCAAGCCTTAAACTTAGATTTACATCTGAATTTTAGCACTATTATAGATTATTAGATACTTTATAATCCATCCTGAAGCTTGTACAACAGCGAAGATGTAAGCAATTAGACAGTATTTTTTATATAAGTTAGAATTGATTAGTTATTCTGGTTTTCTTAGCATTTTTTCTACTTCACCAATATGCGTTTCCTCTTCAATTATAAGTTTTCTAGCATATTCTTCTAGTATTATAGATTTTCCACTAACAAGTTTTAAAAGTTTATAATAAGCTTCTACTGCTCTTTTCTCATGCTCTAAACTTTCAATTAATATATCATTAATATTGTGTTGATATGTCTCGGTTAAGTTTGCAATTTTTAAAGATGGGTGTTCACCAAAGTGTGTTATTAATTCACCTGCTTCAGTAGCATGAGTCAAGCTTTCTTTTGCTTGAGATTGCATCCAACTGACTATAGGGATTCTATTATGTCCTATAATCATTAAAGAATAGTGTGTATAGCGTACAATTCCAGACATTTCTAATTCTAATATATTGTTTAATTGATTTATAACTTCTTGTTTATTATCTAATTTAAGTTCCATTATAGTCTCCCTGTATTATCCATAATTAATTATAACTCTATATTGTGAAGAGTTAAAATTTTCTAGTGGCAAGTAGTCTAGCTATCTTGGCTAGCCACTTTTTTTAAATATTTATTTAATGTATTGTTGACACTCTTATTTTCTTTTAAAACTGTTCTTTGCGTGGTTAAAGCTTTTTTAATAGCATCTTCTGTCATATGCGTATAAAAATAGTCAGGATCTATAATAAATGGTCTTAACTCAAAGCCATATCTTTCTCTTATTTCAGGAAAACTCACACTATAAGCAATTTTTATATAAGTTTCTTTACCATCAGGTACAACTATTGCTCCTATTCTTGCACGTAATTTATAGCTATCTCTGATTAAGCTATACTCTTGCTTTCTATTTATTAGAATTTGTCTAACAGGTGTTGCATAAACATCACCAATATTAAGCTTTATACTAGAAGTTGCAAGTCCTGATTTTTTGATTTCTTCAATTTGCTTTTCTGTTAATGATTTTTTCTCAATCTCTGACTTAATTTCAATCATTTTATGTAAGACATTTTTTCTAAATACTTCAGCTTGCTCATGAGTAAAAGCTAAACAAGTTCCAGTATCATCTTTTTGAAAACAACCATCTCTCTTATTAATTAAAATAAATAAACTTTTAGTTTTATCATAGTATAGTTGGTAATCTGGAGTAGTAGCTCCATGACCTATAAATATGAATTTATCATTTGATATAATCCCACATGATATAGTTGCTATACATAGCAATAATATGTAAGAAAATTTTATTAGTTTATTCATTAAATCCTCCTTTCATATAAAATTAAATATAAACAGACATGTCTAGAGTAATAGTATTCATATGATTACCATCATATAATTTTTGATAGACATATTCTGGCCCAAACAAAACGTTATCATCAAAATATGCTCTTTGTGCTGAAAAAATAAGTTGCTCTTTAATGCCTGATGTTGATAAATCAAAGCTTATAGGAGATGATGCTAGCTGCATCGGAATTTGAGCAGCATTGTATGTTTGTCCATAAGAAACACCGAAGTTGGTATCTTTATCCCCTAATGTTAATGAATAGTTAGCAGCAACATACCAACCTCCAGCAAGTACATTATTACCATTGCCATTAAAGTCTTCTTTATTGGTTGTTGTTGCCCAACCACTACCAAGGTTTAAGAGACCTCCAAACATGTTGTATGTAAAGTTAGCATCTATATTGAAGGAACCAATATTATCTGTTTGATGATCTATTTGATCTAGGAATTGTTCAAAATCTCCGGAATCTGAGCTGGCAGCTAAATTGTATATATATCCAGCATTTAAACCAACTGCTAAGTCTTTAGACCAATTGTCAGCATAGAAAATACCAGTCGAAAAATTAGCACGCCTATCATCAGATCCCGATATTGCAATATTAGCATTCCAAATATCATCTTTATAATTTATGGATATGTTAGTTACTTGACCTGGTTCAAAAAGATTTTGTGTAATACCGTTAGTTAAGGGACCGCCACCTCCATAAGCACCGACAGAAAGATAGCTTTTACCTACAGTCACGAAAAAAGGCGAGGCATCTAAGTTTCCAAAAATAACAAAAGCATTGCCTAGTCCAAAATTTCCAGATTCATCAGTATCAAAATCAAATTGTGCCGTTACATAGTGTCCAATATTTGATAGGAAATATAGGTTTGCTGTAGTTAAATAGATATTTTGTCCAGTTGCAGATAGAATATTACCTTGAATATCTCTGATTCCTTTGCTACCAAAGAAAGTTTGTGCATCAGCTTCAAGAAAGGCTCCAAAAAATATTGAATAATCATCAAATTGCTCTCTTTGACCTAGCAATGTTGAAGCAAATAAGTTGTCTGGGATTTGTCCTATTGGAACACTATTGTTGCCAGAATAAGAACCCAAGAAAGTAAGTTTACCCCCTGTTGTAATAGCTGGAGCTCCACCAACATCAACTCCTCCTTTATCATTAAATATACCTCCGAATGTATTTGTTTTGTTATCAATAATTGAGCCTTCTATGTTGACATTTTCTAGAATATCTACAGCAGTGGTGTTACCACCTAGTTCTGGTTCCTCAACAGAGGAGTTCATGGGAATTTCGGTATTAACTTTTGATGAGTATGTGGTGAATTGAGATTTGTTATTCGCTAAACTTTCAAGCTCTTTTTGTTGCTTTCTCATTTCTTGCATTTGACGACGCATTTCTGCCATTTCTTTTTTCATCTCTTGCATTGCTGTTTTATCATCAATACTGGAATCATTAGTATTTTTTGAAGATTCTTTAGGTATAGCTTGTTCAGATGAATTATCTTTTAATTGTTGTTGACCAATACTAACTATGCCCAAAGGACCATCTTGTGAAAGGATTGCATTGTTGGCATTCGAAAAACCAAATGCAACTGATATTCCAAATATGAGAATTAATATTCTTTTGAAAAGTTCAAACATTTTTATACCAAAAAATGAAGATAATTTAGTATTATATATAATTAATAATGATAATCAATATCATTTAATAAGAGGGAGTTTCTTATCTTGAAGACAGTTATATATTCAAGATTTGATTATTATTTACTTTTTGATGTGAATATTTAACAGTTAAAATATGATTTATTTTCTAACTTGGCAAGTTGAGCAACCAGTTAAATTTGCTACAAACTTGATTCTAGTTGAGAGATATCTCATTATAGCAATTACAATACCTAATCCAATTATGGCAATTGTGCTATATATAATTGATTTGACTGGGGTATTGAATATATTACCAAGTTGATATACAACTACAGCAGAAGTGTAGGCTATAGTTGAACTCCATAGTATAGATAGTATTGCCCAGCCTCGAGTAGATTCTCTAACTGTTGCACCAATCACCGAGATGCATGGTATATATAGCAATACAAATAGTAGATATGAAAATGCAGCTAGCCCAGAGCTAAATTTACTTGTCATATTACCCATAGCAGAGCTACTCATATTAGCATCTGCCTCATTACTTGTGATTGGGTTTAGATCCATGTTGAAAAGGTTATCCCAAGTTGTATAAATAGCATTTTTGAAGTTATCTGTAATGCTATAGCTATCAGGAATACCTTGACTATCATCTTGCGTATAAAGAGTGTTTAACGTACCTACTACAACCTCTTTTGCAAGTACTCCTGTCATTAAGCCAACGGTAGCTTGCCAGTTATCATCACTAACTCCCATAGGTGCAAATATTGGAGTTATTTGTTTACCTGCATAGCTAAGAGCTGATTCGTTTTTAGTAACATTAATACTGTTTAGGCTACCAATAATAATAGCTATTGGGACAATAACTTTACCAGCTTTAAGTAGGAATGATTTTAAGCGATTCCAGCTATAAAGCATAATTGTACTAAAGTGTGGTAAGTGATATTTTGGTATATCTAGTACGAAAGGAGTTGCTTCATTCTTCAGGAATGTGAATTTAATAACATATCCTGTCAGAATTGCAGCGATAATTCCTAGTAAATATAATAAAAATATTACAGATGCTCCATGCTCTGGAAAAAATGCTGTTGCGAACACCGAGAAGATAGCAAGTCTAGCTCCACATGACATAAATGGTGCCATCATAATAGTCATTAGACGATCCTCTCGGGTTTCTAATGTTCTAGATGCCATTATTGAAGCAACATTACACCCAAAACCGACAATCATGGGTACAAAAGCTTTGCCAGATAATCCTATAGATTGCATAAATCTATCGATAACAAATGCAGCTCTTGACATATATCCGGAGTCTTCAAGTAAAGATAGAAATATAAACAAGAATCCTATTTGTGGAATAAAAGCAAGAACAGTATTAATACCTGTACCTAAGCCTTGAGAGAGTATCATGGTCAACTGTTCAGGTAGACCAATAGCATTTGAGTAGTATGCTACACCATCTATAAATATTGATGCTGTAAAGTCATCAAATAAAGGTTGAACAGCAGATCCAAACGTAATTGAGAAAAAGAACATTAGATACATCATCATAAGAAACACGGGTATACCTAAAAAACGATTCATACATACAGAATCTAATATTTGGGTTATATTTCTACGAGATTTTGAAGTTGTATAATTTACAGTTTTTTCAATAATGTCATCAACAATACTATAACGAATTTCAGGTATCTTATGTCCTGAGTTTGTTATTAGCTTGGCATGTTCAGTAAGTAGTGAATTAATATTAATATCCGGAGAGTCATGCTCTAACTGAATAGTTCTACCTTCATAGAGCTCTCCTGCTAACCATAGATTTGCAATATCAGATTGGCGTAGTTGTTGTAATTGATTATCTAATGCTAATATATCTTTGGAGTAGTGAGATCTTAGGTCATAATGTGGAGTTAGTTGTGGTTTTACAAGAGCATTTTTAAGCTCATTTATACCTACACCTTTTGATCCTATCACAGGAAAAACATTTATTCCTAAGAGTTTAGACAAGCCATCAAAGTTGATTACGATGCCATTTTTATTAGCAACATCAACCATATTGATGGCTAAGATCATAGGGACATTTAATTCTAATAGCTGAATAGTCAGATACATACTTCTTTCAAGATTAGATGCATCTAACACATTTATGATAGCATCTGGTTTTTCTTGGATAACATAGTTAAATGCTATTTGCTCATCTATAGAACTATTATCTGATGCGGATAGACTATATATGCCAGGAATATCAACAATCTCAACTTGTTGATCGTCAACTTTAAAATATCCTACTTTTTTATCTACTGTAACACCAGACCAGTTTCCAACTTTTTGGTTAAGTCCTGTAAGGACATTAAATATTGTTGTCTTACCGCAATTTGGATTACCTACTAAGGCATATCTCATGATTTGATCTCCTCTAGATCTAATAAATCTAGCTCTTTTATACGTATTGAAATATCAGCATTTCTAACGCTGACTTGGCATGGGCCACCAAAAATAGCTTTGCGCTTGATCTCAAGGATTTTTCCAGGTAGTAACCCTAAGGATAAAAGCCTGTTTCTGTATGCGACAGGGCAATTATGCAGATACCCTCTAATTAAATATTGTGTTTTAGTCTTGTATTTTGACATTTACTTATTCCATAAATGATAATTATTATCAACAATTGTGTAGATTATAGTTTTTGTGTAAACTTTTTTCAATAAATCTTTTCTTGGTTGTAACTATTAAACATTTTGATAGTATTTTTATTTGTAAGAGTTAGGTATATTTATATGACTTACCTTAAAGAGATCTATCCCACAAATTCACTCTAGAGGAGCTACCTTATCCAGTTAAATTAGGGGTGCAATGTTTTCTATGTAGTAACAAAATAAGCAAATTTTTAGCGAATATTTAAACTTATCTATTTTATAATTAATCGTGATTTGTGAATTGTATTTTTTTAAAAAAATTTGATATTGTATAGGAATTGAGTTTTGTTAAAAATAGTTATTTCAAATATGTGGAAACATTCTCCTCTAAAAACAGTATTGGTGTTGGCTCCGCCGATTCTTGCATGTGAATTAGCTATGGAAGCATATATTCCAGTATTACCTATTATGGGTAAGAGTTTGCATACAACACAGTCGATGGCTCAATTAACAGTCTCTGTATTCCTTATAGTATCCGGAGTTGGTCAGCTAATTTTAGGACCATTGTCTGATCAGGTTGGAAGATATAAAGTAATTCTTATGTCTGCTGTATTATTCTTAGCTGGAACAGTATTTTGTATACTTTCTCCAGGAGTTAAATTTTTAATATTCTCCAGAATAATTCAAGCGACAGGAGCTTGTGGATTAAGTGTTGTAACTTTTGCCATAATTAGAGATTCTTTCTCAGGAAAACAAAGCTCGATGGTATACAATTTAGTAGATGCCATAGTTTCAATGTCTCCAATACTCGGGCCTCCAATTGGTGTTACTCTAGCGCTACTGTTCAATTGGCAGTCTATATTTGTTTTTTTGTTTATTCTTGCTGTAATGTCTCTTTTTATAATTCTATTTTTTGTTCAAGAAAGCTTACCTGTTGAGAGAAGAAAGAAATTCTCTTTTGATATAATTTCTAGATATTGGACAGTATCTAAGTCTCTACAATTTTGGGCGTACTCAATTTCAGCAGTATCAGGAATGTCAGCATTTTTAATATTTTTTACTATGATTCCTTACATCATAGTTTATTTAGAAGATCCTTATACAAAAATCTATATCATGTTTGCGTTTACGGGAATTGCTTACTTGGCAGGTGCTGTGTTTGCTGGGGTGATAGTTAATCATTTAGGTGTTTTCAGAACTACGATAGTTGGTGTGGTATGTATATTGATTGCTGGGATTTTATCATTAGCTTCTTATGTTGGATTTGGCTTGAGTTTGTGGATGTTTTTTGCACCATGTTTTTTTGCTGCTTTTGGCTGTGCTATTGCTGCAGGAGCCGGAGCTAGTGGAGGTATGGAACCATTTTTTGAAATTGCAGGGGTGGCTTCTGCGATGTTTGGAACAATGGAGTTATCATTAAGTGCAATAGTAGTTGGTATTGCTATGTCATTTCCTGCAACATCTGCTTTGCCGATTGCTTTAACTATGATAACTACATCACTATTTGCATTGTTACTATTGCTCATATTAAGAATGGTGAAAAAAGGAAAACTAAGCTGATTAATAAGACCTGTGGCACACCCAGAGGGACTCGAACCCCCGCATCCGCCTCCGGAGGGCGACGCTCTATCCGGTTAAGCTATGGGTGTAATAATTTTAGGATAATAGAAAGCTATCTAAAAGTCATTAATAATTATGCAGTAAATAAATGTTCAATACTTATAAGTTTTAGGTCTAGCAGTAATATATATTCCAGTAACTCCTTCAGAATCTATCCACATTTTTTCAAACTTATTTGGATTTAATATAGTTAAACCATAAGGTGACTTAATATTTGTGTGTTGAGAAGCTGGATCAATTAGAAAGATAAGATCTTTATCTTCTTCTATAGTTTGTCCTAATTTTTGATACCCTACCGCCAAGGCCCAGTGACCTCCCCAATCAAACCAGTTTACTAGGGTAGGAATACCTTTTCTGATGTTTTCTTCTATTTGAGCAATTGTTCCATGTGTTCCTATATCGACAATAAGATCATATCCATTTAATATTTCAGCTAGTTTTGTAGCTCTTGTACCATATATGTTTCCAGTATCAGCATTGTTTGCAAACTTAAGTTCTGTCTGCCTATTTACTTCTAAATCATCTAGTAATCCATAATAATTTAGTAAGCTCATAATGGCTGCAGGACCACAAGTTATTTCTGTAGATTGTTGATAGTCATTGATATCTATTAAAGTGATACTCTGATCAGATCTTAGATTATATATTTCAACAATTTGTTTAATTTTGTTCTGACTAGAGAATTTAACCATACTATTATAAGTGCAAATGTTATTTCAACACTATCGAGAAGTATATTTTATCAAAAATATAATTATACACAAAAGCATATACAAGATAAAAAATAACAAAGCCAATATCAACAATAATAGCCTCTATTAACCCCATATCTAACATATATGCAACAAGCGGAATTGTTACAATCAATAACCCAGCTTCAAAAAGAATAGCATGTAATACCCTTATGATAACGCCTCTTTTTGAACGACACATTCCTGCTTTACGTTCGATTATATCAAATATATAGTTATAAATAAGATTCCAAAGCATTGCTATTATCGACACAATAATAGCAAGTCCAGCGATATGAAACATATCTTTATGTAAAACAAACATAGCAAATGGAGTAAATATTACTATACCAAAAAATTCAAAACCAATGGTATGAATTAATCGAGCAGTGAAGCTCATACTTTTCTTTAACAAAATAAACCAGCTTAGATACAAATAAATTTTTATGAAGCAATTCTAACAAAAAAAATACAAAAAATTCTTGAAAATGACTTTTTTGGCTCAATATGTAGTCTTGCAAGTACTTAGAATATGTGGATTTCTAAGTTGCACAAAATTGAAAACATTTTTTTAAAAAAACAAAATAACAATAATTAACAAAGGAGTAAGATTGTTATGAACATTCGTCCATTACAAGACAGAGTATTAGTACGTCGTGCAGAAGAAGAAGCAAAATCTGCAGGTGGAATTATCTTAACTGGTAGTGCTCAAGAAAAGCCAAGTCAAGGTGAGGTTGTAGCTATTGGGAATGGTAAGAAATTAGACAACGGTTCTACTCAGCCAATGGATGTCAAAGTAGGCGATAAAGTACTATTTGGTAAATATTCAGGCAGTGAAGTGAAAGTAAATGATGAGACTCTTCTGATGATGAGAGAAGATGACATCATGGGTATTATCGGATAATTAAAAAATCTTACAAATTTCAAAGGAGAAATTAAATATGGCTGCAAAACAAGTTTTATTTTCAGATGAAGCTCGTGCAAAAATGCTAGATGGTGTTAATACTTTAGCTAATGCTGTAAAAGTTACTTTAGGTCCTAAAGGTCGTAATGTTGTTTTAGATAAAGCTTATGGTGCACCAACAATTACTAAAGATGGTGTATCTGTTGCTAAAGAGATCGAACTAGAAGATAAGTTTGAAAATATGGGTGCTCAAATAGTTAAAGAAGTAGCTTCCAAAACTGCAGACGTAGCAGGTGATGGTACTACTACAGCTACCGTACTTGCTCAAGCGCTACTTACGGAAGGTCTAAAAGCTGTTGCAGCGGGTATGAACCCTATGGATCTAAAAAGAGGTATCGATAAAGCTGCTGCTAAATTAGTAGAAGAGCTAAAAGTACTTTCTAAACCTTGTTCAGATACTAAATCTATCGAGCAAGTTGGTACAATCTCTGCAAACTCTGACTCTACTGTAGGTAAGCTTATCGCTGAAGCTATGGCAAAAGTTGGTAAAGAAGGTGTGATCACTGTAGAAGAAGGCAAAGGCTTTGAAGATGAGCTTGATGTGGTTGAAGGTATGCAATTTGATAGAGGCTATTTATCTCCATATTTTGCGACAAACCAAGAGAACATGACTACTGATTTGGAAAGCCCATATATCTTACTAGTTGATAAGAAAATCTCTAATATTCGTGAGTTACTTCCTGTATTAGAAGGTGTTTCTAAGTCAGGTAAAGCTCTACTGATCATCGCTGAAGATGTTGAGAGTGAAGCTTTAGCTACTTTAGTTGTCAACAATATGCGTGGTGTAGTGAAAGTATGTGCTGTTAAAGCTCCTGGTTTTGGTGATAGAAGAAAGGCTATGCTAGAAGATATCGCAATCTTAACAGGTGCTACAGTTATATCTGAAGATCTAGGTATGAAGCTAGAAGAAGCTAATATGGAGCACTTAGGTACAGCTAGTAGAGTACAAGTATCTAAAGATGATACTACTATCATTGATGGTGCTGGTAATAAAGAATCTATTGCTAATAGAGTTAATCAATTAAAAGCAAATGTTGCTGAAGCTACTTCTGATTATGATAAAGAGAAGCTACAAGAAAGATTAGCTAAGCTATCTGGTGGTGTTGCTGTAATTAGAGTTGGTGCTGTTACAGAAGCTGAGATGAAAGAGAAAAAAGATCGTGTGGATGATGCTCTTCATGCAACTCGTGCAGCTGTAGAAGAAGGTATCGTTGCTGGTGGTGGTGTTGCTCTTATTAGAGCTCAAAAAGCTCTTGATGGCTTAACTGGTGAAAATGATGACCAAAATCACGGTATCGCCTTACTTAAAAAAGCAATCGAAGCACCATTAAGACAAATCGTATCAAATGCTGGCGGTGAGTCTTCTGTAGTTGTTAACGAAGTAAAAGCTAAAGAAGGTAACTATGGCTATAATGCTGCTAATGATACTTATGGTGATATGGTTGAGATGGGTATCTTAGATCCTACTAAAGTTACTCGTTCAGCTCTACAACATGCTGCATCAATCGCTGGTCTTATGATCACTACAGAAGCTATGGTTGCTGAGATCAAAGAAGATGCTCCAGCTATGCCTATGGGTGGCATGGGTGGTATGCCAGGCATGATGTAATATTAGTCTTAATATCCAAAAGTATCTCTTGTTAGATATATTTTGGATATCATCTAAAGATTATATTTAAATTTTCATATTTCTCTTGTCTAAAAATCAAATTCATCATTAAAAAAATAAGCTTATAGAATATTTATTCTTAATTATGATGTATATAATCATTCTATGAATTATTAACGAGTAATATATTATTATGGGTTCAATCTCAACAGATAATAAAGTTCTTGGGTTAAAAGATGTCACTATAATGGCGGTCACTGCTAACTTTGGTATCCGTTGGATACCTGTTGCTGCAGGTTTAGGAGCATCAGCAATATTTTTTTGGATACTTGGTGCTTTGGTATTTTTCTTACCACTAGTCGTTATAGCTACACAACTATCACGTAAATATCCTGATGAGGGAGGCATGTATGCTTGGACTACTAGAGCTTTGGGTGAAAAGTCAGGCTTTATGGTTGCGTGGCTTTATTGGATTAATACGATATTTTATTATCCAGCAGTTCTAATATTTTTGGCCACAAATTTTGCTTATTTTATTGGTAAGCCTGAATTGGTCGAAAATCATTATTATATCACTGTAGTTGTATTGATAGCTTTTTGGTTGATTACGGTAATTAGCTTTTATGGTCTAAAGGCAAACAAATATCTAGTAGATATCGGAGGTATTTTAGGTTCGTTTATACCTGCTATTGTGATAATCATTTTAGGGGTTGCAGCTTATTTAGCTGTAGGACATAGTGCTACTGATTTTTCTGTGGTTAATATAGTTCCTCATGGTAGCTCGTGGGATAATCTTTCTACTTTGACTATTATCATGTTTGCTATGGCTGGTATTGAGATAATTCCTACTTTTGCCAACTCTGTTAGAGACGCTAAGAAAAATCTCTACAATGGTTTGATTTTATCTGCTTTTATATTACTTGGACTATATATACTGGGTACAGTAGCTCTGAATCTGGTAGCATCACCTGATGATATTGGTAAGGCATCTGGTTTGATGACTGCATTTGAGATTATAGGGCATCAATTTTATTGGGCATGGTTTCCTAAGCTAATGGCATTTTTATTAACATTTGCTGAATTTGCCGCAGTTAGTATTTGGTTATTAGCACCTGTTATTATGTTCTTTAAATGTACTCCTAAAGGGATTTTGCCGGATTGGTTACATAAAACGAACAAACATGACTCTCCAAGAAATGCTTTGATATTTATGGGTGTATTGGTCACATTTATAGTTATATTTACAAACTTGTTGCCGTCAGTTGATGCGATGTATCAAATATTGATTCTTATGGCGACTGTACTTTATTTTATCCCTTACTTATATCTTGTAATCGCTTATATCAAGCTTATGAATCATAGGATAAAATATTTATTTGCAGTATTAGTATTTGCATCGACATCATTAGGTATAATATTTAGCTTTCAACCACCAAGCGAAATGACAAGCTTTTATGATATTGTGCTATATGAATCTGAGTTGATCTTAGGGCCAATGATTTTTATATTAGTAGGTTGGGCATTATATAAATATAGGAGTAATTAAATAAATTATAATTCAATGTTTATTAATTTAAAATAATTAACTATTAAAATTAAGTTTTTTGGTTTATATTTACTCCTCAAATAATAATTTTATGAATTTTCTTATGTTTAAAAATATTTTTTCAGTATCATTGCTTCTATTGGGTACAGCATGTGCTGGTCAAGGATTCTCAGAAGTTAATATTTTTGAGAATGTCGATCAAACTATTAGTAATGATGTTAATGATGGTTTTGGTGGAGCTGTTTTAGCAGTTATAAAAAATGGTGAAGTAATAAAACAAACAGCATATGGCTATAGAAATATGTTTAAGCCTAATTGTACTACGAATATTGATTATAGTATTCCAGTAGGTTGTTATTTGGAGCAATCAAGCAGAATACCAATGACTATTGATACTAAATTCGATTTAGCATCTTTAACAAAAATTTATTCAACGGTCTTTTCTATGATGCATTTAGTATATCAAGAGAAGTTAGATCTTAATAAGCCAGTTGCTGACTATATAGAAGGATATCCTTATAAAGATATTACAGTTAAACAAGTTGCTGAACATACAGCAGGTTTTGGTCCTGAAGTAAATTTTTATAATAAAAATGATGTTATGTATAATGGTAAAACAGTAGAACAAAATGGTTTCTATTCGCAAGATAGAGCAACAACTATAGATTTCATAACAGGTAGAAATGATAGTGGTAATAATCCAAATCATCTTGTTGTACCAAGGGAGTATGATCCTAGTACGAAAAATATATATAGTGATACAGATTTTATACTCTTGGGAACAATTATTGAAAACATTACAAAAATGCCGCTAAATCAATATGTTGAACAAGAAATTTATCAACCATTAGGGATAGATTTAACTTATAATCCTTTAAATAAAGGGATTAGCGTTGAACAAATAGCCCAAACAGCAATAGGTAATTGGTCTGTTGATCAGTATGGTCAGAAATCGCCATATAATAATATGCGTGAAACTCCCATAAGAGGTAACTCTCATGATGAAAAAGTCTTTTATAGTATGGGAGGAGTATCTGGACACGCTGGTTTGTTTGGTAGTGTTGAAGATTTAGAAATTTTAGTTAAAGTTTTATTAAATGATGGTAGCTATGATAATGTAACCTTATTTGATCAAAGAACTATAGATTTATTTATTTCACCTGTAGGAACAGACGATACTTATGGTATAGGCTGGAGACTCGCTGGTGATAATAAAAAAATGACTTGGATGATGGGAGATTATGCAAGTAATAAATCTTATGGTCATACAGGATTTACCGGTATGGTTACAGTCATAGATCCTAAAGAAAATTTAGGAGTTATTTTACTAACAGATAAACTCCAAAGTCAGCAATTAGCTAAAGGTACATTTGCTTCGAGTGAGAAGTATATAACACCAAACTATGGTTCTATAATGACTATGATTCAAGAAGATATTCGGAAAAATACTAATTAATATTTTCTTAAAATTTTATCAAGAGTATTTGTGGGCAATATTTTTTTTAATGTTGCCATTATCCAAGTTGCTTTTGTTATAAAGTATCTAGGTCTTGGTTTTTTTGCTATAAGAATTTTTTCAACAACTTTGGCTACTTCAATTGCTGGTAAGTTAAATGGGATAGGTTTGTGGTTACCAAGCATTATTCTATAGTATTCTTTATTGTGAGGTGAGTTTTCTACTTCAACATTATCGATAGTCTTTAGTGCATTCTCTCTAAATTTACTTGTTACAGGACCAGTATTTAATAGACTAATAAAAATATTGGTATCCCTAAGCTCAAGTCGCATAGTATCAGTCATACCTTCTAGAGCGTACTTACTAGCCACGTATGATCCGCGATACCTCATGCCAATAAGCCCTAATATTGAACTATGTTGTATTATTTTTCCATGACCTTGTTTACGCATAATTTTTATAGCTTTATTAGTTAGATTGTGTACAGCAAATACATTGGTTTCAAACTGCTTTTTGATAAATTGCGTATCGATATCTTCTAATGCGCCAACTTGTCCAAATCCAGCATTATTAAATACAGCATCTAATTTGCCAGCAGTTTTAGCTAAAATAGCCTCTAAAGCCTGATCAACCTGCTGATAATTAGTGACATCTATCAAGTAAGTATCAAAGCCTTCAGCTTTAAGCTTATCTACATCTTCTTGCTTTCTAGCAGAAGCAAAAACTTGATATCCCTTATCTCGAAGATAGATAGCTGTAGCATAACCAATTCCACCATGGGAGCAACCAGTTATTAGAATATTTTTTTTGTTATCCATATTTATAAAATCAAAATCACTTTATTGAGTTAGTTTATTTTAAGTCTATTAAATAGTCAAAATAAGAAAAAATTTAAATATTTAAGCTGCTGTAAAAATATTTAAAAAACTTTGTTTTTATATAATGATATTGTAAATCATTAAAATAAATAATGGTTTACAATTTGTGAAATATAAAACTTAAGGACATAAAATATGTTTAAGAAAATATTTTTAATAGGAGCTTCTCTGTATGCCTCAGCGTATGCAAACGATATTGAGCTAATTGTTAAATATAAAGATAATCAAAATAAAAATGGAGCTGTATTTAGTGCTAATGCTGTAGGTACTAGCCAAGCTCAAAATTATCAAGTCCTTGAAGAGATAGATTCAAGAACAAAAATTGTAAAAGTAAGCGATGGTCAGCCTTTACAGCCAACTACTACTAGTTTAAAGACTCAATCAAGCAGTGCAGCTCAAAGGGTATCAAATAGTGATACTTATGCAGCGGCTAAAAGTTTTATGGATAATAGCCCCAATGTTGAATATGCTATCCCAAAAAATTCAAAAATGTATGCGTATGATTTAAATAATACACAAGCGACTAATACAACTGACTTTCAAAATAACATCATAAGTTGGGGACAACAATGGGATATGCATAGCCCCAAAGAAGTCACTGGTGGAATTGATGCATACGGAGCATGGGACTTGGTTTTAGATAACTCAAAGAGAGTTGATGTTGCAGTAATTGATTCAGGATTAGCTTATGCCGCTCCTGAAGATATATCAAAAAAGATAGATAGAGATTATAAGCATTATTATTTTTTTATGAAAAATAGAGAGCTTAGAATATCTAGTAATATCTATGATAATGGCAGCTTTCATGGCACACATGTAGCAGGAACAGTTGCTGCAAATGGCCCTAAAGTCAAAGGTGTGGCAGGGCCAATAGATAGTATTAAGATTTTGCCTATTAGAGCTCTAGGAGATGATGGTAGTGGTGATACTTATGCTATATTAGAATCTGTCAAATGGGCCGCTGGAGCGCAGGTATATGCAAAAAATAGTAGTGGCCAATATTTAGAGAACAACAAAGCACCCGTTAAAGTTATTAATCTAAGTCTGGGAATGTCTAGGATTGATCCATATACTGGACAGCCTATAGTTAGTCAAGATGAGTGGAGAGATAACTATATGGGTACACTATGCCCAGCATGGAAAGAGGCTATTCAGACTGCACATCAAAGAGGTGTAACAGTAGTTATTGCTGCAGGTAATGATGGTAAAAACTTATTTAATGACATACCATCAGGCTGTAGAGATATAAATGCGATAGTTGTTGAATCTACAGGACCAAAAGGATTATTGGCACCTTACTCTACATACTATGCTCCGGATGGAATTCTAAAATGGAGAGTAAACAGTCTGGTTGTTAGAGCTCCTGGTGGTGATAGTTATAATTATGGCAAAACAGCACAGATTTATTCTACACTAAATAATTATGAGTATGGTTATATGCAGGGTACATCTATGGCTACTCCTCATGTTGCTGGTATTATTGCGTTGTTATATGCTAATTTACAAGAGTCGCAGTTTCCGGAGCATGATATAAGTACAGTAAGAAAGGCTCTAGAAGATTCTAAGGATATTTATAGTCCAAATATTGTTAATGCTAAAAACTCATTGAAGAATTTGGGAAATACTGGCCAAAAACAAGCAGCTTAGAGAATTCTTTCAGAAGAAAAGTATTATTTAAGGTTCTTAAGAGCTTCCTTAAGCTCTAAATCTCTAATGTTAGCATCAAAAATACATTCTGTTTTTTCTAGAATAAATTTCTGAATTTTCTCAGCATCATTAGTAAAATGAGTAATTAATTCTTTTACAGTTTCTTCTGATATGTGATTTTTATGTGCAAATTCCGCAATATTTTCTATAAGTTTTGACATGGTAGTTCCTTTACTAAATAATTTTTTTAATTTTTCCAAAGACCTTATTCAAAAACCCTTTTTTTGCTCTTAATTTATTAGCTTTTTTGAGTTCATTAAGTCTTTTCATTTGTTCTACGGAATCTTGAATTGATTCTATAGTTGCTAAACTATTATCTTGCTGATGACTTTCATCAGAAAAAGTTTCATTATCTACAGTTTCGATAGGTTGATTTTGTTCAGAATAAGTATCAGGGTCACTTAACTCAGCATATTTTAGATCAAGACTAGCGGTCTTAGGAGTTTCTGGTTTCGTAGAAAATTTATTTTCAGTAATGATATACATATCATTTTCATTTTTTCTGATGAAACCTTGATCTTTAAGTACTCTACGATATTTGTATATCAGGCTTCTAGAGACTCCAAAACCATCCGCTAACTGAGCAACGCTATAGCCTTGCTCAATGGCTTTTAGAATAGCTTTTTTTATAGCGAATTCTTTCTCGTTAGGTATTTTCATATTAAAATATTTGACCCGAAAAATATTTAGTTAATTATAGCTTAGCGATTAGATTTATACAACTTGTCCCGATGCCCATCCAGAAGCCCAAGCCCACTGAAAATTATATCCACCTAGCCATCCAGTTACATCAATAACCTCGCCAATAAAGTATAAACCTTTGACTTTATTCGCTTCAAGAGTTTTTGATGATATTTCATCACAACTAATACCACCTAATGTAACTTCTGCTGTACGATAGCCCTCTGTAGTTTGTGGGTATACTATCCATTGATGGAGCTGTTGGTGAATTTTATTTATTTGTTCTGCAGATAAATCACATATTCTTTTTTCGAGTAGTTGGTTTTCAAAAAATGTACTAATGAGATTTTTCGGTAGCAGTTCCGATAGAGTATTTTTTAGAATGACTTTTGAGCCTAGTTCTTTTTTTGAAGTTAAAAAATCACTAATATTTACATTTGGGGAAAGATTAATTTCGATACTCTCTCCCGAGTGCCAATAAGATGATATTTGTAAAATTGCTGGACCACTTAATCCTTTGTGTGTAAAAAGTATATTTTCATCAAAACTTGCTCGATTATTAGTAACTCTACAGTAAGTTGATACTCCACGTAATTGTCCAAATTTTTGTTGATCTTCTGAGTTGAAAATAAAAGGCACAAGACCAGCTCTTTGAGGATTAATTCTTAAGCCAAATTTTTTGGCGATTTTATAACCAAATCCAGTTGCACCCATAGTAGGTATAGATAACCCACCAGTAGCAATCACTAGTGATTGACATATATATTTACCAGCGCTGGTTGTTATATAAAACACATCTTCTTTTTTTGTAATGTCATCAATAGTCGTATACAACTGTATCTTAGCTTGATACTTCTGGCATTCATCTAACAGCATATTAACGATATCTTTAGCTTTGTTATCACAAAAAAGTTGGCCTAGAGTCTTCTCATGATAAGGAATATTATATTCACTAACTAGACTGATAAAATCCCATTGAGTATATCTTGATAGTGCAGATTTCATAAAGTGCTGATTATCAGCTAAGTATCTATCCGCTGCGATATTGTAATTTGTGAAATTACATCTCCCTCCACCAGACATTAGAATCTTTTTGCCTACTTTATTGGCGTGGTCTAATACCAGTACATTACGACCTCTTTTAGCTGCTTCTATAGCACACATAAGCCCAGCTGCACCGGCACCAATTATTATTACATCATAATTTTTGATAGACATGAAATTTAAAGATCCTTTAGTTTATACCAGTATAACCCAACAATTATAAACATTAAAACCAAGTAAATACTTATAATGTTTGTAACATTATGAGCATGCACATAACTCTGTAAAAATGATGTTAAACTAGTCATTGAGATATTCACAAAATACATAATTGCTGCTGCAGTTCCAGGGATATGTCGAAACATTGAGATACCTTTTCCCATCGATAGTGGAAAGATTGATCCACATGTGAAATAAACAGCCATAGTAGCAATAATAATCAAAGATATACTATTGTTTATCAAGCTAATTATAAAGAAAATAGCAGTTAAGATTATGAATAAATGGATAACTACAAAAAATATCTTACCAACAGAGTAATGATCTAATAATTTACGCCCAAGTATCGGTGCTGGTAGAAAGGCACAGCCTAAAAATATAGCTAATTTACCAAAGTAAGCAGCAGAATATCCCATTACATCTTGAATTAAAAAAGGGCCTAAAGTATTAAAACTAATGATAAGTGAATAAGCTATTCCCATGGCTACACAGAGAGTCATAAATTCTCTATTAGTTATAACTTCTATTATATCTTGTTTGATTTTAGTTGTGCTTAGTTTTGATTTTTTGCTAAGCGTTTCAGGGATATAGATAAAAACTAATATTGTCAGCAAGGCTACTACGATACTAAAGAAGTAAAATCCAGATTTCCAACCAAAAGCATCTTGTAAGAAACCACCGATTATAGGTCCTGCTATAGGTCCTAATCCCCATAAAAATCCCATTGTTGGTCCAAGTTTTAGAAGCTTTTCAGGTGGCAGAATATCTGAAAAAACACTTCGAGTAACAACTCCCATTGATCCCATCAGAAATCCTTGAAAAAATCGTGAGCCTAGCAATACATATTCATTTGGTATTAGAGTAGGTAATAAGCTAACTATGACAAATAGTACGCATGATGTCCTAAGTAGAACTTTACGACCTATACCATCAGTAATGATACCTATTAGGAGATTACCTATAGCATATCCTATCAGATATATAGATATCACCATTTTTGAAATAGAAGCAGTTGTATTAAGAGAAGCACTAATACCAGGTAAGGATGGTGCAAATAAATCTATACTCATACCCATTAGTATCGGGAATGAAAGTAATACAAGCATTCTTATCTTATGCTGATAATTATTAGTCGTAAAGTTATCTTGTTTAATCAATTTGTTTTTAAGAAAGAACTTTGAGAGAATGATTTTAGCAGATTTTGCCAGTGATTGAATAGTCACTAGCAGTATATAAGTAATATATTCTTAGATATTAATATCTACCTTGTTGGATCATAGCATTAGCTACTTTTTCAAAACCTGCAAGGTTTGCACCAGCTACTAAGTTGTAGCCAAGACCATATTTCTCAGATGCGAATTTACAAGCATCAAAGATATTAGCCATAATTTGCTCTAACTTAGCTTCTACTTCTTCAGCAGTCCAAGCTATTCTAGCAGAGTTTTGACACATTTCTAAACCAGAAGTAGCAACACCACCAGCGTTAGCAGCTTTACCTGGAGCTAGAATTACACCTTTTTCCATTAGGAATTCGATAGCTTCGTTAGTTGTAGGCATGTTAGATGCTTCAACAACATATTTAACACCAGCATCGATAAGCTTCTGAGCATCTTCAACATCGATCTCGTTTTGAGTAGCAGAAGGGATAGCGATATCTCCTTTAACTCCCCAAGGCTTTTGACCAGCATGGAAAGTAGCGCCGAATTTCTCTGCATAATCTTGCATAGAAACTTTGCCTTCACGGATTTGTAATAAGAAATCAATTTTTTCTTCTGTAGTGATACCTGCTGGATCATGTACGAAACCTTTTGAACCAGAGATAGTAACAACTTTACCACCTAACTGAGCAACTTTCTTACATACACCCCAAGATACGTTACCATAACCAGAAACTACAACAGTTTTACCTTGCATAGTTTCACCATCATGTTTAAGCATGTTTTGTAAGTAGAAAACAGCGCCATAACCTGTAGCTTCAGGACGAATTAAGCTACCGCCTGACTCTAGAGATTTACCAGTTAATACACCGTTTTCAAAAGCTCCACGGATTCTTCTGTATTGACCATACATGTAGCCGATTTCTCTACCACCAACACCGATATCACCTGCAGGAACATCGATATCTGGACCGATATGGCGTTGTAATTCAGTCATGAAACTTTGGCAGAAGTTCATGATTTCTGCATCAGTTTTACCTTTAGGATCGAAGTCAGAACCACCTTTACCACCGCCCATAGGAAGTGTAGTTAAACTGTTTTTAAATATTTGCTCAAAACCTAAGAATTTAATGATTCCAGAATATACGCTAGGGTGGAATCTAATACCACCTTTGTAAGGACCTATTGAACCATTAAATTGATATCTGTAACCTCTATTAACCTGAACATTGCCATCTCTGTCAATCCATGGAACTCTAAATGTAATTCCTCTTTCTGGCTCAACGATTCTTTCTAGAATATTTTCTTCGATGAACTTTGGATTTTTTTCTAATGCTGGCTTAAGAGTAGAAAAAACTTCTTTCACAGCTTGAATGAACTCTTTTTCATGTCCATCTCTTTTTTCTACTTTAGCGATTACGCTATCAATATATTTTTGAGCATCCATTTATGCATCTCCTTTGTGATTTGAAAATTTATTTAGAATATTTCTTATATACGAGGTAGACTCACTCATGAATTTTCATGATGAATCATATAAGAGAATATCCTACATGTACAAGTTTGCATTTTACCAAATCAGTTTACAACGAACTTGGCTTAATTAACATGATTTTATAATAATATTTTATTAATAAAAATCAAATAATCTAATTTCATATATAAAAATATTTTACAAAAAATTGATTATTGTTTAGTCTAATTAGATAAATGATATTTTTCGTTAAATTAAACCAAAAGGAATAGAGCATGAGTATGTCATTTGGTTATAACTTTATGAGTCGTATTTGGAACCTCTAACAGTAGGAGAATAGTGTATGTATATTTCAAAATTTTATTTCAAAACAAATTATTTATTAATACCAAAGAACCATAAAACATACACTAAGCGGAAACCTCTTATTCTTTAAATTTATTTATTGATTGAAATTATAGTTTAGGAGGGCAAAAATGGTTAGTCAAAATCCAAGTGTACAAAAAATACCAAAGGCTAAGCAATTAATTGTAGTAACTACATCAAAATGGCAGAGTGTATCAGGGAGGCTTTGGTTTTTTGAAAAAGACAATCAAAATAATTGGTTAGCAAAGAAATCAGCAACTGCTGTGGTAGTTGGTAAGAATGGCTTAACATGGGCGGATAACGTATATCAAAGTCTAGCATATGCAGATTTAAAAAAAGAAGGCGATAGTAAATCACCAGCAGGTATTTTCGATATTGGTAAAAATTTTGGATTTGCTAATATCTCAGCAGTTGAATATGTACAGCTAAAAACTGGAATCGAGTGTGTTGATGATAGTAATTCAAAATACTATAACCAGATAGTTAATAGTAATCTTATTGATGATAAAGATTGGCTCTCAGCTGAAAATATGTCAGAGATTGCTATCTATAAATATGGTATAGAGATTTTGTACAATACTAATCCAGCGATAGCCAAAAAAGGCTCTTGTATTTTTATGCATATCTGGAAGTCTCCGACGACAGGTACAGAAGGATGTACTGCTACAGCAGAGGATGATATTAGAGAGATTCAGTCTTATTTGGATGTGAGTAAAAATCCTATATTGGTGCAATTAACTCAAGATGTTTATAAACAAGTACAAAATGATTGGCAGTTGCCGATTTTATATTAAAAAGGATAATTAAATGAGTAACTATATAGCTTTTGATAAAGTAAGACTAGCTAATTATATAAAAGAGCATAAACTCACGACACCATGTTATATATATGATAGTAGACTTTTAGAAGATACATTTGCTAGTGCAAAAAAAGCATTAGATAAAAATTTCAAAAACGCTGAGATTCATTATGCAATTAAGGCAAATCATCATTCAAAGATAGTAAATATCGCTAAGAAATATGGTATGGGGATTGATTGTGTAAGTGGCGGCGAGATTAGAAGAGCACTTGAGCAGAATGTAGATCCTCAGCATATTGTTTTTGCAGGGGTTGGCAAAGCTGATTGGGAGATTGAGTTAGCTATTGATAATAATATCTTTGCTTTCAATAGTGAGTCTTTAGAAGAGATAGAAGTCATTAATGAAATAGCATCCTCGAAGAATAAACAGGTAAATATTTGCTTACGCGTAAATCCAAATATAGATGCACAGACACATCATTATATAAGTACAGGGCAATTTGATGATAAGTTTGGTATTGCTTTTGATAATATTCTTAACTGGTTAAAAAATGATTTTCAAAGCTTTAGCAACATAAGTATTATAGGGTTGCATTACCACGTCGGTTCACAGATATTGAACTATCAGGTTTTTCAATCATTAGCTATAACTACAAATGAGCATATAAAACTTCTCAAGCAAAATGATATTGATATTGAACATATTAATTTTGGTGGTGGTTTGGGGATTGATTATCAAAATCCACAACAGAATCCTATAGTAGACTTTGATAACTATTTTGCTAGATTTAGAGAATTTTTTGAGTACTGTGATGATGTTAAATTACACTTTGAGCTTGGTAGATCATTAGTCGCACAGTCAGGGGTGCTTGTATCACAGGTATTGTTTAATAAAGTGACTCAAGATACTCATTTTGCGATTATAGATGCAGGTATGACAGAGCTTATTAGACCAGCATTGTATCAAGCACAACATAAGATTGAGGCTTTGGTCGATGAAAGTGTCGATGAAAAGCAGCATTATCATATAGTTGGGCCTATCTGTGAATCCAGTGATGTATTTGCAAAATATTATCAGCTTCCTAAAATAAAGCGTGGTGACTTATTAGCAATATATTCAGCAGGAGCTTATGGTAAGGTTTTAGCTAGTGAATACAATTTAAGACCAACTGTTCAAGAGTATTTTATATAAGGTTTATTTGAATTATGCATATATCTAACAAAAAAATTTCGACACTATCGCTAACAATGCTAAATATCTCAGCGATAATTAGTTTAAGTTCGATAGCTTATATGGCAACAATAGGTTTACAGAGTGTTTTCTTTTATCTAATTGCTGCAGTTACATTTTTGTTACCAACATCGCTTATCTGTGCTGAGCTTAGTAGTATGATAACGCAAAATAATGGTGGTGTATTCAGCTGGGTTAAGGCAGGTCTTGGTGAAAAAGCCGGTGTACTTGCAATGTGGTTAGAGTGGTTTAATAATGTGGTAGGCTTCCCAAGTTCTGTGACAGCACTAATTGCAACATTTTCATATATTGGTTTTAGAGGTTTTGCTGAGAATACTCAAACAAGTGTTACTTTTTGGTTGGTGATGGTTGCTGTATTTATCGTTATAAGTTTGTTTAACTGCTTACCATTACGAAAAGTTGTTGTGCTAAATATTATTGGTGCAGTATTTGGTATGATAATTCCAGGAATACTATTAGTTTCTGGTGCAGTATATTTCTTAGTTACTGGGCAAAGTAATTTAGAATATCATGGCTTTAGTGATCTTTTACCAGTATTTTCTGTAGGTACTTATGCTCTTTTGGTTAAGACATTGTCATCATATTCTGGTATTCAGTCAGTAGCTTTCCATATGACGAATATCGAAAATCCTCAGAAAAATATTCCAAAATCAATACTAATAGCTACTTTGATAATCGTATCATTAACTATTTTAACAACAGTTGGTTTAACTATTATTATTCCTGTACAAGATGTTAATGTTTTAAATGGTCTGATACAGGGTATCTCACAAGTATTAAACATAATAGGCTTGGGCAATGTTAAGCCAGTAGTTGTGATAATGATAAGTTTGGGTATGTTAGCGGCTCTTAGTACATGGGTGTTAGGGCCTGCTCGTGGTATGCAGACAGCAGCAGAACAGGAGCTTTTCCCAAAAATTATGGCTGGTAAAAATAGATTTGGTATGCCAGTAAATATGCTTGTAATACAAATTCTGATAGTTTTAGTGTTATCATCTGTATTTTTAGTAATGCCATCAGTATATGCAGCATTCGCATTATTAATTGCTATTACATCACAGTTTACTGTAGTTATGTGGATAATGGTTTTTGCCGCGGCGATTAGACTTAGATTTACACAACCACATACTCATCGAGTATTTCATGTAGGTAGAAGAAACTCTAATTGGCTACTCGTAACTATGTCATTAGTTGCAATATTTATGTGTATGTTAGGCTTTATACTTGGATTATTTCCACCAGCATTTTCACATGTTAAAAATGTCTTCCAATACACAATGATTTTGGTTGTCGCGGATATTGTAATTATCGCAATTCCATTGATATGGATTTGGTTACATAGAAAGAGAATTTTGTAATAAAATCTTATATGCAATAGTTACTTCTAATCGCTAATTAGATTCTAGATTTAACAAAAACTCTTTTTTATCTAATCCACCAGTATAGCCACCAAGTTTACCATTGGAGTTGATTACTCGATGACAGGGAATAATTATCGGTAATAAATTCTTACCATTAGCATTAGCTACAGCTCTAAAAGCGCTTGGTTTACCGATATTTGTAGCTTCTTCAAGATAGCTGATAGTTTCCCCATAAGGGATCTTTATCAGTTCGTGCCAAACTTGTTTTTGAAAGTCAGTGCCTGTTAGTTGTAGGGGGATAGAGAATGATTTTAATTCTTTGTTAAAGTATTTATCAAGCTGATTTCTAGTTTGGTTGATTATGTCATTTGTTTTGAATGATATCTTTGCATTATAAGTTTTTAATAATTTTTCTATAGCATAGATATTTGAATCACTAATAAAAAAGCAAGCATATAGGTAATTATCATCAGCAATAGCAATGAGATTACCAATAGGAGTTTTAATCTCTTCAGCATAGAATACTGTTTTATAATTTTCTTTGTTAATTGCAGCTAAATAAATTTGATGAGTTTCTTTGAGCATAAGTATATTATGTAATTTAGATACATTAGATAATAGCGAAGTAATGGCAAATAGTAAATTTTATAAATTCTTTCCAATAGCAGTACTAATCATTGGCATAATCTCTTTCTTTAGTTTTGGTGGGCAGCAATATTTATCTCTTGAAGCACTCAAAAATAACTATCAAACAATATTAGACTTTGCTAATCAGCATTTTTTAGCTTGTGTGTTAGTGTTTTCGGTTGCATACATAGTTGTTGTAGCATTATCTATACCAGGGGCTACTATTATGACTTTGTTAGGTGGTTTACTATTTGGTTTGGTATTGGGTTCAATTATTGTTGTATTGGCTGCAACATTAGGAGCAAGTGTAGTTTTCATTGCTGTTAGAATAGCGTTGGGAGATTCGCTAAAAAACAAGGCTAAAGGTAGTATCGAAAAAATGCGACGAGGTTTTGAAAAAGATGTCTTTAACTATTTATTAATACTTAGATTGATACCTATATTTCCATTTTTTATTATAAATATCGCAGCGGGTATGTTTGGTGTGAAATTCAGAGATTTTTTTTGGGCAACACTACTGGGGATAATTCCTGGTAGTGTTGTTTATGTATGGGTTGGTACAAGCTTTGCTTATGTAATTCAGCAAGGAGCAGATATTAACTTAGGTATCATATTAGAGCCACAATTTATTTTGCCATTAATAGCCTTGGCAGTACTGTCAATTGTTCCAGTAATTATTAAAAAGAGAAAGTAGCTATGATTAAAACAGATATTTGTATTATAGGTGGTGGTTCCGGCGGACTTTCTATAGCTGCTGGTGCAGTACAAATGGGTGCAAGTGTAGTTCTCTGTGAAGGTGGTAAGATGGGAGGTGATTGTCTTAATTATGGTTGTGTGCCATCTAAGGCGATCATAGAAGCTTCAAGAGTTATTGCAAAATTAAATAAGGCTCCTGATTTTGGCATAAATGTAGATAGCATAAATATTGATTACGCTAAGGTGCAAGCACATATCAAAGCTACTATAGCAAAAATAGAGCCACATGACTCAATCGAACGTTTTGAGAAATTAGGGGTCAAAGTTATCCAAGAACATGCGGAGATAGTTGGTCGCTATACAGTCAAGGCGGGTGATAATATTATCAAGGCTAAATATATTGTTATAGCTACAGGTTCAAGAGCAAGTATTCCTAATATTAAAGGTTTAGATACAATTGATTATCTAACCAATGAAACAATTTTTGAGCTTAAAGAAAAACCAGAACATTTAATGATTATCGGTGGTGGACCCATAGGTGTAGAGTTAGCGCAAGCTTATGCTTTGCTTGGTAGCCAAGTTACAATTTTTGAAGCTTCAGATACTATCTTAGGTATGCTTGATAGTGAATGTCGCAAAGTTGTGATTAAGGAATTTGATCGTCTAGGTATCAACATAATTACAAATGTAAATATCACAGAGATTGAACAGCAAAATCAACAGATAAATATTTGTTGTGGCGATAAGTACTACGAAGGTTCTCATTTATTAGTTGCAGCTGGGAGACAGCCAAACTTAGCTAAGTTAAATTTAGATAATGTGGGTGTTAGGTATACCTCTAGAGGTATAGAGGTTGATAAGCGCTTGAGAACAAACCATAAAAATATCTATGCTATAGGCGATGTCACCGGAGGGTATCAGTTCACTCACGTGGCTGGCTATCATGCTGGTATAGTGATCCAAAATATCTTATTTAAGCTACCTGCAAAAGTTGATTATAGTAGCTTGCCATGGTCTATATATATTAGCCCAGAAATAGCGTATGTTGGTCAAGATATCTCACAAGCTCAAGATCAAGGTGCAAAAGTTCTGAATTTGTCATATCAAAATAATGATAGAGCAGTCGCAAGTCTAGCAACCAATGGGTTAGTTAAGGTAGCGGTCAATAAAAAAGGTTATATATTAGGGGTTACTATTGTTGGTGAAAGCGCTAGTGAGCTAATTGTACAATGGACTTTAGCAATCAAAAATAAACTAAAGATAAAAGATATAGCATCTCATATTGTGGCATATCCAACCTTGAGTGAGCTTAATAAAAGAATTGCCGGAAGTTATTTCACACCGAAGCTATATAGTAACAAAGTTAGACGCTTAGTTAGACTGTTAATGAAAGTATTTGGTAAAAGGTTATGATAGAACAAAAAATCAGGCCAACTTTTCAGAAAATCTTCGTTTATAATGTCGCTAAGCTTGTAGCGCCTATAATAGCTCCTAACGTGGTTACAATACTATCTTTAATCTGTGGTTTAGTTGCTGCAGTATCATTTTTTATAAATCAATACTTGTGTATTTTTTTGTTATTGTTATCAGGATATCTAGATATTTTAGATGGCTCAGTTGCGCGTCTACAAAATAGCTCATCATCATTTGGAACTATGCTAGATATATTAAGTGATCGTTTTGTAGAGAGTTTTATTATTATCGTTATTTTTATTAATCAACTTAATATTGCATGGGTTGGTTTATTAATGATGATGTCTATTATTGTTTGTATTAGTAGTTTTTTACTAGTAGGGATATTCAGTCAAAAAGAGTCTTCTAAAAGCTTTTACTATAGCCCAGGTTTGATTGAAAGAGCCGAAACATTTATCTTTTTTATAGTTATGATTCTATTACCGAGCACAGTATTTGTCCTAGGTTTGATTTATACATTGTTAGTCTTATGGACTACGCTTTATCGTTGTTATGAATTTTATTGTCATGAAAAAATTAAGGAGCAATTATAATGAGAAATTTTTTAAACAAAACTTTTGTGGGCTTTATGGCAGGATTAATTAGTGCCTGTGTTTTATATTTTCTATTTATATTTATTCGTCAGCATGGAGTTGAGCTTAATGATGAATTTAAATATACGCTTTATCGCTTAATGGTATGGGGTGGTGTTTGGGCTATATTATTTGCATTACCGATATCCAAAAATATTCTTATTAAAAGTATAGTTATTGGTTTGGCTGTTATATTATTTAATTTTTTGGTTAAGATGCCGTTAGCTGGTCAAGGTTTCTTTGCTATAAATGCCGGAACTGCAGTATTTGTTATGAATATCGTTTTTAATTCTTTATGGGCAATACTTGCTGGTGTCATTTATAGTATTGTGACGATTCAGCAATAGAATTGGAGAAACTGTTATGAATAGTGTTAGAGATTTGTTAAGTAACGTATTTACTGCCTATATGGCAGGATTAATCAGTGGATTGGTTATAGAGATTATTTGGATTTTGGTTACAACTCATGGCTTAAATTTAAATGAAGATCTAAAGCTAGAGCTATACCGTATGATGATATGGGGTGGTGTATGGGCGTTAATTCTTGTTTCACCATTCCCAAAGAATATTTGGATAAGAAGTGCTGTTATGGCTTTAATAGTTATACTTTTTAACTATATGATAAGAATGCCTTATTCCGGCGATGGCTTTTTCGCATCAAACGCTGGAGATGATGTGTTTTATGCTAATCTTATATTTAATTGTCCATGGGCTTTATTGGCTGGGTTTATATATTCATTTGCTAGTAATAAGTAATATATTCAACTCTTAATAATTTTTAGATAATTTAACCATATCACTTGTTTTTCGCTAATTAATCCCTATATCTAATAGCAGGAAATTTTATAACATTAACTATATATCCATATTGTTTATTTGTTGGATGTGTTTGAAAGTATTTGGGAGTTTAAAATATGGCAGATTATTATTCTTTACTTGGAGTTAGTAAAGATGCTTCAGAAGCAGAACTAAAAAAAGCATATAGAAGGTTAGCAAAAAAATATCATCCTGATGTAAACAAAGAAAAAGGAGCTGAGGATAAATTTAAAGAAATTCAAACAGCTTATGATGTCTTAGGTGATAAAGAAAAAAGAAAACTCTATGATGCGTATGGAGAAAACTGGGATAAAGTTCAGCAAGGCGGTTTTGGCGGAGCTGGAGGTGGTTTTGGAGGTTTCTCTCAAGGAGGAGGCTCTCAAAGTTTCAATTTCGAGGATTTAGGAGATATTTTTGGAGATCTTTTTGGTGGTGGCGGAGCTGGAGCAAGAGGCTTTGGTGGAGGTCAACCAAGAGCCAGAAAAGGTGAAGATATAAATATTTCTTTACGCTTGAATGTTGAGGATGCTATTAAAGGTGGTTCTAGAACAGTTTCATATAGCTATCAAGAAGCAGGTGCTAATGGTATGCCAACCATGCACCACAAAAGTGTAGATGTTAAAATACCACCAGCTATGGGTAATGGTAAAAAACTACGTGTCAAAGGTAAAGGTAGTGCAGGCATTGGAGCAAATGCTCCAGCTGGAGATTTGTATATCAAAGTTGAAGTAGTAGATCATAAGAACTATAAAGTTGATGGCAATGATATTTATGAGCATGTTAATATAGCTCCTTGGGAGGCGGCTCTTGGTACCTCATTGGAGATAGATACTCCATATGGTAAGAAGAAAATGAAAGTACCGGAGGGTAGTCAATCGGGTCGTAAAATGCGTATCAAAGGCAAAGGTCTTGGTGATGGAGATTTCTATATTGTTTATGATGTTAAATTACCACTTGCTGATACTGATGAGAAAAAAGAGCTCTATAAGCAAATGCAAGAGAAAATGAATTTTGATCCAAGAGTTTAAAGAGTATTCTAATAAAACTGTGGTTTTGTAATACATTATGAAAAAAGTAATATCTTTGATGTCATTAATCGTTTTGTCGATTAATTGCTCACAAGCTATAGATAAAAAAATCTTTCTAGTTGGTGGAAATCTCGATGACACATATCCTGCAATATATAATGATATGGCAAACTCAATAGGGTTTCAGTTACATAGAGAAGTATCTTGTGGTAGCTGGAATACAACAAAATGCCCTAAAGTAGCGGTTGTAACATCAGCTGCGGATAATACAAATGCAGCAGAAAGTATAGTATACCCATACTATAAAAAAATATTTGAAGACAATGGCTTTGTGACAGCACATATCAACGCACAGATTGATAATTATAAAACTAACACAGACATTAATACCGAACAAGGTGGGTATAATGCCAAAATCATAGAGCAGGCAGATATTATATTTTTTAATGGTGGTAATCAGACATATCATTCAAGAACATGGTTAAAAGATGATGGATCATATAATTCATTAATGAATGTTTTAGCTCAACGTTATGATGAAGGCGCTTTAATTGTTGGAACATCTGCTGGTATGGCAGTTATGGGGAATATGACTTTTGGTGGAGTCGATGATTCTGCAAAAGATTCTTTTGGTATTTTATATTTTAATCAAAGTCAGGGTCTTGCACAGAAACAAGTAAAAGATGGTAGATTAGATGGTACCAGTTTTGCAGACCAAAGGACTAACTCAAATCCTCAATTAGTTGAAATACAGCATCAGGAAAATGGCGGTAAAATGTTTGGTTTGAATATATTGCCTTATGAAGTTATTACTGATACTCATTTTGGAGATAGAGGGCGTCTTGGTAGACTTATATCAGCTATGAGAGATACTAATAAGCATATAGGTTTAGGAGTTGATCAAGATAATACAGCTTTATTGATATCTATGACAAATAATAATCATTTTAAGGTATCTGCTTTTGGAAAAAACGGTGTCTATATAGTTTCAACTTTTGATGCTGCTTTTGAAGATTCTAAAAGCTTTACTTCTGCAAAAGATATTAGATTAGATTATTTAAGTAATGGAGATGATGCGGTTTTTATTAATAATGACATAAGTATTATTCCTTCAAAAAATAAAAAAAGGATAATAGCTGATATTAAAGATAATATTTATTCTGATGATATATTATCTTCGTACGGAGTGTTTGATATTATTTCATCACTGGTTAAATCAAATCTTAAGTCAGCTATAGGCAGCACTAAAATACCTAAAGAATATCCGGTTAATACACCAGTGTTTGAATTTTTATTTACAAAAGCAGCAAAAGAGTCATATTGTATTATGAGTAATAATAGTTGTTTAAATAATCCAGGTGATTATACTATTGTGAATATGCGCATGGATCTAATACCTAGATTTAATTAAAATGAAATTGGGGATATAATCTGTTTTATTTTTGTCTTTTTCTATTTCCTATCTCAATTATAAAGTAGCTCGCAAGTATTAATGAGCCTCCAATAATAGTTGATAAATATATTTTTTCATCATTGATAAGCTTCCCAAAAATTGTCGCAAAAATAGGCTCGAAAGAAAATATAACCGCAACTTGAGACATGCTTAGGTGTTTTTGATAAGTGTTTTGTAAGTAATAGCAAGTGATTGTTGAAATTGAGCAAAAAACTATAGCGATTATTAAGATATAGTTAAAATGAAGATACATAAACGATGATAGATCTGTTATCAAAGGCATAGGTATTCCAAATGCTACTTGCAGTATTATGAGTAAGCGTAGATCTTTAAAAGCTTCACTGCGATGATCTTTTCTAGTTTCATAGCTAAGATATACCACTGATATAGCATACATCAATGCACATAATGCTGACCAGAGATAACCTATAGTAAAGTTATCAAAACTTGCTCCTGATAATGCGTATATTCCCACTAATGAAACACCAGAAGCAACTATCCCGTAAATTGTTAATCGATCAACCTTAAAAAGACTTCCTATAAAAGGAATCATTATTACACTCAAAGCTGTTAAGAATGCAGAAACACTTGATGAAACGGTGTATAGTCCTTGAGTCTGAAAATAAAAACTTATACCTTCAAGTGAACCAAATATAGCTCCAACTTTTAGTAAGTAGAGCTTATTATTAAACTTAGCTCTTAAAATTAAAGGTAGGAATAATAGGCATGACAACCCGAGTCTAAAAGCTACAAAAAGCCCTGGTGATACATACTCAAGAGAGATCTTAATTAAAGGGAATGTTGTTCCCCAAAGTATAGTCACTATAAAAAGTGCAAATACTGCTTTTCCTTGAATGCTCATCAGTGAATTATACCCTAGATATTGATTCTATTTGTCTTATCAGTCTTTGATTTTTATCAATTGAATTTTGATTATATATTGCTTGGAACATTGAGTCATGTAATTTTTAATAAGCATTGTCAATTTTTGATAATTGAATATCAGTTTTAATAATGTAAGGTTGTTATGAATTTATGTGAAGGGACTAAATATGTCTTATTTTATATATTTTAATTTGATCAGTGATCTGTATTTTTAAATAGTTATAGGAGTTAATTTAAAAGATGAAACTTAAAATATTATCATCAGTAGTGGCGATGTCGCTATCAGGTGTTGCATTTGCAGGAAACTATTCTGAGTATTCACCGGGGAGTAGTTATTCTGCGGGAGATAGAGTAAAGGTAGGTAATACTTTGTATGAGTGTAAACAGTATGCTAGTTGGTGTAGTAGTGCGGGATATGCACCTGGAGGAGTTCATGGTGGTCAGGCATGGGCTGTAGTTCCTAATTCAAACACGAGTGTAGATACTACAACTAAGTCAGAAGCTACAACTTCAGGTAGTACAAGTAGTAATGCTTCAGGTGAGCCAGAGGTGTGGCAGCCTGGAAGAGCCTATGGTAAAGGAGTTATCGTTGTATATAACGGTAAGTTATATAGTTCGAATGATGCTGGAGTTGGAGCATCGCCTGCTGGTTGGGGCTTTACATATGAAGGAGAGGCTGTAGTAGTTAAGTCAGAAGCTGACAAAGCAGAAGCTAATAGGATAGCGAAAGAAGCTACTGACAAAGCAGAAGCTGATAGGATAGCGAAAGAAGCTACTGACAAAGCAGAAGCTGATAGGATAGCGAAAGAAGCTGCTGACAAAGCTGAGGCTGATAGGATAGCGAAAGAAGCTGCTAACAAAGCTAAAGCTGATAGGATAGCGAAAGAAGCTGCTGACAAAGCAGAAGCTGATAGGATAGCGAAAGAAGCTGCTGACAAAGCAGAAGCTGCTAAAAAAACAGACTATCCTGAGTGGGAGTCAGGAAAAGCTTATATTAAAGGTGCTATTGTAACTTACAATGGTAAGTATTATATAGCAAATGGGGCTGGAGAGGGTGCTTCGCCAATAGGATGGGGATTTACAGCTGTAGAGCTTAAAGATTTAGATGTAGATGATTATAAGAGCGAATTCTTAGAACAGTGGAAGGCTAACTATCCATATAAAAGAACGGATGTTGTTGAACATAATGATAAGTATTATATTTGTTTAGACCTAGTAAATTGTAGAATGGTTCCTTATTATTCTGAGCCTGGAGAAGGCCAAGTATGGGGAAGTGCATGGAAACAAGTTGTTAGCAAAAATGCTGTGTTAGCTGTGAAAGTAGAACCAGTAGAAATAGATGCTAAGTATCTAGAAAACACATATATAAAAAATGAGCCAAATACAATTTTGGCAGAAAAAGGCTTAGTAGATAACTCTTGTAATATAGATAGCTACGAGAATACTGGTGGTAATACAGTTATAAAAATGTATTGCAACGATAAAGCAATTAATTTGACTAGATCTAAAATCATAATTAAGGCAAAAGAAGACTTTGGACCTCATATTTCTGCTCAAATACCAGGTGCAGAGACTAGTGTAAAAATTATTGATGGTAGCAAACTGGAAATTACATTTGCGGAAAGTAGTAAAGAGAAAAGTATTCTAGATACAAGAAGAGATAGTCTTGAAATAGCTATTAAAGAGTTAACTACTATTAAGAATGAGTTTGATCTCATTGATGAGATAACATTTGATTCTCCTCAAGCTAGGGATGCTAGAGTAAAAGAGTTAAATGATAGTGCTAACGAGCTTCAGGGTACTGAAGAACATCCAGGGGGAAGAATAGGTCGCTTTAGAGATATGATTAAACTTATGAGCACTGATCTAATCTTAAACCCTAAAACTATTGAAACTGTTGCTATTTATAATGCTAACTTGAATGCTAGTAATATTGAAAGTATAACAGTTGAAGATGCAAAGGATTCCATGACTGTGCCTGTTAAGCCTGTTGAAATTAAATATCCTGACTATATCAAAGAGTTTAATTTCAAGGAAGATGATGCTGTAATGAATAGCGGTATTGTTAAGCTTTTTGCAAACGCTGCAAAAAATGATCCTGCTCTACAAGGCAAAGTAGACACTCATGGAAATGCTTTTGAAAAAGCAAAACGATACTATAATGCTCTTTTTTTCCCAACAAGAGATACGTATAGTATTTTTGTAAATGATGAAAGCGCATATAAAGAGTTTATGGCTAGAAAGAAAAACTGTTATGCTAGAGAAGCATTCACTGCATATAGTGGTTGTGATGTGTACTATTCATTTGAGAATCTAATAGATGCATATAAACTATTAGTCAATAACTATCCTGAGCTACATGACTTGGCAAATACAGAGGATCCAAGATTGAATAAAAGACAATTGGCAGCATTCTTTGCTAATATTGCTCAGGAGACCAATGGTGGAAGTTATGCTTCTAAATTTACAGGTTTACCATATGCAATGACAACGATGGTTGAAACTCCATGTAACCTAATACCAGGATTATGTTCAGGGTATAGTGTTGGTGATCACGGTCAAGAGTTTTATGGTCGTGGAGCAAAGCAACTCTCTTATCCTGAAAATTATATTTTTTATTCTTCAGCAATATTTGGGAATCAGTATATTTTATATAATACACCTGATATTCTTGTACACCCTATAACAACTACGGTTGGTACATATACTAGACCGGGGATGTATGGTTATGCTACAGGTCTTGCATATATGGCATTACGTTATAATGATGGCTGTGAGCGAGGGCTTCAAAACTGTGGTCCAAACAAAGAGTACGAATTTTATGTTAAGCCAAGTATGCTTGAAGGGCTAGATCCTGATTGGGAAAATATAGAGATAACTCAAGGTGGCAACAAAGTAAAAATTGGTAATAAGTTTGGTGAGTCAGGCTTCGGACAGACTATTAATATTATAAATGGCGGTGTAGAGTGTAAAGCTGACGTTCAAGAGCAGAACTTAAATAGAATTTCAGGATATATTGAGATGTTAATGCGACTAAATGCAGGGGTGGATAAGGTTGTTATAACGAAGAAAGATGATGCAGAAGAGGTTATTAACTCAAGAATGCTTCTGAATAACCTTATAAACAATCCTGTTAAATTTGATATCGGAGATCATCAGCATACACCTATTCTTAATAGTTCACCAATCATGGGTTCGGGTGCTAGTGATCTTCGTTCGTATTTAGATCAGATTGCTAAGATTGAGCTTGTGTATAATGATGGCTTCACAGAGCGTCTTGATTGTGTAGGTTATGGTCATTTTGGTTAATAATCTATTTCATTAGTATTTTCTATATAATCTTTTCTTATTATTTAATCTTTGATTTTTTATGTTTAAGTGTCATAAGACTATTTATGATAGAATCTATCTAAACTTTTTAGAAAAACACATAATCATAATATGAAAAAAATAATAGTATCATTATTTTTGCTGATATCTTTTTATTTGTCTTATGCTCAACAGGAAACTAATTCACGAAACTTAAAAGGGCTTCCAGATAAAATAATAGCCGGTGTCTTAGATCTAAGGTATCCAGTATCTGCAAAACAAGTGAATATTAAGCAAGCTCATGATGATGGTTATAATCTATTAATAGTTGGATATTCAAGTATCAAAGATAATCAAATAGGTTTCTTGGATCCTAATACTCGTAAGTTAGAACAGACTCCTATTATATTAAAAGCAAAAGTTGCAGATGCACAAAAAGAAAATATAAAAACTTTAATTAGCATTAATAATGTTGAAGGTATATATGATACTGATGTCAAAATTCAGAGCATCGCAAGAAGTATAGCTGATTTTGTAAGAGTGAATAAGGCTGTAGGTATAGTCTACTCATTTTCAAAATATATAGGGACGGATGGCATAGTAAAAGTTACACAAGAGATAAAAAAGATAGATCCAAGTATTGTGATAGCTATTAATCCTAGTGTAAATCATGGCTTATTAGTTACATCAGCTAATAATAACGATTATTCGAAATTAATTAAGTCAGGAGATGTTGATTATATAATTGTAAAAGAATATGGGAAATTGGGACAAAATAAATCAAGTTATATAGTAGATAGTTATCCAGACATCATTAAAAAAAATGACATCCCAACATCTACGAAGATACTTATAGAAGAGCCAACAACAGCATTAATTGGAGGAGTAAATACTATATATCATCCTGATACTAATGCTACGGACTCTATAAGTACGGTTGAAGCTATTGATAATCTTTTGCCAGAGATACATAAGTTTAAATATAGAGTAAGATTCTCAGGAATGGTTGGTAATTCACTAAATCTTGATTATTCACCGGATAGTTATGGATTACATGATCACAAAGAAGGTGGTTTTGCTAAGCAATTGAAAAATTGTATATATAATAATCAGTGCAAGAAGTCAAAAAATACTCCTCATGCACCTGTGGTTGGAGGTGTGTTGTCATTTCTAGATAGTGATGTATATGAGAATAATTCATCTTCTGCTCAAAAAAGCAACACATCACTAAGTATGCTAATCCCAGAGTATTCAGATTACTGTGAGAAAAATCCTGATATTTGTGTCTATAATATGGTATTTATCTCATATTTTAAAGATTTGAATAAAGAAGGGTTTGTATTTGATTTTAATAATAACTCTGATAAAAATTATGTTCTAGCTGATAAGAAAAATATAAAACGCTTTATTGCGTATATGAATCATCATGGTAAGCGTGTGATACTATCTATGGGCGATGAACACTCTCGTATTGATTGGAGCGAGTTAGATACAGATAAGTTAGCAAGATTTATTGAATATTACGGTTTTGATGGAATTAATTTTGACCTAGATAAAAACACTCCTAAAAATCAAAATGATATCCAAGAAGCAGCAACAAAAATTAAGAGTTTAGTGCAAGCAATTAGATCTAAAGATAGAGACTTTATTTTATCTTTTTCACCAGAATGGCAGTATATCATTTCTCCAATTAACAAGAAGGATATGCAAAATATCTACAATGATGATAGTTATGTGCTTTTGATTAATGCGGTTGGACTAGATAATATTACATACATTTTTTTAGATACATATAGCTTGAAATCACCTTATGCATTCTTCAGTTATGAAAAAAGTGGTGACAAATATAAAGAGGTAAGTCCTTTAAGTAACTATGTTACATTTATATCCTCATTAGCTTGGGCACTAACTACTGATCAAGGTTATGAAGCAAACAAAGATAAATATCTTGGTGATGAAGATATTATGTTGCCTTCTTCTAAACTTGTGTTTTTAGTTGATTCTAAGAAACTAAAGAGTAATCAAGTTAATAAAATAATCGATAAAATAAAGGAAAATAAAGCATCTTTTGATGGTTTTGTACTAGCTAATTTCAAACCTAGTGAAAAAACGGTACTTAGCTATGAAGCATCGAAAGAGCTTATAGATGCTATATATGCTGCAGAATTTCCTAGAATAGTTAATTATAGAAAACCAACAAAACCGGAAACGCGTAAGAAAGCTACTACTATACGTTGGGCTAATGATAAAGACTATATAGATTACCCTGATATGTTAGGTTCATATATATATGGGACAGAAGTTCGCTATTTAGGGCATACTTATAAATGTATAGCAACAGATATAGATATGTGTAACAACCTATCTTATGCGCCTAATAGTAGTTTCTCTTATTTTATATGGGAAGAAGTTGCTCAAGATATCAAACAATCTAGGCTCGGTAACACTGACACTACTCTACAGATTGAGTTAGATAGTACAGAGATAAATTATCCTGATAAGATCGGCACTTATACTGATGAGACGGTTGTCGTATCTGGGAATAAGAAATTTAGATGTATGAGTGGTAAAGAAAAGCTATGTAATAGTCTGAAGTATGATCCTAAGTTGAGTCAAGCATATAAAGCTTGGAAGGATATATCATTAGACAATGTAAAATATAACACTCATGAATTGCCTGTTAATACCTACAGATATCCCGATGGAATTAAATTCTATATGGGAGGGACGCAGGTTTTACATAAGGATGAGATTTATCGTTGTAAAGTTGGGCCTGAATCAGATCTTTGTAGAAATATAACTTATGAGCCTAGTAGTGAGTATGGTTCAGATGTATGGGAAAAAGTTGAAGAGAAGAATTATTCAGATATGGTTTCTAGTTCTAGTACTTATAAATATCCAGATAGTATTGGAGATTATGTTGCAGGCACAGTAGTTAGTCATGATGGTAAAGAATATCTGTGTGAATATGGTAACCTTTCGAAGTTGTGTAAGAGTAAGTATTATACACCTGGTGAGACCAAATCAGCTAAAATTTGGTCAAAAGTTTGATAAGTACTCAAAGAGTTACCTGTATCTAAAATTTAACTTTGCTAGACTTTTTTTGAGTTTAGAAAAATCATGAAATGATAAAAAAATGCAGCTCTTTCCAATTAACTGTGTAAATGCTTGATCGGGTACTATGTTTTAAACATAGTTGTTCATGGGTTATATCATTCTCTTTCTTTAAAATATCTATTTTTATTTCACTCTGTACATTAGTTAGCTATTATGTTTATAATTTCATCTTAAGATAAGTTAAATATTTTCTAGATGAAACAGGTTTCAAAAGTTAAACAATTTGGTGCTATAGCTATTATAGCTGGTACAGCGATAGGCGCTGGCATGCTTGGTATTCCATTTGCAGTAGCAGCAGTAGGGTTTAATTATGCATTAATGGCATTGTTTCTGGTTTGGATCATCATGTATGCGACAGCTTTGTTAATTGTTGAGGCAAATGTTTCACAACCATTAGGTACAGATATGGATTCGATTGCTCATAATATACTAGGCAAGTCTGGTAGAGTGATGAATTTATTATTTTATTTACTGTTATTATACTCACTCCTTACAGCTTATATTTTTATGGGTGGTCAGCTCTTTAAAACTTATATTACTAGCTGGTTTAGCTTTGGTAATGATAGCTTTGCAAAGTTTTTATTTACATTTGTTTTTGGATTTTTTATTTATAAAGGAATTAGAGTTGTATTTAGAGTTAATGAGCTATTTTTAAGTCTAAAAGTTTTAGCTTTTGTGTTATTTATATCTTTTGTAGCTCCACAAATACGTCCAGCTGTACTAGAGAGTAGAGCGCTAGGTGTTGAGTATGTTTGGTTTTCTATCCCAATACTTGTAACATCTTTTGGATTTCATATTGTGATTCCTGCGATTAGGAACTATTTTGAAAATGATATTGTATTTAAAAGAACAGTAGCAATTGGAGCATTAGCACCACTAATTGTTTATCTAGTTTGGGTTATGGCAACTTTAGGTACTATAAATCTATATGGGAGTAATGGCTTTATTGATCTTAGTCATTCTGGTAAAACACTAGCAGAAGCTTATGTGAGTTTAGGGCAAAGAGCTCCATTAGTATTTATTAGACTTTTTGAGAACTTTGCAATTATTACATCTTTTCTTGGTGTTGCATTGGCATTATTTTCATTTAATCAGGATTTATATGCGCTAAATTCTAGAAGAAAATTAATCACTTTAATTATAACGTTAGTACCTCCGTTGTTTTTTGCAATATACTTTGTTAACAGCTTTATAGCTGCTTTGGGATATGCAAGTATTTTTGTATCTGTACTTTTAATTGTACAACCTGCACTAATGGTTTGGGTTATAAGGTCTAGGCAAGGTCAAAATAGTATTATTAGTAAGTTTTATTTATCTTTGATATTATTCTGTGGTGTAGGTATTATTGCATTGCAATTATTGGTAGCGTTTGGTAGATTACCACATATATGATTTCATTAACTTCTAAATCTTTTACATTTCTATGAAAAAACCTAGCTTTGATTTAAAAAAAAGACCATATGATAGTGGTAGTTATCAATTTGAAAATAGCTATAAGAGCCCTAACGCTGAGGAATTTAGCCTTGATAAACTTAAGCAGTTTCCAGCTGAGATGGTCGAGATATTTAACCTAATACAAGCTGTTCGTTATGATAGAATAGCTCTACAAGAAGAATATAATAAGTGTAGACTAAAATTAAATAACGATAGAATGGATCTTGAGTTTGAAATTATAAAAATAAAAAAGCAGTATAATGCTAAGATATCTGCTTTGCAGGAAGAGTATAATTCGGTAAAATCTAATTATAATATTGAACTAGCAAAGATGAGAGAAAGCTAATAATACAAAGTTAGTCGGACAGTCGCACTTTTTATAAGTGAGGAAAGTCCGGGCTTTATAGAGCAAGATGCCAGATAACGTCTGGGAGGCGTGAGCCTACGGAAAGTGCAACAGAAAATAAACCGCCTTTTTTTTACAAAAAGGTAAGGGTGAAAAGGTGTGGTAAGAGCACACCGCATTGGTGGTAACACTCAATGGCATTGTAAACCCCATCTAAAGCAAGACCAAATAGCGCTACGAAAATGTTGCTCGCATTGTAGCAGGGTAGGTCGCTTGAGCTTGTTGGTGACAACAGGCCTAGATAAATGACTGTCTATTACAGAACCCGGCTTATAGACTAACTTTGTATTTTTTTATAAAAAAAGTGGGAAATTATGCAAGTTATTGACTCTAAACTTTTGGATAGCGATGGTCAGATAAAAGATGACCTTTTGATATCCGAGCTTAAAAGTTTTTATACTAGCGATAAGTTTGAGATTATAGCAGCAGCGTTAGAACTTTTAAAAAGTAAGAGTGCTGAATCAGTACGTCATCCAACAGGAATAAGCTCGTTTTTATATGCTATCGAGATGGCATATGTTCTTTTCAAAATCAAAGCAGATGAAGAATCGGTATCAGCTGGTATTTTATATGAGCTATATAATTTTGGTGATATATCCGATGAAGATGTAGAGAAAGCAACCAATCAGACGGTGGTTAAGATTTTGCAAGGTACACGCAAAATGTCAGCTATCAGAATGTATCGTTCCGATAATATTTCACTTGAGCAGATCGATACTTTTAGGAAAATGCTTTTGACGATTATAGAAGATGTCAGAATTGTTTTAATTAAAATAGTTGATAAGCTATGTACTATCCGTCATTTAAAGTCTCTAAATACTAACACCCAAAGAGTTATAGCTAGAGAAACACTAGATATCTATGCACCATTAGCAAATAGACTTGGCTTAGGAGCTGTTAAATGGGAGCTTGAAGATAGAGCCTTTTTCTTTTTAGAACAGGAAGAATACAAAAAAATAGCCAAAAGTTTAGGTTTTACACGTAAAGAAAGAGAAGAGTTTCTTAATCAAGTTATTGAAGAGTTAAAACAAATACTTAGAAAGTATAATCTAGATGCAGGTGTTCAAGGTAGAGTTAAACACATATATAGTATATACAAAAAGTTTAAAAATAAAGGCTATCAAAATATCAATGATCTTTATGATATTACTGCTGTTAGAGTTATAACAAACAATATAGATGAATGTTATAAAGTATTAGCTGAAGTTAATAACCTATATTTACCTATTCCAGAGGAGTTTAGTGATTATATAGCTAATCCAAAGCCTAACGGTTATAAGTCTATACATACTGTGGTCAGGGCTGGTGAACAAAATATTGAAGTCCAAATTAGAACTCATAAAATGCATGAAGAATCAGAGCTTGGCTTTGCTGCGCATTGGCGTTATAAGGAAGGTGTGAGGTTTGATGCATCATACGAGGCAAGAGTGGCATGGTTGAGATCTCTTCTTGAGTGGGAAAAAGAAATCAATGAAGATGATAGCCAAATTACTAAAGAACTAAGTAAGAGACTTTATGTATTCACACCTGCTAATGAATTAATAGATTTAGCTGAAGAATCGACGGTTTTGGATTTTGCATACTCTGTACATACAATGGTTGGTCATCGTACAAAAGGTGTAAAATTAAATGGTAAGATTGTTCCGTTAACAACTAAACTAAAAACAGGAGATAAGGTCGAAGTTCTAACTGGGAAAGAGCCAAATCCTAGCAAAGACTGGGCTTCTGAGAGTTTAGGATATTTAACCTCTGCTAGAAATAGATCTAGGGTAACAAAGTGGTTTAATGAGCAAAATAAAGAAGATAATATTGTTTTAGGAAAAGATAGGCTTCTTAAAGAATTAAGAGGTTATGATCTTAAAGAAGTCGATTTTGTAGAAGTTGCTAATAAGTTTAATATGAAAAGCAGTGATAGCTTATTTGTTGCTGTTGAGAACGGTACTGTTAGGATTAATAGTATTGTTAATCATATACTTGATACATATTCAGCTGAAGAAAAGCTTGTCAAAAAACAAAATCGAGTAACTACTGCTAAAGCCAAAACTCCTAAAGTTTTAGTATCCGGATTTAATGGTATGAAGTATGAAATGGCTAAATGTTGTCAGCCTGTTTATCCAGATGAAATTCAAGGATATATGAGTGTTTCAAAGGGTGTTGTTATACATACATCAAACTGCCCTAATTTGAGTCACTTAAAAGAAAAAAGTCCTGAGAAATTTATAGAAGTCAATTGGGATGAGTAGAGTAGACGTAAAATTAATTATCTTCCAGCATAGTTTCCTGTGTTTTTAGATTGTTGTAACCAACCATTTTTGATATAAAAAGTTACTTCATTTATCGATTTAATTTCATTCCCAGCAGATGTCTGTCCCGCTATAGTCAGTTTATTCTCTCCAGGAGTTGGTCTAGCAATTTTCCACTGACCATCTTCAAATGTCGCTGGCATAACTGTGCCATTAACTATAAAAGTTGGCTTGTCATCAGCAGATATGGCAGGATTCGTTGATACGGCTAGCTTATCTTCTTTAGTGAAAATATTAGCATCGTTAGCTGGAGATGTTATTTGTACATTTAGATCTCCAGTTCCTTGATTTTCATCCAATACTTCTTTATTTTTTTCAGCCAGACTAAAGTTATTTAGTTTAGAGATATCGCTTTGCTTAATTTCAACGGGTTGATTTGAAATCATATCTTGGCTAGCTTTGGTATCAACAACTGTAGGTTGACCAACCTCGATAATGTTATAATCAGTGCCATCGGTAGGCTTTTCTTCTGAAAATACAACATTACCATTTTCTGAGCGCCATGAGTAAATAGTTGGGTTAGCTGCTTGGACAAAAGATATAAACGTGAAAGATGTTATAAGGAAAAGTAAGATAATTTTATGAAAATTGGACATTATTAAATTCTCAAATTTTTAACTATCTTCAAGTATATATAAAATTAATAATAATCAAAAGCCTAGATATGTTAATTTATCTACCTAAAACCTGACGTCTATAGAATTCTGAGTCACTTGATGTAATGATTTTATGATCCTTGGTGCTACCTCTAACAGAAATTGTTACAGGTCCAGGATTTGGTCTATTGATTTTCCAAACGCCATTTTGAAAGTGAGCAGGATAAGGTATACCATTTATTATGAATATGGGATGATCTTCAGCTGTCAAAGCGGGCTCCAGAATTATTGGTAATTTCTCATTATGTACAAAACGATTTTCTCCATTAGCTGGTGAGATTATTTTTACTTTAATTACTTCTGAATTTCTACCGTTTTGCTGTTGAGTATCTTGTTGTGTATTATGAGCACCTAAATATAAGTTATTCTGTTTTAGTGAAGCAAGTTGTTGTTCTACAGGAGATTTTTGTTGTATTTGATTTTTATGAACTACACCGACTTTTTCGTATTCTTGATCGAACATCGGGGCTGTTTGTGAGAATACTACATTACCCTTAGAGTCTCTCCATGTATATACATTGTCATCTTGGTTTGCGTATAAAACATTAGTGACAATGCTCAGTAATAATATTTTGTATATATACTTCAAATAAATCATAAAACAGATATCTTAAAACTTTATATTTACAATTATATATGTTTATACTACATCAATTAAGGATAAATTTAGGTTTCTATTATGATTACATTGGATTATGTGATTTATGATTGTATAGCTAATGCGTGTTTACTTGGGTTTGCAATTTTACTGTATAAGAAAAACAAGTATGCTTGGATGTTTGTGTTAGCTAGTCTGATTATAAAAGTTTTTATTTATGGTAAATATGGGATTACAACCGCATCTATTTATTTGTCGGCACAGATATTAACAACTGTAGTTGCTGGATATATTTGGCTCAAACAATCTAACTATACCAAACCAACTCAAAAAGTAAGATTGCTAGCAATAGTTGCTAGTTTGATCGTCTTGTTATTATGGGTTGGTGTGATGTATAAATATGTCAATCCATATATACTTGATTACGAGTTATTATTTGGCTTTGATTATCTATGCTACATGCTGATTGTAATAGGAGCTATATTTGTTGCATTTAGGTTGGCCATAGGGTTATTATTTTTTTCTGTAGTGTTCATTAGCTATGCTGTTAATTATGCAAACTCTGCGATGGTTATTAGCAATGCGCCTCAGAATATAAGAGATTTTATTCCATATTATTGGATATCAGCTGTACTTTTGTTCATGGCTGGAATCATCATAGTAGCAGCATACACAAATGCTAAGAGAAATATTTGATACAGTTATAGACTATATACATCAAACCTATTCGTTTTACCTTTAAGTTGAGATGTTGGTTTTTTGCCATAAAGAAAATCAGCATTAATAGGTCTTTTTACAACAGCTTTTTTGGTTTTTTTTGATAAGATAATATTCTTGAGTAAATTTGAGTTAGATTCATCGTTATTAAAAGCAATATCGTGTAAGACTTGCATTCCCTGTTTGACTTTAGCGCTTTTGTTACGTGGTGGAAACATTGGGTCTATATATATACAGTCAAAAGAAATATTAGTAGTATTTATATATTCATTAGCATCTATATTAATCAAGTCTATTTGATTGGCAATGTCTTTTAAGTTAAGAGTTTGTCTTGCTCTATGAAGTGCATCTACGAGTAATATGTAAATATAGGAATCTTTCTCTAGTGAAGTCAATCTATGTCCTCTAGCTGCTAGTGTAAATGTATCTCTGCCGAGACCAGTTGTTGTATCTAGAATATTTAGTTTGTCTTTTGAGCGACCCTCAACTGCTTGGACAATACTGCATTTTTTAGTTTTAGGATCTATCCTATTTAGAATTTCGCTACTATTAAAATCTATAAATAGCTCTTTATCTTTGTAATGTAGTTTTAGGATATTATCCTCGACATATAAGTACTTATTATCTTGGTTTGATAAAATATATTCAAACTCAATATCTATAATATTCTCAATATGAGATCTTACTGCTAAGTTGTAAATATTCATGATTTTTTTTTCGCTCTGGGGTGTGCTTTATCAAAAACACTTGCAAGTTGCTGAAAGTTTAGATGAGTATAAATTTGCGTGCTAGAAATATCTGCGTGACCAAGTAAATCTTTTACAGCAAGTAAGTCTTTAGATGAATCTAAAACATGAGTAGCAAAAGAGTGGCGTAACATATGTGGATGTATGTGTTTAGTTGCATATTTTTGAGCAAATATTTCAATCCGTTTTTGGACAGATCTATTTGTTAAATGCTCACCATTTTGTGAGATGAAGAGATAGTTACATTTTGGGCTATAAGTATCTCGAATATTTAGCCATTTATTTAAATTTGTTAGTGTCTTACTGCCAAAATATACAATCCTCTCTTTGTTGCCTTTACCTATGACACGTATACTCTTTTGATTTATATTTATGTCTTTTAGTTCTATTGAAGATAATTCGCTAAGTCTTATTCCACAGCTATATAAAAGATCAAAGCATGCGATATCACGAGTTTCGATATTATTGCTTGGTTTGATATCTAATAAATAGGCTAGCTCATCTGTATTTACAGCTTTAGGTAGTTTTTTACTACTCTTAGGTGCCTTGATACCAGTTGTAGGATTATTTTTTATTAACTCACTATTTATCAGAAAATTAAAAAAACTTCTTAAAGAACTCAGTTTGCGTTGTAATGTTTTTGATGAGTTTCCTTGGGCATGAAGCTTTTTAACCCACATTAAAATATCATTATTTTCAAGTTTTGTTATATCTTTATCAACTATTGAACTATTTAACTGGAGTAAATCTCTGCGATAATTATTTATAGTTTCTTGAGAGTAATTTTTTAGGTAAAGTAAATTATCAAGGAAATTATCAATATGTTCTATATTTGTCATTATCTAAATTACAGAACTACACACAATATTACTATTACACCAGAAACTAGAGAAATTAGCCATAAGCTTTTGTAGGTTGATATCTTATAGTTAAAGCTCTCGCCAAGACTATTTATCTTAAACGCCATAAGAGCCGGCATAATCATCAATAAGACAGCAATCGATAGGCCAACGCATGTCATGGCATAAATAAATATATTAGGATCCATTTGGTTTATTATTAGTGGAATGGCAAAAGTTAGAATTGTTGCTATTGAGTATCCAATAACTTTTTTTGTTTTATATAACTTATATGTGTCTAAGTTAAAGTGAAATAAAGATAAGTTAACACTTAAAAATGATGTCATAATAGCCACATAAGTAAAGATATGCAGTACTGCATCTGTTGTCGGAGTTCTTACCTTGCTTCCTAAGGTTTTTAGAATATCACCGATGTTAGCTTTATCAACTGGAATGTGATTAAATATCGAATCCATGAAGCTTACAGGACCGTGTAGTGGTAGTACACCTAAGATAGTAAATACCCATATAATATATAGTATAAGCGGTATGATACTGCCGATAATAACTATGCGTTTCATATCTTTAGCATTTTTGCCAAGATAGTCAGACAAGGCAGGGACTATAATATGAGATGTAAAAGATGTTGTAAAAACAGGAATTGCGATAATTAACGAAACTCCCAAATCAACTGGAGTTACAAAAAGATTTGGAACTTCGATATAACTATTAAATACAACACATAAAATTACTAATACGAGTATTTTTAGGATTATAAAAAATCTATTAGCATAATCGACAAATCTTGTTCCTAAAACTACGATACTTCCAAAAATGACTACAAAGATCAACGATGATGTTTTTTCATCAAGATTAGGGAAGGATGAGGATAATGATGATGCAGCAGCTGAGATATAAGCGGTACTAATAAAATACATAAGTACTAAAAAAGCTATACTTGCTACTATGCCTCCACCTTTACCAAGATATTTCTCTGCTATAGTTTTAAAACTACTGCCATAAGGCATTGAGCAAGAAATGTCTGAGATAACGACAGCGGTGTAAGTCATTATGCTCCAGACTAAGAATATGAGAATAGAGCCTATCACAAAACCAAGTTTAGCGGTTATGATAGGGAGTGCTAGTATACCGCCACCTATCATAGTACCTACTATGATCATTATTGATCCTAAAATTTTGATGAAGCTATTCTGTCGATTATTCATATTTATTCTTAACTTAGTGTGCTGGCTGTTGAGATTGATTTGCTTTTTTTTGCATATATATGGCATCAAAGTTAATTGGTGCTAGATTAAGAGGTAAAAAACCTCCTTTAATTATCGAAGAATCAATAACTCTTTTTGCGTAAGGGAAAAGAGTATTAGCACAGTAGGTGTTAAGCACTGATTCTACTTGTTCTTCATTCATGCCAGTAATCGTAAATATACCTGATTGAGTAACCTCAGCTATGTACGCATTTGCTTGCTTGTTTTTTGTGGTTATCGTGATTGTCAAATCAAGCTCAAAATTTTCATCATTAATTTTTTTTGTATTAATATCAATATTGAAATCTGAGCTGGGATCCCACTGATCTTTAAAACAAGCAGGAGAGTTTACAGTTTCGAATGAAACATCCTTTGTATATACTTTTTGAATTAAAAAAGAAGGTTGATTTTCATTGTTTTGCATTGTTTTTCCTAAGACTTTACAAATTCATATCTAAAAAATTATAGCAAATTGAAAAGGTTTATATAACTAAATTAGAGCTTTTTTAGCTCAAAGAGTATATTTAAAGCCTCAATTGGCGTTATTGAGTTGATATCTATTGTTTCAAGTCGCTCTTTAATATGATTTTTTTGTATAGTTGTTTGATCAAGCTGGAGATTTTGTTGGGGTTGATCTGAGATATTTAATTTAGCTTGTCCTTTTTCTAAATTAGCTAGATTTTTCTTTGCTGATTCTAAGACATCTTTTGAGATACCAGCTAACTTAGCTACTTGAATACCATAGGATTTTTTAGCCGCACCAGCGACTGCTTTGTGCATGAAATAGATATTATCCTTATATTCTTTAGCTTCAAAATGAATATTCTTTGTATTTGGATATTGATTAACTAACTCTGTAAGCTCAAAGTAGTGCGTGGCAAAAAGAGTAAATGCACCAATTTTTGCAAATTTTTCTGCACAAGCTTTTGCAAGTGATAAGCCATCAAAAGTGCTTGTTCCTCTACCAATTTCATCCATGATTACTAGAGACTTTTGAGTAGCATTGTTAAGAATGTAAGCTGTTTCAGTCATTTCAACCATGAATGTGGATCTACCACTAGATATGTCGTCTGAGGCACCAATCCGAGTATATATGGTGTCTATATCGTAAATATCCGCATAGTTAGCCGGCACATATGAGCCTATATATACTAGAAAGATAAGTTGGGCAACTTGACGCATATATGTGGATTTACCACCCATGTTAGGTCCAGTGATTATTTCTAATGTATAAGTGTCTGTACTTAATAAGGTATCATTGGGTATAAAAGGTTCATCAATATTTTGCTCGATCGCTAGATGGCGAACCTCTTTTATATCTAACTTGCCAGTTTTATTGAATTTAGGTTGATTTAGGTTTAGCTTGATAGCTCTTTCTGCAAAGTTTGCTAAGACATCTATTTTTGCGATACTGGCCGCAGTTTGTTGAATTTGAGAGTAGTATTCTAAGACTTTATTCAATAGGGTATCGTAGATAAGCTTTTCTCTAGCTAAAGCTTTTTCTTTTGCTGAGAGAATCTTATCTTCAAAAGCTTTTAGCTCGTCAGTAATATAGCGCTCACTAGCTTTTAATGTTTGGCGTCTGATATACTCCGCTGGGACTTTGTCAGCATATTGTTTCGAAAGTTCAATGTAATAACCATGTACACGGTTATAACCAACTTTTAGTGTATTAATCCCTGTTTTTTGTTTTTGTAGAGTTTCAAATTTTAATAAAAAATCGTAAGAGTTATCTTTCAGTCCTCTTAACTCATCAAGCTCCTGGTCGAAACCATGTTTTATGACGCCACCATCACGAATGGTCACTGGAGGATTATCTACAATAGCCTTGTTTAGTAGCTCTGTTAGTTCATCAATTTGATGGATGTGTTTATTTATATTTATAATTTCAGAGGTATTTATTTCTTTAAGTAGATTCTTGAGTTTAGGTAGTTGCTCGAGAGAGCTATTAAGAGATACTAGATCTTTAGGTTTTACTGTTCCTAGAGCAACGCGAGAAATTATCCTTTCAATGTCATTTATATAAGACAGAATATCCTGAACTTTTAAGAAATGGTGTTGTTCCTTTAATGCTTTTATAACGTTATGACGCAAAGAAATTTTATTTAGATCCCTTGTAGGATTTTTGAAGTATCTTCTTAGAAGTCTGCTACCTAAACTAGTTTTACATTTATCCATTATGTTTAGAAGACTACTTTTTGAATTATTATCTAGCTCTAAATTATTTCTGCTATTAATGTCTATATTTAGTATGTTTTGATCTTCATCTAGATGGATGTCTGAAATGTGTTTAGGAATACTTTTTAATGTATTTGTTAAATAAGCAAGTATTGATCCGATGGCTGTTAGTTGTTCTTTTTTGTATGCGTTTAGAATGTTATTTGCAAAACTGTTATCAAAGGTGTCTATTATATGCTTTTTTGCCTCAAAATTACTAAAATACCATTCTTCCAAAACTTTTACTGGTTTGTTGAAAATATTCTTTTCTACAAGGCTATTAGAGTTTGTAATTATCTCTTGAGGAGAGAGCTTTAATATCTGATTTTTTAGATCAGATAAATTTTTCATTGTATTTACAAGATAAATTTTGCCTTGAGTATAGCTAGTATATGCAATGTGATATTTATTGTTTTTTTCATAGATACTTACGAGAATGCTATCTTGGTTGCTATCTAAGAAGGCTTCTTCTGAAACAGTTGCTGGAGTTATTATGCGTGTAACTTGTCGTTCAACTGGGCCTTTTGAAGTGCTTGGATCTCCTATTTGCTCGCATATTGCAACTGATAATCCTTTTTTGACAATTTTAGCGATGTAGCCTTCTGCAGCGTGATATGGCACACCGGCCATTGGTATTGAATCGCCATTTGATTTTCCTCGAGCAGTGAGAGTTATATCTAGTAGCTCTGCAGCATTTTTTGCATCATCAAAAAAAAGCTCATAAAAGTCACCCATTCGATAAAACAGTAATATATCCGGATATTGAGATTTAATTTTCAAATACTGCTGTATCATTGGTGTGTGATTTGAAACTTCTTGCATAGTGGTTAATATTCTAGATTTTAAAAAAATTATGTTTGAGATTATATTATAAATAGATACTATAACAAACCTTCAAAATCATTGGTTGTAGCTTTTTTATTTTGCTAAAATACTTTAGAATATAAAGTAGCTATTTTTATGAATTGATTTGAATTTGAGAGGAGAATTAAATGAACTATTTAGACTTTGAGTCAAAGATAAAGGAAATTGAAGACAAGATTACCTCATTATCTCACGTATATGAAGATGAAAAAACGGAAGCTGAAATCAAAAAACTTGGTAAACAAAGACTTGAGCTTATGGAGTCTACTTATTCTAAACTTAGTGACTGGCAAGTAGTTCAATTATCACGCCATCCGGATAGACCTTATTTTAAAGATTTACTATCATTAGTCTTTACGGATTTTCAAGAGCTACATGGCGATAGAGCATTTGGTGATGATTTGGCTGTTATTGGTGGTTTAGCAAAATTGAATAACAAACCTGTTATGGTTATAGGACAAGAAAAAGGTCGTGATACCAAAAGTAAGATTAAACATAATTTTGGTATGATGCATCCTGAAGGCTACCGTAAGGCTTTGAGATTGATGAAATTAGCCGAAAAATTCAATATGCCAATCGTTACTTTTATTGATACTCCAGGTGCGTACCCAGGTATCAAAGCTGAAGAGCGTGGTCAAAGTGAAGCAATTGCAAGAAACTTACTTGAGATGAGTGCACTTAAAGTACCAGTGGTTTGTATTGTGATTGGTGAAGGTTGTTCTGGTGGAGCATTAGGTATAGGTGTGGGTGATAGATTACTTATGCTTCAGTATAGTTACTTTGCTACTATCTCTCCAGAAGGGTGTGCTTCAATTCTACACAAGACAGCTGAAAAAGCATCTGAAGTTACACAAATGATGAATATAACATCTGGACGCCTTAAAGAGCTAGAGATAGTTGATGCAGTTATACCAGAGCCTTTAGGTGGAGCACACAGAGACTATGATACAACAGCTGCAAATATCAGAAAAGCAGTTGCTGCTGAATTGAAAGTGTTGTCAGAGATGACAGTAGATGAGAGAAATGCTAAAAGATATGATAAGTTAATGTCTTTCGGAAGATTCAAAGAAGCATAATTTTCTCAGCCTCAATCTAAATTTAATCCAATGTTTCTAAAAAAAACAAAATCACAGGCTGGATTTGGTATCGTAGAATCAATGATTGCTGCCTTGATTTTGTTGTTTGTACTATCATCAGGTTTTATATTATTAAATAGTATTCTCGTGAGTATAACTCTTGAAAATAGGAAAGATGAAATAGCTACTGTTCTTGATGAAAGAGTCAGTATATATCGTCTAACAGGAGTATTAGACGATACTAAAACAGATGATGGTATAGAGTTTATCAAAACAGTTGTACTAGAAAAAGAAAACGATATTAAGCCACAGGAAAAAGAACAACCTGTGAATAGATTTAAATCATTAAGTGTTGCTGATATCAAAAAAATGGCAGAAAGAGCTGATAAAAAAACAAAAAAAGATGCTGCTAATAATGTTGATATTGTATATAAAGTTGTAAACATAGCAGCTATTGATAATCAAATGCAAGTAGCTGATAGGGTTAAAGTTATTGAAAGAGATGTAAAAGCTAATGATAGCGAAGAGAGTTAAAAAATCATCAGGTTTTACTTTGCCAGAACTAATGGTAGCAATGGTTATAGCAGCTATAGTAATGGGTATGGCCATTGGTATATATATTGATATGAAAAAGCAATATATAAAACTTAGCGATAAGCATAGAATAAACTCTGATCAATTATTAGTTAAGCAGATATTCTATAATGCAATCGGGCAAGCAGGGTTTACAACTAAATATGGAGATATTTATCAACAGCTTGTGGATAACTCAGGGGATAACTTTGAAGATATCTTCGGGAAAATGGGTATAATAACAATTGGCAAAGCGCCAGCGCAAAACTTTGAGAGCTTACCTAAGGGACTGAGTATGTCTACCGAGCTATGCAAAGAGCGAATGTTAAATGATGAAGCTCTGCGAAATATGAACATTAATGAAGATATACATTGTGTACAACCTGAAACTGACTTTCTGATGATTCAAAGAAGTAGTCTAGACTCTACTTTGAAGTCAAATTCATCAAATAATATTTTCAAAGTAAATGAGTTTCAAAAGGATACTTTGCCTGAGAAAGATCTCTCAATGAATGATTATCTTGTGTTATGCAATTCCTATGAATGTGACTTGGTCAAAGTTGGAGCTGTTACATACGATTTTGTTTCTACAACTAGGCGAGTAGAAAATAAGTTTAAGACGGGTGACTATATTGGAAAGTATATCTTAGAAGTATTCTTTGTAGCTGCTACTAACAAAAAAGATAAAGAAGGTAATGAAATATATTCACTCTATGAATATGTGAAGCAAAATGCAGATGATTCACAAATATATGAATTAATAAGTAATGTAACAGATCTGAAAATTGAGTATGTTATGAATTCAGATATTCATCAAGGAAATGCCAAAATAAATTGGAAATCATTGGAAAAAGAGCTTGTGAATATAAAAAGTGATTCTACAGCAGCACTTAAAATTTCTTTTAAAGTTGCCGGACAAGCAACAAATAAAATTTATATATTAGGTCAAGATTAGGTGTATATATGAATGAGAAGTTAAACACAAAAATAACTGGCTCAGCACTGTTGATGGCTTTGATATTCTCATTTGTAATTATGGTGATGCTTGGAGGTCTTTTATATACATTTAAAATGGGTATGTTGACTACTAAGAGTATTATCAAAAATAGTAATGATAAAGTATTAGGAGAGTCATACATTTCTAAGGCGAAAGATGATATTAATTTCACGAAGTCTAGTGAGTTTGAGATTGGCAAAAGTAAGTTTGAAATAACTGTAAACGAAGATGATATATCATCATTTTTTCCGACTATGACAAATGCAGAACTATTTCAGTCACAAGAATATAAAAGTTATGATGTTATATATAAGGCTTTTAATCAAGGTACAAAAGTAGATTTAACAGAGAGAATCATTTATAACGCATTGGCAGCTAATACATATCAAAACTTTGATGGTGATTATACACCTATAAATGTTCCAATGATAAATCCCGAAGCAATGACTAATTATCAAGAGAGGATTTATCGTTTAAAGAGTGATGGTACTATCGAAGACGCACCAAAAGGTTTTATTGGTTTTGTAGAGAAGCAAAATAAGCAACTAAATATATTCACGGATAAAGCCAAGATAGGGGTTGCAATTCCTGATGGTATGGGAACTGATTATAAGGTTAAGATAGGTTGGAATCTCGAAAAGGGAAAATGGACTTTATATTTATTATTATACGATACTGATAAATTATTTACTTCTAGCATAGCATTAGATGATTTACTTAGTGAAGATGTTAAAGGTTTAGCCAAAGATAATAAAAAAATTGGTGATGAAATTGGGAAATGGCAGGCGGTCATGGTAGCTAGTGGTAAGGGTCGTTCATCATCAGGAGCTCAATTTGTCAAAGATAATATTCTTGGAGTGGTTTGGTATTTTGATAATAGTGACGGTGCTCCAGAAATTATGCTAGTAAGAAAAGATAGTCAAAAAAAGGGTAATAGACAGGTTTTAGAAGTGTATTATTCTGAATACTCTACAACAAATAAAAGTTACGTTCTTAAGTTAGCAGAAAAAATTAATTTCAAAGGCGATTTAGATGAAGATAATATAAAACTTTTAGTGCCTGATATGGCAAATAATCTAGAAGCAAATATGGTTTTAATATTTCATCCGAATAACGAAAGTAAAACTATTATGGGGATTAGTGATTTTAATTTTAATGGAGATCACAGGGTTGGCAAGAGTCTAGATACATATATAGATGGTGAGAGTTTTGGTAAACCTGTTATAGTTTCTAAATCTGATGAGTCAATGTATATCATAACGTATGAACCAAATAAACTTCATAGATATGAATATCAAAAAGGTTTTGGTAGTTTTGTTAGCTTAGATTTTGGTTCTAATGGTTTAGAAAAAGAATTTAATTTCGAAGATAATGATAATCCTAATGTTGTAGTAGGACTTCCTAAGAAAAAAAAGAATAAACCTAAAAGACTTGGTGGAGATAAAAGTAAGAGTAAGGATACGGAAGATGAAGATGATAATGGTATTCAACTTGTAATACCTAAGTTTGGTTATCTATTTGTATTTACTCCAGATAAGGTTATGCAACTTAATTATGATTTTGATGTACTTCAAGAGGTTGATTTAGGACCTCAGTCTCCTCAGATTCTTGCTGATTTTGATGCTATCAAAAATACAATTAATAAAATATATATTCAATCAGAAGCATTAGATTTTAAAGCTCAAGAAGTAAAAGATGAGTTGGGTGACGAAGCAGAACCTGAAGATAAGTCTGAAGTTAATGATAAGTCAAATAAATCTAGAAATAAATCAAAATCAATAGCTGAAAGAAAGAAAGAGCAAGCAAAGAAAAATAAGAAAGCTGAGGAGGAAGAAATAGAACCTGCCGCTCCAGTTTATTTAGAAAGTAAATATCTCTACCCATTAGGAATTGTTAAGGAAGTTAAAATATGAGTATGTTAAAAAATATAAATACAGAGAAAAGAAATCCAAGAAGCTTTAACCTTGATTCGATGTCAGTCCAAGAATCTGTGAATCTAATGATAGATGAAGAGTATGGTGTGATTGAAGCATTAAAAGAGCAAAGTCTAAATATTGCTAAGATAGTTGAGGTTACATCACAGGCCTTGAAAAAGGGTGGTAGAGTCATATATGTAGGTGCGGGAACAAGTGGTCGATTAGGAATACTTGATGCTGTTGAGTGTCCACCAACATTTAGTGTTGATTATAATACTATTATTGGATTAATCGCAGGTGGCGAAAAAGCTTTTATTCAAGCCCAAGAGGGTGCTGAAGATAATCCTAATTTTGGTAAAGCAGATTTGCTAAGAATAAATTTGACAGCTAAAGATGTTGTAATAGGTATCGCAGCTAGTGGAAGAACACCTTATGTTATAGGAGCTCTTGAGTATGCAAATTCTATCGGTGCTACTACTATTGCGATTAGCTGTACTAAGCAAGCTAAGATATCTAGTTATGCTGATTATAATGTTGAGGCAGTACCTGGTCCTGAAGTTTTAACTGGGTCAACTAGGCTTAAGGCGGGAACAACACAAAAACTTATTTTAAACATAATATCAACGTTATCTATGGTATCGGTTGGCAAGGTGTATCAAAATTTGATGGTTGATGTTAAACCAACTAATGAAAAATTGGTTGAGCGCTCTAAGAATATCATTTGTGAGGCAACAGGGGTTGATTATGTGACAGCCCAAGATTTTTATATGAAAGCTAATAAGTCTGTAAAAGTAGCGATTGTAATGATATTAAATGATTGTGATTATGAGCAAGCTTTGGCAATATTAAAGAAGAATAATAATTTTATAAAGAGTTAGGATGAGATTATTTATATTGCTTACTATTACATTAATCAGTCTAAATGGGTATGGTGCTGTTTATGAATCATATAGTAACGGAGTGCCAGAGTTTACTAATACTCCGTCAAAAGGAGCAACTAAATTGAATTTGGCAGATGACGCTATTACTGTAATAAATACTGATAATATTCCAAAGCAAATTGTATGGAATGGTAATAGGCAATATGGCTATGAAGATTATTCACAACCATATCAAGATACGCTACAAGCAGCTTTCCCAGAAGAGTTTACAGATAATTACTTTGATTTTTATGGTAGAAATTATCAATATCATAGTTTAATGTCATCAACTATGGGGCAAAGTATGTATGCTGAAAATGGCGCTAATAATAGACGTTTACAAAGTAATTATTAGTCGGTTGAATAATGAGAAAAAATCTTATACTAATTGTTTTTATGTCTTGTTTGATTAAGATTTCCTATTCACAAGAAACTATTCAATCTGCCTTTGAAGATGATGGTAGTCTTACTATCAAAGAGTTTCATCATATAGCAAAACAGCAGCGTAAAGAGCTAGTTAACGGTTTGCATCATCAACATCACAGAATTCGAGAAGATAGCTAATAATTTATTTTAGCTCGGTAGATGTGTTTGCTGCTTGTTTAGTTGGGTTATGAGGATATATCATATTTAGAACTATTTTTAGTGTTGAGCCTTGCGCTAATATTGATAATATCACGACAGTATAAGTTATACTGACTATAACGTGACCCTCATCAGGTAGTGATAGTGCTAAAGCCAAAGATATTCCCCCTCGGACCCCAGACCATGCTACAAGAAGGTTGTCTCTAGCAGATGCTCTAGATAGTTTTTTATCTATAACTGTTATAGGGATTGAGATACTGATTAATCTAGCAAATGTTACTATAAATATACCCGCAGCGCCAACCCAGAAAGCACCATGATCGAAAGGTATGCTAGTTAGTTCTAGACCTATCAATATGAATAAAAATGAGTTCAACATATTATCAATAATCATCCAAAATTTATCAATTTTTTCAACCTGATTTGGATGAGTTTTTTTACGATCAGAAAGACTATTACCTATAACTAGACCTGCAACAACCATGGCAATTGGTCCAGATACGTGTAGACTGTGAGCAATTACATAACCCATACTAGCTATAGCCAGTGTTACAAAAATTGATGTCTCAGAATCGTCATTTGTTTTTAGGAAGATTAAAGCTACTTTTGCAAATATATATCCAAGCAGTATTCCACCACCAGCTTCAATACCAATCTGCTTAGTAATAATCCAAATATAGTTGACACCTGAGCTAGTTATTCCTTGACCGAAGTCTCCTCCACTACCAAAAAACACAATATTTGAAAGTATTACAAATAATACAATACCAGTAGCATCATTAAATAATGATTCACCAACAACACGTGTTTTGAGATGTTTAGGTATTGATTTATTACCAGCAAGGGTACTAATGACAGCTATTGGGTCGGTAGGTGAAATAAGCGCACCAAATACCAAACAGTATCCAAAGCTTATATCAAAACCAACCAATAAGCAGAATCCGTAGATTAGAGTTGCTGTTGTTAGTGCTGATAAAATTAAGCCAATACTAGCAAGTCCAAATATGGCTTTAAGTTCTTTCTTAAGATCGATCATATTGAAGTGCAGAGCATTTGCAAATAGTAAGAAAGACAGCATCCCATCCAAAACTGTTTTTTTGAAATCAAAACTAGATAGAGCAACTACTAAAAAGTTTGAAGGACTAAGAAAAGAAGCACATAGTGCTGAAAAGGTTATTGATAATATTGTTAATCCAATTGCCTTTGGTAGTTTCAGAAATTTTGTATTGATGTAACTCATCAGTGCAGCTACGACAGTAAGTAAACTAAATAAAAAAAACTCACTCATATTATTCCCCTAAAGCCCACAGCTATATTCCCAACTGCAGGCTTTTGATAATTCTTCTAAAATATTGCCATGAATAAAGGCATGGTTATCTAATTTGTCGAAAGGTACATTATTAAACATAAAACTATCTGTCTCATTTTCTAGAGCTGAAACTTTTTTTATATCTGCTTTTGCTATCTTTTCAAACTCTTGTTGTGTTAAGTGTATACAAGGTTGACATTCAAGACTATGGTAAAACGCTTTAAAAGGTAGATTTTTAGTTAATTCTAAAATATCATCATGATTTAGATCCAATAAAGGGTACTCTAGTGATCTATAGTCATATTTTTCCTCTTCTTCCAGGTCTTTCAAAAGTTGTGAAACTTTTGATAAGTCTTTTCGGTGACTCAGAAGTATAGTAGCTTCAGCATCAGGATCAATTTCATCAATTTTGTTTAACAGTGTGATACCTTTTAAGAAGCCAGCACACCAGCTAAATTTCTGAGAAGGAAATTGCTTACGTGCTTTAACTAATTCTTGAAAAGAGTTTTCTGATTTTAGGTGATAAAACTCGATATCTTCATTTTTTAACCACGCGAATACATTACCTAAATAGCTATTCCAATTCTCAGCAGCAAAACCAGTATCTACAGATAATACGCAAAAGTTATTGTGTAAATTTTTCTTTGCCCAGCATATAAGAGCCAAAGAATGAATGCTATAGTTAGCTATAATTATATTATCTAACCTCTGCATCATTTTACATTCCTATTAAATCTTTAATTTCGCTAAGTTTATTCATAGCTAGAGGGCGCATTTTCTCTGCACCTTGATTAAGAATATCATCTACAACTTTGGGATTGTTAATGTAGTAATCATATTTCTCTCGTGCATCTGTCAAATATTCATTTATTTTTTCAAAAAGTATTTGCTTGGCATCTCCCCAACCTAATCCACCAGCTAAGTATTTTTCTTCTAGAGAAGAAACTTCAGCCTTAGTAGCAATACTCTTATATATTGCAAATACAGTACAGTTTTTTGGATCTTTTTTTTCTTCGGGTGTTTGAGAGTTTGTGATGATTTTCATGACTTGTTTTCTAAGCTTTTTCTCTGTAGAAAATATAGGTATAGTATTATCATAACTCTTTGACATTTTACGACCATCTAAACCAAGTATTGTTTGACTGTCTTCACTAGTTAGGGCTTGAGGCGCTTTTAGTATTAGATTTTTATATATATGATTAAATCTATTTGCAATATCACGAGCAATTTCAATATGTTGGATCTGATCTTTTCCTACAGGAACTAAGTCTGCATCAAACATCATAATATCTGCAGCCATAAGGACAGGATAGTTAAATAGACCCATAGTTATGCCCTTATCAGGATCGGCATTTTCCTCTTGAATATTTTGATCTACTAATGCCTTGTATGCATGTGCACGATTTAGTAGACCTTTAGCAGTGGTTGTACTGATAATCCATGTTAGCTCCATGATTTCAGGTATATCTGATTGACGATAAAAAGAAGCTTTTGTAGGATCAAGTCCTAATGCTAACCATGAAGAAGCTATTTCATATATATATTGCTGGCGTAGTTTTTTATCCCAAAGCTTTATCAATGAATGCTGATCAGCTATGAAGTACATGCAATTATACTCATTACTTTGAGACATTTCTATTGCGGGCTTAATAGCGCCTATATAATTTCCTAGATGAGGCGTACCAGAGGGTGTTATACCTGTAAGAACTATTTTTTTAGACATTTAATAATTAAAAATTAGAATAACAGTCTCACAATTTTATCATATAAGAAGCTTGTTTGGACTGGTACAGGCGAAATAAAATCGACTAAATTTAAAAATCACAAAGATAGGGCTATAAGACCTAGGGGTAATTAAAACTTGTCAAAATTATTGATAGAACCAAAGGAAAGATTGGCATGCTGCATAAGTTAAAATTAGATATATTTTAAAATATTTTTCACATTTTTATAATTATAAATAAAGATGAAAAATGATTTTTTAGAAGTGTAAGAAAATACTGAGAAATTTATTTATGGAACTCACAAACAATATTTAAAGTTCCTGTAGCTGCATTCTGAGTAACATTTATTTCAACAACTTTATCTTTTGTAGTATCCATTTTAGTAGGGCATTTTAGAGGTTTAGTATACCATCCAATTAAGGGAGATACTGTTACGCTTGCTCCAATTGGTGAAGTAGCATTGTTATTGGATGTTTTTACACCAATCCAGCCATTAGTAGTTTCTGATTTGCCATTGGCATCAGTAAAAGTTATTCCGTCGAAACCGTAAGCTGTGCTGTTGTTATTTATCAAAATATCAGCTACTTGATCAACTGGTCGCTCCTCTTTAATGGCACTACATTTTTCGCTATCTAGAGCACAAGGAGACATATAGTAAGCAAAGTCACCTTTACCATGAGCTGGAAACTTATCAGCGCCAGTATACATGCTTGGAGCGTAATCAACGTTTAAAGACCAACCCATAAAACCTGCAAATTTATTATTTTGTGGAATATTACCTAAATTATCATATACTGATTTCATAGCATCGTAAGTAGTTAGTGCTGAAGATTTTGCAGGAGGATTATTATAATCGCCGTCAAAATGAGGGAAATATACTGTGGCAGCACCAGCACCTTGAGCAGCAGTAGGGTAGCCGATAACTACTTTTGCTGTTTTTGCCCCGATATAGTCAGTAGTAATTTTGAATGCATTTTGAACAAATTCAGGATTTTGTTCAGGAGTTGTATTATAGTTCTGTACAAATACGTAATCAACTAAGTTTAATATTTTATTAGCTTGACTAAATAGTGGTGCATAAAATTCACTATTTTCTTTTGAAACAAGCTTGTCACCATTGATTTGAGGAGCTATTACTACTTGTTTTGAGCTATCAATATCTTTTATGTTTGCGATTACATCTCTTAGATATGTACCATTATTAGTTGCTGTTTCAACTATTTCGATATCAAAATCAATACCATCTAGACCATATTTATTTAGGAAGTTAACTATATTTTGAGCAAGACCTTTTGCATCAGTACCATTAGGCGTGTAAGTGTTGTTTTCACCACCTACAGAGACAAGAACTTTTAATCCAGCAGCTTTTGCTTCTTGTACTTTTTGAACAGCAAACTCCGAATAGCTAGGGTCAAAAAATATTTGATTATTTGCATCAATAGTTGCGAAAGATATGATTACTTCATTATAGCCATCTTTAGCTACTTGAGAGAAGTCGACATTGCTTGCTGCACCCATAGCAGCAACATCAATATATCCGGCCATTACTCTATTACTAGAGTTTGTGGAACTAGTATTTGATGGAACAGAGCTGTTAGCAAAAGCTATCGCTGATGATGCTATAAGTAAGCTTGTTATAATGGTTTTCTTTATCATGAGATACTTCCTTTTTTGTTTATGTTTAAAAAACCTTGATTTTGTATTGGAATTATAATCATGAAGGAGTATGTTTTTATATCTAGAATATCGCATAGCTATTATGCATATTTGCAAGGGATGTGTTTTGTTAGGTATTAATCAATACAAAACAAGCAATTTAGCCACATACAAAATCATATGCTTGTTGGTTTTGACTATTTTTTATGAAATTTGAAAAGAATAGGAATGTATTAATTTTTGGAGCGGGAAACGAGGCTCGAACTCGCGACCCCAACCTTGGCAAGGTTGTGCTCTACCACTGAGCTATTCCCGCAGAAACTATGGCACACCCAAAGGGATTCGAACCCCTAACCGCTCGGTTCGTAGCCGAGTACTCTATCCAGTTGAGCTATGGGTGCAAAAGTTGAAGCGTATTATATATGACTATTGTTAGTTAGTCAAGTTTGTAATGTTATTAATTGTCGCAATTAGTTTATCTTCTAATTCTTGATCATTTAGGTTTGTATTGTCTATAATGAAATCAGCAATTTTTTCTCTTTCATTATCAGATATTTGTAGATTTATGAATGCAACTGCTTGTTGTCTATTTTTGCCATCACGTTCCATTAGTCTTCTAATTCTAGTCTCAAGATCTGCTTTGATAACTATTACATTTTTAAGATAGTCGTAGTGTCGAAAATTATATGGTCCTAGTAAAGGAATGTCGACGATAGTCATTACAGTGTCTGATTCTTTTACTTGTTTTTTTATTTCTCTATTGATAACTGGGTGTAAATAGTCTTCAAGCCATTTTTTGGACTCTTTAGATTCGGTAATGATCGCTCTGAGCATAGCTCTATTTATTTGCTTGTTCATTACTACATCGTTGCCAAATTTCTCGGCTATTTTTTTAATTACAGAAGGTTTTTTGGTAATCTCTCTACTTATTGTATCTGCACATACAACATTTAAATTCATTTTTTCTTTTAGAATTTTTGTTGCCGTTGATTTGCCACTAGCTATACCACCAGTTATACCAATTGGATAAGTTTGTATCACGCTCATCTACGCCTTCATCGTAAAAAATCATTTGAGCACAGATTTTAATATTTTTTTTTTAGAAAGTCATATATTTTTTGATTAAAATCCATTTTAAACTTAAAATAATTATATTTTTACTGAAAATAGTTATTGTTTTGTGTCTATTGAAAATGTGATTCTAAAAAAAATAAAAACTACCAACAAACCCCTTGTATTTAGGGATTTTATGCATTTAGCTTTGTATTATCCTAAATTTGGCTATTACTCTGGGTCTAAAGAAAAAATATCTTCAACTGGAGATTTTATTACGGCAACGTCTCAAACATCTCTATTTGCGCGTACTTTTGCAAGGCAGTTTGCACTAGTAATTTCAGAATTGGGTAGTGATTCTAATGTTATAGAATTCGGAGCAGGTAGTGGTAAGTTTGCTGTTGATTGTATGCATGAGCTTAATAGTCTAGGTAGCTTACCTGACAAATATATAATAGTTGAATTAAGTAATGATCTAAAATCTAAGCAACAAGAAAATGTAAGGAAAAATATTCCTGAGCTTTATGATAGGTTTGAGTGGGTAACAGAGCTTCCAAAGCATAAGCTTAAGGCAGTAGTTTTTGCAAATGAAGTCTTAGATGCTATGTCAGTAGATATTTTCACAGCTCAAAATAATCAACTTATACAGCAAGGTGTAGACTGGGTTGATAATAAGTTTAAACTCGCTGATATGGCTAGAAATGATAAGCTTTTTGAGTATGAGGCTAATAGAGTATTGCTTGATAATATCAATTTTGAAGATGGTTACACTAGTGAGATAAATACTTGGATCCGTCCATGGATTAAGTCTTTATATGATATTTTAGAGAGTGGTATGATATTTTTGTGCGACTATGGTTATCATAGGAGTTTATACTATTCAAAAGAAAGATGTATGGGAACTTTAGCGTGTTACCATCAGCATAAGATTAATTATGATCCATTTATTAATATTGGCGAGCAAGATATTACGGCACATGTTGATTTTACAACTGTTGCAGAAGCTGCAACAGAAGCAGGATTTCAGTTAGATGGTTATATGACACAAGCAAATTTTCTCAAAAAAGCTGGTATTGCAGATGTTTTTGATGATGTATCTAAGAATCTTAAATCTAAAGATCAACTGAGATATGCTAATGATATCAAAGAACTTCTACTTAACGACAAGCTTGCTGAAGTGTTTAAGGTGATTGGCTTTTCTGTTGATTTTGATTACATATTAGATTCATTTGATAATGAGGATAATATTGATTATTTACTATAGAAGATAGTCTATTAAAGTTTGTTAAATAAATTTTACGTTAGTTTGTGTTAAAATAATTTTAGATTAATAAAAAAAATACTTTATGAAAAAAGTTGCGATAATTGGCTATAGTTTTGTGCTACCTGAAGGTATAAGTAGTGATCGTGATCTGTGGCAAGCTTTGGAGCAGTCAAGAGATCTGGTTTCTGAAATACCAAATTCACGAATCGATAAAAAAAGATTTTTGCATTTATCAAAGAAAAAAGCTGGCAAGTCATATAGTTTTTCAGCAGGAGTAATTCCAGGTATTGAAGAATTTGACTCAACTCTCTTCAATATAAGCTCAAGAGAGGCTAGTAAAATTGATCCCCAGCAACGGATGTTACTTAATCATACTTACTTCGCTCTACAAAAAGCTGGATATATACCTGAAAAGCTTTCGGGAGAAAACTATGGGGTGTATGTTGGGGCTTCAAACCCAGACTATAGTTATTTCTCTGTTGAGAACGGGGAAGAAATTAATTCATATACCATGACAGGGGCTGCTAAAAGCATTATAGCTAATCGCGTTTCCTACAGTTTTAATTTCAAAGGGCCAAGTATGGTCGTTGATACAGCTTGTTCGTCTTCTTTAGTAGCTTTAGATATAGCTGTAAAAGCGATTCAAGCGAATCAAATAGATACCGCTATAGTCGGTGGAGTAAATTGTTTATTACACCATACGCCATTTATTGGTTTTTCTAAGGCTCATATGATGTCGCCTTCTGGCAGATGTCGAAGTTTTTCAGCTGAAGCAGATGGATATGTCAGGTCAGAAGGCTGTGTTGTTGTTATTATCAAAGATTATGAAAAAGCTATTGCTGATGGCAATAGTATATATGCACTGGTCAATAAAACTGCTGTGAATAGTGATGGTAAAACATCAGGTCTACCGTTGCCTAGTTATGAGGCACAGCGTGATTTATTAAAGAGTATTTACGATGGAGTAAATTTAAACAATTTGATTTATATTGAGGCGCATGGGACAGGCACCCCTGTAGGTGATCCTCTAGAGATCCAGGCTATTGCAGAAGCAATAGCATCAAAGAAGAAATCTAGTCTTATAACTGGGTCTATAAAATCAAATATTGGTCATCTAGAGCCTGCTTCTGGTCTAGCAGGCATCATAAAAGCATTACTAATATTGCAAAATAAAAAAGTCCCAGCAAATATACACTTTGATGAACCAAATCCTAAATTACAATTGCAGCGTAATAATATTGAAATACCTAATGAAATTGTAGATATCGATGTTAATAAAGAAAGTTTAATTGGAGTTAACTCTTTTGGTTTTGGTGGAACTAACGCGCATGTGTTGTTGCAAGCATATCTAGAAGAATCTCCAACAAAGAGATATGAAATAGCAGAGTACTTCTCTAATAAATTAATTGTAAAGACACACAGTGCTAAGCTTTTAGCTGATCAAAAAAAGTTAACTAAGGAAACTATAAATAATCAGTTGAGTTACTATAGCAATTCAATAGCCTCTCAATGCTATAGGGGCACTAAAGGATTTTTTGCTTTGTATGATAGTTTTAAAGATTTTTCTGATAATAAATCTAGAGATTATGATATAGACTTTGCTTCTAAAAATATTGCCTTGTTATTTGCTGGAAATGGTTGCCAGTATTCTGGTATGTTGAGATTGTTGCATGAGTCTAGTGAGCTAACAAGCTATCTTGAAAATACTGTTTCTGAACTTCAAGAAATTAGTGAGATGAGTTTAAAAGATTGGTTAGATATTGATAGTGGATCTTATAGTGATACTAGAATTGCTCAGCCAGCGTTATTTATATTCCAAGTATCTATAGTAAAATATCTATTAAATAGCGGAGTTAATGTACAAGCTGTTTCGGGACATAGTGTTGGTGAAATAGCTGCGGCATATACTAGTGGAGTATTGTCTCTGTCAGAGGCATATGGATTGGTGGTAGCGCGTAGTAATGCCCAAGCTATAACACGTGGCAAAGGTGCTATGTTAGCAGTTAATATTACAAGAGATGAGTATAAGTCGTTAATTGTTGATTTAGAGCTTAGTGATTTAGATATTGCTGCTATTAACTGTCAAGACTCGTTGACAATAGCAGGTGATTTTAAAGAGTTGAATGTCTTGGCTGAATTTTGTGAAACACAGGGTATATTTCATCGCTTTTTAGATGTTGAGTATCCTTTTCATTCGAGATATATGGATAAAGAGGTTAAATCTGAATTTGATGTCAGATTTCCTTGTTTGGATGGTTATGCTTCTGATACTTCCATTGACTTTATTTCAACTGTTTTTGCCAAAAAATTATCGATTGAAGAATTGCGTAGCTCTGAGTATTGGTGGAAAAATATTGTAGAACCAGTTGATTTTGCTACTGCGATAACAAACTTGCTAAATTCATCTATTGATACATTTATAGAAGTTACGCCTAAGGTAGTATTGAAGAACTATCTTAATAAGATTAGTGATGGTTTTAAAGTTAATTATTTTTCGACTGTTGAGAAATCTAGATTAGTTAGTCGAGATATTATTGATAAGCTGTATCTATCAGGAGCATTATGGCATACCACGGCTCACTATAGCAGAAATACCGAGATTATTAGGTCTCAATTAGATCTGAAATATCATTGGTATGCAAAAAATAACAAATCAATGATATATTCTGGGAGCGAATTATTAGGTTGGCAAATTACTAATAAGGCTAAAACATGGGTAAGCTATCTTGATTATCAGCTTGCGACTGATTTCCATGGACATCAAGTTGGAGAAGATGTTGTATTACCAGCTTCGGCATGGTTGGAATTGCTATATCAGCTTGTAAGAAAAGCAAATGAATTAGACGACACAAATGTCATCCTTCTTAAGGATATACAGATATATGCTCCATTGTTGCTACAAAAAGATGATATGCGCACTCTTATTAGTACTAGTAATCAAGATGGTTCAGTTATAATAAAGAGTGTTTCACAATACGGTAATAACGAAAGTTTGCATGTTAAAGCTCGTTATTTATTGCAAAATATTGATTCCAAACCAATTGTACCTAAGAACCTAGATTTATCTAATGTTGTTGTTTCAGCAGCAAAACATTATGCTAACTGTAGGCGTATAGGGCTTAACTATATAGATAAGTTTGCAATAGTAAACAAAATAGAGTTAGGTATAAATTCGGCAATAGTATTCTTTAATGAAGAAAATTATGCTCAAAATTATGCTCAATCGCCATTTGGTATAGATGGAGGCTTCCAAGCTATCATTTCATTACTTTTTGAATTTGAGAGTACTCAATCAAACTTGTTCTTGCCTACAGGGTTTGATTTTAATTATATTTTAAGAACACAGACAAGGATTGATAGAGCCGTCATTAAGCTTAGATATAAGAGCTCAAATCTCATTGTTGCAGATGTTTATTATACTGATTTAGAAAACAAGTTAATAAGTGTTATTAAAGGTGCTAGATTTGAGAGAGTTGCAAATGGTATTAAAGGATTGTTACCACAAGATTGCTTAGCTGAATCTCTTAAGCCTTTTGCTGGCTTAGAATATCAATATGTTAGGTCTCCTAGTTTACCATGTCTTAAATATGATGATATTGAAGTGCAGGAGCAACAGGTAATTGTAGGTTTTATAAAACTTTTAATTGCTAAGAAAGCTCATCAAGATATACAAAATGGTCAGATTAGTGGACACAGTTCTTCAGTAGCAAAAATATTTAAAGATTTTCCTGGCTTAGATCTCGTAGATAATCAAATACGAGAAATGTTACAACTTCTTTTTGTGGAGTATCCAAACCTCTTAAAACCGATGTTGCTTTGTTATAAAGCATTATTATCACTTGAGATAAATGATTTTAAGCTCACACAGACCCTGAAAGATATAGATACATTATGGAAAATAGCTCTAGTCTCTAGTATGGCTAGAGGTATTGATGATATTATTGGAGAGTTACACAAAGCATATAATAATATCGAAACTCCGTTAAAAGTGTTAGTAATTGGTGCTGGTATTCAAAGACAAATGTTTGAGCTGGTTACAGCAGAGAATTTTGAGATTGAATACTCTACAGGATGGAGTGATCTATATGATACTGTAAATGACACATACGACTGTATTTTTATAGAGTCACATCCTAGTTTTGCTAAGAATGACTATGTTGAGTTGGTATTATCTAAGTTAAAGTCTGGTGGTATAGCTAAGTTTTACATTTGGCTTGCAAGCTTGGAGAGTCAAGTATTCACGAGTATGTTTGACTCTGGAATTCAAGGTGTTTCTAGAAGTACTGTTGATGATATTTTATCGCAAGTTCGTAGTTGTGATGCGACAACTAAGCAATGTGTACTAAGTGTAGAGATTTTATTACAGAAACCTTTTGTTGCGAAAGCATACTTAGAAGATTCTCAAAAGTTACATTGTCAAAAAAATATTTACGGTACTACTCAACTTAGCAATATTTTTCATGTTGAAGATTCAAAATTGCCAATGGTTTTTGTTATTGATAAAAGCTGTGATTATTCTTGCATCTATAATATATTGCAGCAGATCCATGTTAGCTCATCAAAGAATAATATAGTTATTCTTGAAAGCTCATGGTGTGATGGAGTCCTATCCTCACCATTACACCAGTCACTATTAGCATCATTACGAGTGTTTGTTAATGAGAATCCTGGGGTTGGTATAACTAGGGTTGTTGCAAAAAAAATAGATGAAGTACTAGATTGGAATTTTATTCTTGAAGATAAGTATTTTGCTCAAGAAATTTTTGTAGATAATGGTGTTGTATATCAGCATAATCTCAAGCCTTTTAAATTAAATGCTCCAGAGCATGAGTATAAACTTGATATTATAAATAGAGGCTCATTTACTCATCTTAAGTGGCTGACTAAAAAGCCCCAAAACTGTGGTGTTGAAGATGTTTGTATTAAGGTGCACTATACAGGATTAAACTTCAGAGATGTTATGTATAGTTTAGGACTAATTCCACAAGAATCATTAGAGTTTGGTTATTTAGGTGCATACTTAGGTATGGAATTTAGTGGTGAAGTTATAGCTATTGGTAATAATGTTAGTGATTTCAAAATTGGTGATAGGGTTTTTGGATGTGCTCAGCAAAGCTTTGCTACAGAATTAGTTGTTAACCAAAACTTTATTGCTAAATTACCTGAAACTTGTTCTATGCAGCAAGGATCAACTATGCTTGTTGCATTTATGACATCATATTATGCTATTAAAGAGCTAGCTCAAGCAAAACCAGGGCAAAAGATATTGATTCATGGAGGGGCTGGGGCTATAGGTCTTGCTGCAATACAAGTTGCACATTTACTAGAACTAGATATTTATACAACAGTGGGTTCTGTTGAGAAAAAACTTTTGGTAGAGTCTTTAGGTGTTACAGCTGCCTATGATTCTCGGAGTACTGATTTTTTAGTCGAGTTTGAAAATTCTGATCTCAAAGTTGATATTGTATTAAACTCATTATCAAATGATCTTCTTGAAGCAAGTTTGTCTGTTTTGGCACCATTTGGCCATTTTGTAGAACTTGGCAAAAGGGATATATTTGATAATAACTCTTTAGCAATGAAAGTTTTTCGCAATAATATAACTTTCTCCGGTATTGATCTTGATCAGTTAATCAAATATAAGCCAGAGCTTATACAACAAATGCTCGTAGAATTGACAACATATTTTGATGATCAAATTCTTATGCCTTTACCTTATCAAGAGTTTACTATGGATAATATTCAAGAAGCATTTCGATGTATGCAGCAAGGAAGACAGCTTGGTAAAGTTATAGTAAATATGCGAACTAAAGATAGAATTTATTTAGATATGTGGAGCAATGAAAAAGCTAATATTAGTGGTACTTATATTGTAACAGGGGGAACACAAGGTTTTGGCTTTTATACTGCTATGGAACTTGCAAAATATGGGGCAACAAAACTAATATTGATTAATCGTAGTGGTACTATTTCTATAGAGAATAGAAATAAGCTTGATGAAATTGGTGTTGGTTATGAAATATTATCTTTAGATGTAAGTAATGAAATTGGTGTTAGAGATTTGATGGTGGACTTGTACCAAAGAGGTGAAGATCTAAAAGGTATAGTACATGCTGCTGTAGTATATGATGATATTGCATTTTCTGATATGTCAGAGCATAGTTTTGATAAGGTTTTTGAAGTTAAAGCCCTAGGAGGACAGTGGCTGAGTAAATATTCTAATTACTGGAGATTAGAGCATTTTATAATGTTCTCTTCAATTGCTACAGTTGTTGGCAATATTAATCAATCAAATTATGTAGCGGCTAATGCATATTTAGAGGGATTGGCTGCACAGCGTAGAGAGCAAGGTCTTGTTGCTCAATATATAGCTTGGGGGCCTATAGCTGATTTTGGTCTTTTAACAAGAGATCAAAGTATCAAAAAGCTCATGGAGAGTGGTTTAGGGTTTACACCTTTGTCTAGTATTGATACTCAACGAATTATTAATGAGATTTTGCTAAATGCCAAGTCTCACATAATTGCATCAAAGTTTGAAGGTAGTAGAATTGCCAAAGTTTTGCCTATTCTAAAAACTTTACGCTATCAAGAGGTGATAGATCAGGAGCAAATTAAAACTATATCTAGTCTTGATTTAGGTACTTTACGAGCATCTTCAAAACAGCAAAGTATAAAAATAGTACAGACTAATGTTTTGGCTCAAGTTGCTAGTATATTAGGTGTGAATATAAATGGACTTGCATTATCTACAGATCTTCGTGATCTTGGTATGGACTCTTTGATGGCATTTGAGCTTGCTGTAAGTTTAGAAGAAAAATTTACAGGAATTACTATCTCAGCTATGTCTATTGCACAGTTAAAAACATCTGGTGATATTGTAGATATGATTTTACGCAATATTTACGCAGATGATAATCAAGACAGTAATTCAGATGATATTCTTGATATAATTAAACAAAGACATGGGGAGAGCTAATGGCAAAAAAACTTTTTGGTAACCTATCTCAAGTTAAATCAAGAGTGTTACAAACACAAACAACATTGGAAGATTTATCTGAGCAAAAAGCAGATTATGATTTTAGAGCACATCCCCTTTATCAAGAGCTGCAGTATATGCGCGAAACTGTCAAAAAATTTGGAATTGCCGATCCTTTATATCGTAATTATCAAGGAGTTGCGGGTGCTAAAATTAATTATGCTGCTAGAGAGCTAATAAACTATGGCTCTTATAACTATTTAGGGCTAAATGGTGATCCAAGAACAATTCAAGCTGTAACAGAAGTGCTAGCTGAAGAAGGTACAACAGTTTCTGCAAGTCGAATTGTTGCAGGTCAAAGAGTTATTCATCAAAAGCTAGAAGATAAATTGGCAGAGTTGTATCAAACTGAGGATGCTATTGTTTTTGTAAGTGGTCATGCAACAAATGTATCAGTAATTAGTTGTTTAACTCATGATAAAAGTCTCATATTATATGATCAATTAGCCCACAATAGTATAATCCAAGGTGTAAAGTTATCGGTTGCAAAAGCAATTGGTTTTAGACATAACGATATTAATCATCTTTCTCAATTATTACAGCTAAATGCCCATAAGTATGAGCAGATATTTGTAGTTGTTGAAGGCTTGTATAGTATGGATGGTGATATCCCAAATTTACCAGAGATTATTAAGCTAAAAAAAGAGTATGGTGTAGTATTGATGGTAGATGAAGCTCATGGTTTAGGAGTCTTAGGCAAGACAGGTAAAGGTATCTTTGAGCATTATAATTTTTCACCTAAAGAAGTGGATATTTGGATGGGGACATTAAGCAAAACGCTTTGTAGTTGTGGTGGATATATAGCTGCAAATAATGTAATCATAGATATTTTGCGTCATTATGCTCCAGGACTAGTTTATAGTGTTGGTTTATCACCAGCTAATACAGTGGCGGCAATTAGTTCGTTAGAACTTATGTTAGCTGAACCTGATAGGGTTAATAGATTGCATTATAATAGTGAGTATCTTTTGACTCAGTTAAAGAATCATGGTTTGGATACTGGTGACTCTATTGGTAGAGCTATTATACCAGTTATTGTAGGCAGCTCACGCAATGCAGTAGCATTATCAAATAAGCTCTTTGATGATTATAATATTAATGCGATGCCTATAATGTACCCAGCGGTTGAAGAAAGAAAGGCGAGACTCCGTTTTTTTATATCAAGTGAACATACTAAAGAGCAGCTTGATTATACTGTAGAATGCCTAAAACAAAATATAGTATTGTGAAATAGATATGCAAGTTTTCTCAAATAAGTTAAATGTTTTAAGAACTCAAACTAGATTAAGTTTACTAAAGCTACTGAAAAAAAGTTTTACAACAGACCCACATACTCGAGAGTTCTTTACGACCAATGATAAAGCTAACCTTTTAGAGACCAAGTGCTATGATGCTTTTATGCTTTATAATCTCGATCACGCATATACACAAGGTTTTATAGCATGTGATGATAATCTCAAAAGTGTAGGGCTTTTTGCTTATATTGGTAAGACAAAGCTTTCGTGGAAATTTCACATTGTAGCAAATCTTAAGATGTTAAAGGAGTTTGGTATTCGAGGAATTATCAGAATCCTCAAGATACAAGCGAGGGTTGAGAAGTCGCGCCATGATAAGGAGTTTCTGCACCTTATATATCTTTGTACAGATGAGTATTGTAGAGGTCAAGGCTTAGCTAAACAAGTTATAGAGTATGGTTATCAACAAGCTAAGATAAAAAAAGTTCCATTATTGCTAGAGACGAGTAAGTCAGAAAATATTTCATATTATAAAAAACTTGGATTTAAGGTTTATCAGGAGTGTGTTATAAGTGAAACAAAGCTTAAAATCTATTTCTTAAGAAAGGACATTGAATAATTTTTTAAAACATTATAGATTGTATACTTTATAAGTAAGTTATTTGTTAAATTTTATGGTAAATACTTTTGACATAGCTCAGTGATTACCTGATAGAATGATATGTGATAGCGGTTAGCTTTAGTTAAATGTTACTATTTGGTTTTAAGGAAAGTTGATATTATGAAAAAATCTGTAAAAACTCAAAAGTTTAATTATCCTATTGATGAAGTAACATCTTTATTGTTAGATGTTGATAATTATAAGAACTTCATTCCAATGCGTTATTCTGAAGCAGAATTATTAAAGAAAACGCCTACCTTTCAAAAGGCATTGATAAAGCTTAAGATACCGTTATTGAAAGTGGAATTAATTACAGATTATAAAATTATAGATGATAATAATATAGAAGTATCAATGCAAGGTGGGCCATTTAAGGTTATGCAAGGACATTGGGAATTTAAGAAAATAGATGATAAGTCATCTCAGGTTAAACTTACTTCTAAATATAGTTTTAAAAATATTATTCTCGAAAAAACTATTTCTCCAATAATTGGTACTGGATTATCAAGTCAAGTAATAAAATATTTTTTTAAAGGTTTGAATCAAAAGTAGACGTTTTGTCAGATACTTATAGTTTAAATGTGAATTTAATTGTGAGTCATAATTGTTCTATATTAATATACTAATTTAATTTATCGATTGATAAAAATACATCAACAATTCTTATTTGTATTTTTTATACCTTACCTTGTTATAATCTTTAATTAATTTAAAAAAAGGAATAATAATGAAATTAAGAAGTAAAGTATTGTCAAGTATAGGTTTTGCGGGGTTGTTATTGCCGATGTGGTCACAAGCGGCTATTACGTGGACTACAGCTCCAGCATGTAGTGCACAATCAAAATCGGTTACATGTGAATGGGCTGCAGCTAATGATGCAGGCGATCCAGTGGATAATTATGATGTTGCTGTACTGCAAGATGGTATAGCGATGCCCAATAGGATATTTAATGGTGCAATGGAATCAGACACCATCGTTTACAGTATCAGATACTATACTAGAAGCAAGATGGAATGCTGAAATAGTAGATGGTGCAGGAGAAACCCTATACTATGATATTTATCTAGTTAAGCCAGGTACTTTTGAGGCAGTATACTCTAGTTTAGATCAAACAAGCTCTGGTATGACTTTGGATCTGACAGCTATTCCGGGGTTTGAGTCTGGCACATATATTGTTCAGGTGGTAGCTCATGGAATTGGAGCTACTAGCGTTACAATTGAAAGATCAATTGAGCAGTCAGCTCCTCAGGATATTGTTATGCCGTCTACTGTAAGTCACACTTTTATTTATAATGATGCATACCCGCTACCTGAAGGTCAGACAATGACGAACGTTGCTGATGCACTTAATGTAAATAAAGCAAGTGCAAATGGCACCTTTGGAGTTGATCAAAATAACAATTTAACAATTATTTGCGATGACAGTTGGATATGGCCAGTGGACTTCGACCCAGCGTGGGGAGAAGTTCATATATATAATCCTGGCTTCGAAAGTATTGACATGGCCCAGATCAATTGGAACGGCACTATCTGGGTCACAAACGCATTCAACAGTTATTATACGAATGTAAATGCTAGCGATTCTTTTTCATTCGAATTTGATATAGGATGCTTTCCAGCATAGTGTCACTAATTAGCATATTTCAAAATATGGAATATGTACCGCCTAAATCCAATTAGAGACCTAGTGAACTTCTTAATCACCTCCAATTCAAACAAATTGATATAATCATAAAGCCTTTTACCTTTGGCATTCTCTTTATTTAAATATGCTTTAGCCTTTGCTAGTTGTTGAATGCACTCATAAAGTCTGGAAATTTTTACAAAGAAATTTCGCTTTGTTTGTTTTTTGATGTCCTTAGCACCATTATAATCGAATTCTACACCTAAAAAAGCAAAAGGTTTTGAGTTTAATTTATTGTTACTATCAAACTTTTGTTTAGTATCGAAACTTATAGTTTCTATAGTCAGTTTATCTGGATGTTCTTTTAGCTTTAATTTACTTAGCATCTGTTTAGATTTTTTTACAGCCTTGCGTAGTTTGTGCTTAGTTTTGGCCAAAATTATCCAGTCATCAGCATATCTTAGGTATTTGATATCTATCATCTCACTCATAGCCTGATCTAATTCATCAAGATATATGCAGCCAAGTACGGGAGATAAAGGTGATGATTTTGATATCCCTTGCTTCATCGTGTTATATTCACCACAAAACCACTGTGGAGTATCTAAGTGCTTTATTATCAATCTAGACATTATATTGGATGTATATTTAGGTAGTTTACTGATCAATATTTCGTGATTTATAGATTCATAAAATTTTTTAACATCTGTTCTATAGATGTATTTATGAGTTTTTATCAAACGATTAATAGTTTTAACTGCTCTTGATACGCCACCATTACCTTTATTAGAAAGTATATATTTATTAAATGTATAATTATTTTTGATATTTTCAGCAATATACTTAAGCACTAGAGAATCTTTAGCATCATATAAAGTTGTTATGTCACCGGTAGTTTTGATAATAGCTTTACCAGGAGAAAAACTATACTCAGTTGTATTAATTTGATATTGTAACTGTACTAGTAGAAAATTGTTTGTCTTAGCGAGTTTTGACCTAAAATCCCAGTAACTATCGTTATGGGACCAATGTTTGCGAGTTTGTTTCAACCAGTCTAAATATATTGCAATCATAATAATGAATTATACTCATTCTTAAATTTATTCAATACAAAATTAATAATATTGACTCACATATTTATAAAGAAATAAATTTGATAAAGTATTATTTATATATAATTTTAGCTATATATGTGCTATTCCATTGATAGAAATATTAGTCTCAGTAGACTATAAATATAATATTAAACTTATCTATTTATAAATCTAACATTAACAGCCTGACTAGGTTTGAGTGTCACACGACCTATAGGCATTACATCCTTTGTGAGATTTTCAAGCCTATATTTATTGATGATAGTGCTTAGAATTAGTAATGATTCTTGAAGAGCAAATGCTGATCCAATACAGACTCTATCGCCTTTTCCAAATGGCATATACACAGGACATACATTTGAAGACTTTTTATTATAAAATCTATATGGATTAAACTCCATAGGATTATCCCATTTATCTGTATGGCGATGTTGTATCCATAATGGGATTAATATTTCATCATGTGGTTTTACGAGATTTTTATTATACATTACGACATCTTCAGAACTTTGTCTTAGTAATCCTATTACTGGTGGATAGAGGCGTAATGTTTCTTCAAATACAGCAGTCATTAAAGGCATGTTTCTTAGCGAAGAATATGTTATTTTGCCATTTTCAAGTGAAGCTTGTACTTCATGATATAGGTCTTTTTGGAGTTCTTCACTTTGTGATATTAAATACAGAGCCCAAGTGAGAGCCGTGGCAGATGTTTCATGTCCTGCTAAAAAAAGCATGCAAATTTGTTCATTTAAATCTTTTTGAGAAAACTTTTTGCCAGTTTTTTCATCAGTTTTTAAGATTAAATTACCTAGAATATCATTGTTTTGATTAGTATCATCTGTGTGATATCTTTTAGCTATTTCAGGATAGAATTGATTGTGTATCTTTTTTACATATTTTTTTTGTTTATATTTTAAATACGGATATAGAATGTACTTGTATGGGCTATTTAGTAGGTATGAAGTTTCTTGGTATAGGTTGAAATCATTAAATAGTCTTATAGCATTATCATATGAATAATCGATAGAGAAAATGGTACGAAAAATAATATTGGCTGTAACATATGTCATCATTGAGTCTATCGCAATAATATTAGAGTCCTTAGATTTATTATCGATTAGATCTATAAGAGCTTTGGTTGCTTCAGCCATTAGTGAAAAAGTCTTTTTAGGTTGTAAGGCTGCAAAAGATTTATTCATAATATTTCTTTGGAAACGCCAGATGTCGCCATTTGTAGTGAAAATACTATTGCCTAACAGAGGGCTCAAAAGTCTATGTAGATTTTTACTTTTAGGATATCTCTTGTAATCAGATAAAACATCTAAGACATATTCATTAACACATAAAGATATCTCTTTTTTACCAGTCTTTTTTTTTGGATACCCCATTTTCATTTTATAATGCCTTTCTTTATAGAATTCTATAAAAGATTTAGCCTTAAGAAGTTTTCTCAGCGGTACTTTTTCATCAGTATAGTACGGAGGAAATGGTGCATAAATATTGTAATTTTTTTCTTTAATTTTATTCATCATTTATATATCGTAGTTAGTTATAGGTTTCGTGGAAGTCAAAATTTTATAAAAATTTAGAGTGTTATTTGATATGTCACCACTCATAATATATTGAAAATGTATTATCAGAGGGTTTTGTTTTAGTTTTGTATATGTTTCTTGGTCGTACATATTAAAGAATTTACTATTCTGACTTGTAATACCTAGATTTGCAAAAGCCTTTTCTGTATTTAGCATAGATGATACAGGGTCCGCAGGGGAGTATATATCTAGCCATATGGTTTTAGCTTGTTGAAGTTTAGGTATTAGGCTATCTCTATAATTTTGGAGATGCTTTAGGTTAATGTATCCAGGTATGCAGTGACCTAAAGTTATAATTTTGATTTTTTTAAAATATTCAACGGGAAGTATATTTAGAATAAATATTAGTGGATATCCTCCAGCTGAGTGAGAGATTATTATGTATTCATCATGATTATTTGAATCTATAATCCGCATTATTTTGCTAGCTTGGTATTGAGCATTTTTTATAAAATTGCTTTGGTATTTATTTGAAAAGTATCCTAGAGATATAAATCCCTGTACCCATATTCTAATCTTGTCAGGTATGATTTTTTGGATAATCTTTTTATATAAAAATATTACAAAAGATGCTGTAACTAACATAATCATGGCATATATGTATAGTTGCTTTATTAGTAGTATTAAAATACTTAATGATAAGCAACCGTATACAATTAGATCCGTAAATACTAGAGAGCTAAATATAAATTGATATTTGTATGGAGTGATATTTTTCAACACTTTATTATTAGAAATAATATATAAAAACGACACAAAAGCAGCATACCAAGTTTTTAATCTAGATTTTTGGTATATTTTTTGAATTATATCTATCCAGCTCAAAAGGAATAGATCACAGTTAGCATTGTTTGATTTGATCTTATATTCTGAGTTATTTCTTTGTGAAAAAACAGCTTCAAGATGATTGTTTTTAGAGAACTTACTTAACTCATTTTTGAAAACTCTTTTATAGAATTTATCTCCTCTTGGGTCAAATCCTGATATATAAAAAACCGCTCTTTTCATTAAGCTATGAAACACCAAAAATAATAAAGATTATAGCATTGTTATTAAGCTATTTCACTTCTATAAGAGCTTGAATACCTTTTTAGACTATATTCTAATAGATTTTCAATAGATATATCTTGTTGTATGTTATGAGAGCTATTTGTTGGATTGGTGATAATAATGTAGTTGGTTTGATATAGCTCTGACTGAGAAAAGCTCCAGTTTTGAATACTTGGTTTATGATCGCCATACCATATCAGCATACTATCTTTATTAATTTGTTGCTCTAGCGATTTTAACATTTGTGTGGCTTTGTAGTTGAGATCAAGGTATACATTAACTTCATCATCGCTATTATTAGCGTTATAAACCCGAGGGTCGTTGCGTGGTAGAGTATATGGACCGTGTCCCGCTATTGTGATCACAAACATGAAAATTTTTCGGTCTGAATGTTGATCTAAGTACTGCTTGATATAATCAGTTAGTTGAGCATCGGGAGTGAAGATATCAATTTTATTGAAATAAAACTCATCAATAAACTCATCAAAACCAAGATGTTTGAAGACTTTTTCACGGTTAAAAAATTTTTTGTTAAAAGGATGTATTACTACACAGTAGTATCCAAGTTTTTTTAGTTGTTTGATGTAGGTTTGGGTTATATTTTTATATGCTTTTCTATAAGGGTTAAAGCTTGCATGTCCTAGCTGGCTATTTGTAATACCTGTCAAAAATGCAAACTCAGAACGCATTGTGTATGCGCCATAGCAAGGAACTTCAAGCTTTCCTGTACTATATGCATGGTTATCATTGGAGAATTTAAAGTCAAAGATTTGATCTGCTAAAATATATGATTCTGACTGTACAGTAATGATAGTTTTAGGTAGATTTTCTATATGGAGACTAGGGGACTTAAGCTTTGTAATTTTAGCCCTATTGCGATATATATATACTATCACGGTCATATGCATACCAAATTGTGATATGCACTCAACAAAAGCGAGTTCTCTACTTATAGAAACAAGTCTGTGTATTATGATATTTATTGTTATGAAAAATATAACATTTGTAAACCAAATGTAAATATCGAAGCTATTTAACCATATGTAATTGAGATAGAATATTAGTCCAGTCGCACATAATATACCAATCGTTAGTGTCCAGAAACGTACTGCTCCGACAAAAGGGATATAAAATTTAGGAAAACGAAATACTTGGCTATATAAAAAAAGATCTTCATATTGAAAGCGTTCTTTTAAAATTTTATATTTGGCTGAATCTATACCTGAAATTACACCTAGTAATACTATGCTAATAATTAGACAAAGGATAGAGCTATATATGAATATACCGATCAAAGAATATATCCAGCAAAATGCTAGAGCATTATAAAAACCTAACTTTATAGATTTATTTAAAATGGTTGCTAGGATAGTAATAGATATTATAATTATAGTACTTGACATACTATTTCTTACCATATCCTGATATTATCATAAACCAGTCAGCAAGCTTATAAGGAAGGATGCTCTGTATTCTAATAGCTAATTGTAAGATCCATGGAAAGCGAATGTATGCTTTGTGTTTATTGATACGCTTATAGATATAGTCAGCTGCTTTTTGCGTGGGTACAAGAAATGGTTTTGGACGCATGAACTGTCTACTCATATCAGAATCTACGAATCCCATCGTTATTACAGATATTTTTACATTACTTTTGTGGCAATATTGACGCACAGATTCTGCATAGACGCGAAGTCCAGCTTTACTAGCACAATATACTGGTGAATAAGCCATACCATAGTATGAAGCAAGCGAAGAGAAGTAAACTATTTGTCCATAATTTCTCTCAAGCATTTTAGGGAGTAAAATGTTTGTTGTAGCAATTGCACCATTAAGGTTTATTTTAAGTAGCTCATTAGCATGATCTGTATTTTCAAAACTATCATTAATTACTGATGTGATTCCGGCAGCATAAATACATAGGTTTATATTTTGTTTTGTTATGATATTACTTAGGGTTGCTTTTAATTGCTCAATATCTCCACAATCACAAATATTCAAGTTGACAGATTGTGCTCCTAACTTTCTACATATTGAGCTAGTTTCTTCAAGGTTTTGTTGATTGCGCGCAATCAGAGTTAGAGATGCTTTGCTTTTAGCATAATTGATTGCTAGATGTTTACCTAAGCCTCTGGAGGCACCAATTATCAAAACATTCATTGCTTCTAATTTCCTAAAATTTTGTGTGTTACAAATGGTACTGCAATACTAATACCATGTTTACTATAAAAACTACCATTAAACTGGTTATGGTCAAGTAAATAACGCTTAAAATTTATAACGATTCCTTTATCTGGCTTTTGTGGATTTAGCCAAAAACTATCTAGATGTTGAGTGTCGACCAGTCCATTAAAATTATATATTGCTCTACCAAGTGCTTTTGTAGGTTTTCCATGAGCTAAGGATTGCAAGCCTACTGTACTATTTATAACAACAACTCCAAGAGAGTTGTCGATCAGAGTAGGCAAATGACCACCATCTAGCGTGATTACTCTAGATTTTATGCTAGGATGTTTTTTTATGCTCTTTTGAATATGTTTTAGAGGGTTGACAACCATTGTGTCAAAAGGATGAAGCTTAAATACTAATAATGTATCATCATTAGCATTTTTGGCAAAACTTATTAAAACCTCATCAATCATCTCTAAAGTGGATTGATACTTTGAATGTTCCAGAATTTGATAATCGTGACTGAGCTGGAGTGGTACCAAAAAGAATTTTTTATCTGTTATTTTTTCTAGTTTGTTTGGTAGACTTAATCGATCTGTAAAAAATTTTTTGCTGAATCTTATGATCCAGCCGATGTATTCGCGATATATTTTTACTTGACGGTGGTGGTTATAATTTCTAAAACTAAAAGGAGATAAACCATTTTTAAGATGATAGACTAAGTCCCACTTTAAGCGTACAGACACGGGATTTTGGGTGCGTATGAGTGGGTAGTTGCGAACAACTTGGTAGTTCTCGTAAAAACTTTTATCTGATGGAGTCTGATTACGAGCATTAGCATATTTGTTATGCTCTAGTGTAATTGTGTCAGGACGAATATAGCCTTCTTCAAATACCCAAAAATCAATATTAAGCTTCTTTGCAACCTCTATAGCCTTAGCGTGATAAGGACGGCAATCTCCAAGTAGTAGTATGTCTGTGATTTCAAAATGTTGCAGTTCCTTTATCATAAAAGCTTCAAAGTTTTCAAATTTACCTTTGTAGTCAATAGTAGAGAAATCCCACCATAAGCTATCACTTTCACAAAGTCTTAATTTATGTACACGATGATAACCTTCGCGACAAAATTCATGAGCTAAATCATTAAAAAAAGGAGAAATGGGCCCCTGAAGAAACAGAAAACTTCTCGAGTGTGGAGTTATGTTCATATCTACTATTTATATATGTCACGCTCATAACATGGTATTTTACCACTGTTTAGAATTATTATGTAGATCTTATTTAATCATTTAGCTATTATTAAGAGAGCCTAAATAAGTTTGAAAATGAAGTATTTTTAAGACATAATATTGTGCTAATTTAGTATTCTCTCTATTGAGAATTAAATGTTTAAATTAAGAGAGTTTTTATGAAAAAAAGGGTTCTAATTTTAATGGCGCTGATAGGGCTAGTCTTTGTTCAAGCAAATGCAGCTGACCCACTAGCAGCAGCTCAAAGTTCTATGGATGCAATTACAAATCAGTTTGCAACAGCACAAGGAGGAGTTCCAGCATCTTCTAAACAAACTAATGATGCGCAACTTAATAAAAATGCGGGCTTAGCCTCGGTTACAGCTATGAACCAAGGTAATGGTATAGAGGACAAGGCTGGTTCGCAGTTTTCGAATAAGGTGATTAATGAAGATGTTATACCACAGTTAAATAGTTTGCAGGTGTTTGGAGCTAATTTGTTTAGTAGTCAATGTCAAAACTTACCGCAGATGGCATTATATAATCCTAATTATCTACTAAGTATAGGGGATAAGGTTTCTATCACGTTATGGGGAGCATTTGAGTATGCTGCGGTAGCAGAGGTAGATAGTCAGGGTAATATATTTATTCCAAAGGTTGGACCTGTTCATGTGGCAGATATACCGAATAAGGATCTAAATAGGGTTATAGGAGATGCAATTAAGAGGACGTTTGAGAAAAACGTAACAGTATATGCTAACCTGATGAGTGCACAACCGGTACAGATATTTGTATCGGGATATATATCTAAGCCTGGTTTGTACGATGGTATGTCATCTGATTCGGTATTATATTTTTTGTGTAAGGCTGGAGGTATACAGCCTGATAAGGGAAGTTTTAGACATGTGGATTTGATTAGAAATGGCAAGGTTATTTCTCATATTGATTTATATAATTTTTTAGTTGATGGTATTATACCATTTTCACAACTGCAACAAGGTGACAGTATAGTAGTTAGACAAAAGGCTGCATCCGTTTCAGTTATAGGTCAAGTTAAGTCGCCAGCAATGTATGAGCCTAAGAATGGAGAGTTTGATTTGCCTGGTTTACTTAAGTTGGTTGGTGTGTTACCAGAAGCTACTTATGTACTTATAGAGGATAATAGAGGTCTGAACCCTACTAATAAATATATTCCCTTAAGTGCGGTAGGTGATCAGGTTGTTAAGGGTGGTGAGCAGATTACGTTAACATCAGATCAGAATATTAAGCAGATTACGATATCTGTGACAGGAGCTGTATTGGGGCCACATCAGTTTGTAGTGCCGATAGGAACCACATTAGAAGATGTAGTAGAGAAGCTTAAGTTTAGATCAAATGCAAATGTTGATGACTTGCAGTTATTTAGAAAGAGCGTAGCGGCAGCGCAGAAGGCAGCCATTGATGCTAGTTTGAACTATCTAGAGCAGCAAGCATATACTAAGAGTGCATTGACAAAAGATGGTTTGCTAATGCAGCAGCAGTATGCTGGCTTGGTATCAACATTTGTTGAGAAAGCGAAGCAGGTGCAACCTAAAGGTCAAGTTATAGTAGGATCCAAGACGAAGTGGGAACATATAGCGCTACAGAATAATGATGTGATAAATATTCCTAACCAGAATCAGGTGGTTACAATTAGTGGTCAGGTAATGGCGCCGATGGCTATTAATTACAATGAGAAGTTTAGTGTTAAAGACTATATTAATGCTGTTGGTGGTTATACAGATAGTGCTGAAACTGGTTATGTATTATTGCTTCATGAGAATGGTACGGCGGAGCGAGTAGATACGGGAATGTTTACATCATGGATGTCATATACTACAGCGGTTAAGGGTGGCGATCAGATAATAGTTCCGAATGAGGGAATGTCAGAGGCATTACCTATTCTGGCGACGATATCACAGATTGTGTTCCAGATTGCCTTTGCAGCGAGAGTATTTATAGCGCCTATGTAAGAAAGTGCTAAGAGTGCAGCGTTAAGAACTCTAGCATAAATTATCCTCCTTACGTAGGTGAGAATCTTATAATTCAGATCTAAATATAAAAAATAACTAAATTATAAACTATTAGGTCAAGTATTACCTTAAAGCAGAATGGCGAATTTTTATAAAAATAAGTTGACTAAGTTCAGTCTGAGCCTTATTTTGTTTGGTTTACAGAGGTTATCTTGATAAACTTAATGATCTTTGGGTATTAAATTAATTGTCTTTAGTGATGAAAATGTTGATGGTTCTAACTAGTCTTGTTACAATACTCAGATTAATCTGAACTACTTTATGTAGTGTAGTATTAGCAATTGCATATGGCTAGTTAGAGTTTCGGTTTTGTTGGCTATGATCAAATTTAATTAAGGAATTAATTTTTATGAAAAAGAGTATATTAGGTTTGCTTCTATGTTTATATGGCATTGTAAGTATAGCTTATGCTGATGATTCTGCTCAATGTGATAATATTCCAAGACTAGTCAAGCAGTTCAAAGGAGCATCTAGGGAGAATTGGCACGGATATTCTGTTGGTGATTTTGTTAGGTACAATAATAAAGTATATCAATTAAAAAATGATTGGTGGACTGTGGACTCTCCTGGGAGTAATGATCACTGGGTATACTGTCAAGATGTATTGCAACCTGTATTGAATTTACGTATACCATCAAAACCAGTATTTATAGCTTCTTCAAATAAACCACATATCATTATATATGATGAGAATCATAACCAAGTTGCAGATCTTAAGAATCTTGATTGGGGGACTAACAAAAAAGTTAATCTTCCTATAGGTCAGTTTACCATTGTTGTTGAGGGCATTGGTTCAAGCCAGGGATATGCTAGTCAAGGTGTCATTAATTTAGATATGGCTGAAGTCAAAAAGGTATCGATAAAATATAAGAATTCTCATGCAGCTAGTTTAAATATATATCCAAAGGCAGCTATATCAGGAAATGTGGGAGTTAAAATTGTTGATTCTAAAGGGTCTGTATTGTATCAGGGTACGCTTATATTTAATAAGAAAAATACAATTTATGATATCCCTGTTGCTGAAGGTAAGGACACAGTCATAGCGAATATCTATATTGCAAATGGTAGAGTGTATAAAGCTCCAGATTCACAGGTGTCTTTATTTAAGGATAAAACTAGTAATATTAATCTTGATTTTGATAGTTGGCCTGTTGCTGCTGCGAGAGTTGATGTGGCTGTCACAAACTTACCTAAAGATAGAGAGGCGAAATTAAAATTCATGAATAATACTGGAGATGTTCAGATGGTTAGTATTAAGGGTAATGGAGTATATACTCAAATGTTTGACAAAGATGGTAGTACTTGGCATTTGATTGCTGATGGTATAGATGGCGCTAATATTTATCCTAAGAGCTTTAATGCTAGTCAGAGCTGTGTTAATGCAAGCGTCAAAAGTGAGTCTAATAATAGAGTTGTTAGTTGATATTGGGTTCTAAACTCTTGGATCTTAATCTTTAGCGCACCATTCAAAATTACTTTCATCTGCGAAAATTTTCTCAAGTAGTTTAGCATTCATCGCATGAGAGGTGCTAAAGGTTTCGAAATGTCCATTAATATGGCGTGTTCCACTTAGCATTAGATCGCCCACTAAATCCATAACTCTATGACGAACATGTTCATCTATATGACGCAAACCGTTTTTGACATATGACTTTTTCTTAGTCAGTAAGATCGTGTTATGAGTACTTGCACCTTGAGCAACTGGAGTTTTACTAAATTTTGTAAAGATTTTTGCTAGAATACCTTTGTATAGCGGCCCAAAAGTACGTGCATCGATGCAGTCTGTAACTAGTGTTTTAGGGGTGATTATTTTATTGTAGTTTTGATAGCCACACTTTGGTTTTATCTGAAGATTGATGCTAAAGTTTTCACTTGGGGAAGCCTGGATATATCTATTGCCTTGGCGGTACTCTATGGTTTTTTTGATTATAAGCTTCTTAACTGGGAAATTATTTTGCTGAATACTGGCTAGTTGTAATTGCTGATAAAAGCCATTGCAACTGCCATCTAGTATTGGTATCTCATCTGTCTGAGAGTATATGTAAGCATTATCGATGCCTATACAAAATAGTGCTGCTAATAAGTGTTCTATAGTGCGAATATAGTGCTGCTTATCGGCAGCTATACATGTGCATAGTGGTTTATCCATTACATGACTATAGTGAGTGGGTATGGTTTTACCATTTATACAAAACATAATGCCGGTATTAGCAGGAGCAGGAGAAATGATGATGGTATTGTGTCTATTCGTATGTAGACCTTTGCCAGATATGTATACAGGATTTGCTAACGTATATTGCATATTTTAGCTTTAGCGATTTTCAAGTATAATTGTGATAATCATACGCCCTAAGCCATATAATGCACTTAATATCACAAATATGGTGATTAGATTATATATAATGCGTGGATATTTGGCAGAGTCTGGTAAAGTTGGCTTGACAACATTTACAAGATAGCTCTGTTGATTTTGGCTATCTAATTTAGCCGCTTCAAATGATTGTAGTGCTGATTGGTATTCTGTCATTGCAAATTCAGCATTTAGTTTTAACCATGTATAATTAGATACCATATCATCAAGCTGCGATTGCTTTTGACTTTCTTTATCTTCTGCTAAGAAGTCAGCTTTTTCTTTATCAATTTGTTTTTTTAGAGCGATGATTTGTTGTTCTGTAGCTTTCACTTCACTAGAGTTTGGTGATAAATATGATTTTAGACTCGTTAGCTGTGTCTCTGCAGCTGTTAACTGTCCTTGTAAAGTACCTATTACAGTAGCTTTAGTTGATACAGACCCTTCTGGATCGACTATTCCACGGCTATTTTGGAATTCAACTAGAGCATCTTGTGCTTTCATGGCTTTGACTTTGATTATATCAAGTTGCTCTTTGTTAAACTTCATTCTATTCTCAGCTAAAGTGTGTGAGATATGGTCGATTATTTCTTGGCTATCTTTAGTGATGGTGTCTAACACTTTTTGTGCTTGTTCCGCGGTATAGCCTTGCACATTTATTGTTATAGCATTTGATTGTTGATTATAACTTAGAGATACCATTTTGTTATAATAATCTAGAAAATCAAGTTGATCTGCATTGCGTGATAAGCGTGAGAAAAAGTCTACTTTGGGACTTTGGTACATTGCTTTGATGTTTAGATCTGTTTGTAGGGTATCTAGCATTTGTGGAGATAGGATATAGTCTATCAGTAGGTAGCTATTTGCGGAAGTATCAGATCCGCCACCACCAAGTATGCTTGATAGTGATGTATCAACCATAGGCATAGTACTATTTTGCCTTAGAGATACTATTGCTTGACTCTCATACCTTGGAGTAGCTAAGAGAATGTAGTACAATGCAACAATTAATGTGGGTAGTATTACAAATGAAACAAAACTATTTCTTATGCTAAAACAGTAAGTTATATTGCTATAGTTCTTCACTTTCAAGGTTATGTTATTATATTTCTCGCTTAAATCTTTTCGTAGGCTTCTAGTTTTAAAGATCTTGCTGATTTTTTTATATAATGATCTAAATATTATGTTATATGAGTTCTTAAGCTTATTTTTCATGTTTTATTCTTGCTCGTTGTGTTATTACCAGTAGGATACTTATTTTTGGTAAGCTTCAATAGCTCCGTCAATGTCTTCAAATATAGTTATTTTACCATTTTCTAGTAGTACAGCAATATCAACATTTTTTTTTAATTCGGTCATACTATGTGTAACCATAATGATATTCGATTTCTTTTTTACCCTGTCAAATTCTAATTTAGCTTTGCTCTTAAATTTTGGATCTCCTACTCCCGTCACCTCATCGACTAAATAGTAATCAAATTCAAAAGCCATAGATAATCCAAAATTTACTCTACCTTTCATACCGGAACTATATGTTTTGATAGGCATATCGAAGAACTCTCCAATCTCTGCAAAATCATAGACAAATTCTTCAATCTGCTTCATCTCACGACGATTTTTGCGGTGAATACGACAAACAAATTTGATATTCTCACGTGCCGAGAGGCTACCTTGAAAACCTGCGGTTAGTCCTACAGGCCATGATATCGAGCTGGTAGTAATTATTTTCCCAGAGTTTGGGTATTCAAGACCACCAAGCATACGCAAAAATGTGGATTTACCAGCGCCATTACGACCAAGTATGCCTATACTCTTGCCTTCAGGAAAAGTATAATTAACATCTTTTAAAATATAGTGCCTATGACCACGAATATTATAAAATTTAGTAGCATTTACTAGTTGTATCATATTTGTAAGTTACCTTGATCTTGCATTCATTATAATATTTTTTCTTGCCACATAGTAGCACAAAATACCTAAAAAAAGAGTGCAAATTGTAAAAGTAATCAAATAGTTGTAGCTTAAATAGGTATTAAGATGCTCGACACTAAATGCAGAGCGGATAAATTCGATAATTTGAAGAATTGGGTTAAATGAAAGATAGTAAGCAATATTTGGAGGGAAGTCATTTAAACTAAAAAACACTCCAGAAGTAAAGAACAAAATGCGGTTAACTATCCCCATAAACTTAGGTAAATCTATATAGTAATATGAGATTACAGCGAGTATCAATGACCCCCCCAGTGTAAGTGCTAGTAATATAAATACTATGTAGATTATGCGAATAGGGTGGTAAATGGTTGTGCCACTATTTAGGTATATTATTAGTGCGGTTAATATTATTGTTGATATTGCAGATGTCACTGCTTGGAGTAGTATTCTGGCTAAAATAGTATCAATAATTTTGACCTGCCTGTATGCCAGTAATGACTGGTTAGCAGAGATGGCGCCAGATGCGCCTTGGAATGAATTTCTAAAAAAGAAAAAAGGAATTATTCCTGTTAGGAGAAAAAGTAGTATAGACATATTGCCTGTAGATCTTCCTAAAAACGTGTACATGGCGTAGAACATTATTATAAAAAGCATTGGTTCTATAACTATCCATGCATAGCCGAAGTAGCTATCACCAAACTTGGTGGTAATCTCTCTATTGAGTAATCCCCATATCACAGCTTTGTGTTCTATTAGAGATTTTTTGAATTCTGCCGACATATTGTTTTATATGGTGTGTTTTTAACTGTGCAAATTTCTAAAAATAGTAGCATTATGCGAAAAAAATAGCTAATTTAATTTGCATAATTATCTCAAATAGTAGATACTCTCTGCCAAATATCTCGTTTATGTCTATTTATTTCACAATGAAAAAGTTAATTGTATTTTTTGCGCTAGTTTGTATGGTTGGAGCAACATTTGCTAATAGTGTCATGCCTGGTTTAACGGAATTTGACCAAATCGCTGAGAAAGGGGCGGGTCTTCCTGAAACAAAAAACAATCCTCCACCATCTATGGCATCTGGCTTAGCCTCGGTTACAGCTATGAACCAAGGTAATGGTATAGAGGACAAGGCTGGTTCGCAGTTTTCGAATAAGGT